>CAZBOY010000010.1:0-27561 GCA_964493655.1 Candidatus Woesearchaeota archaeon | reverse complement strand
TCGTCGATAAAAATAATTGAAGGTGCATTTTTTTCAGCTTCTTGGAAAATATCTCTTATTTTCTTTTCTGACTCCCCATAAAACTTTGACATAATTTCAGGGCCGTTTAGTAAAATAAAATGCGCATCTGATTCATTTGCAACTGCTTTTGCTAATAAAGTTTTTCCTGTTCCTGGTGGGCCATAAAGCAAAACTCCTTTTGGAGGCTCGATTCCAAGACGGGCAAAAATTTCAGGATGTTTTAATGGAAGTTCAACCATTTCCCTGACTTTTTTTACTTCTTCTTTTAATCCACCTATGTCTTCGTAATTAATCTGAGGAATAGTTTCTTCTGAAATGTCAACTGCTTTTGGAGATAAAGTTATTTGTGTATTTTCTGTGATTATAACTGATTGATTTAGATTTGTTGAAATAACTGAAAATCTTAGCTGAGTTATTCCTGTGAATCCACTCATTCCAACTTGATTGAAAATGTCTCCGAGGTCTCCGAAAAAATCTCCGAATTCTTCTGACATTAAATCTCTTCTTCTTTGTGTTCCTCCAAGAACCACAATATCTCCTTTCATAACTGCCCTACCTAATAAACCGCGTTTTAAATTTTCAGGATCTGCCTGAACCACGATTCCTTTTTGTGCAGGTGCGATTGTGATTTTTTTAGCTTCTTTAATTATTGCTTTTTTTATCTCAACAATTTCACCAATTCCAGTTTTTGAATTTTTTCTTGTTATACCATCGATTCTAATTATTTGTTCTCCAACATCTGCAGGATAAGCACGGTCTACAATAACTGGTGTTTCTCTTCCCCCTTTTATTATAATTATATCTCCCCTAGTGAGGTTTAGTTTTCTCATTAGTTCTGGGTCAATTCTCGCGATGCCTTTATACGCATCATCTTGAAGTGCTTCTACAACATTGAGTTTTATTGTTTGTTCTTGTGCCATTTTATTTTGTATAATCTCCTTTTTCTGGAATTACATTTCTTATTCCGCCTTTTGGATTGGGAACATCATTTTTATATCTTGGTATAAATTGTATATGTAAATGATGAATTGTTCTTCCTGCTGCTTCTCCTTCATTTACTCCAACATTATAAGCGTCTGGGTGGTATTCTTTATCAATAAATTCTTTAGTTTTTTTAAGAGCATCTTTTAAATCCAACCATTCTTCTTTTGTTAAATCAAATAATGAAACCACATGTCTTTTTGAAACAATATCACAATGCCCAGGATTTACTGGAAAATCATCTAATCTCACATAAAAGGAATCATTATCATAAACAAATTTTTCTTTTTGTTCTTCCCACACCTTACAAAAAAAACATTCTTCTTCCATTTTCAAAAATTTAACGAAACCCTCCCGATTTCTTCAAAACACAAATCAACCATCTGCTTCATTCGTGTTTCTTGCTCGTTCATAAAATTAATTATTTCTTTTGGAATTGAAACTGCATAAGAATTACCGACAAATCTTAGTTTGACTTTAAAATGTTTTTTCTTTAGGCTTTGAAAATCTTCGTATTCTTTTAAATCAGAGGGGTGAATTATTTTGCTTCCACATTTTGGACATTCAATTGCTCGAAGATGAAATCCATTTTTTTCTAATCCGATTAGGTTCATTTCTTTTTTGCAATCTTTACATAAAATTGTTTGCTGAAATATGTCTGTCATGTGTATACAGGAAGTAGATACTATTTAAATGTTTGCCTCTTCTTTTTTAGAAAAAAAGAATTAGTCTTTCAAGAAAAAACTAAAATTGGCGAAGGGTGGAACCTTCGCTCTTTATAATCTGCAATTTGCTTCCAAAACATTTAAGGAGTTTTTCAAAAGAAAAACTAAGATAGTTTATTAATTTCTAAAATTCATCGACTAGATAGGCGTCTGTTTTATCTTAGTGGCTTTTGCGAAAATTCAATCCTATCTTTTATTTAATTTTGAATTGAATTTCTCCAATAATTTTTCAGAGCAGTGTCCCTTAAATAAACCTCTCGAATTGTTATCATTAATAAACTTAACTTTTAAAAACTCTCTTTATCTTTAGTAAGCATGAAAGAGGTAAAAAAACAACTAAAAAGATTTTGGAATTTTTTGCGGGAGGATTCGTGGCAGTCCTTAGTTGTTAGTTTGATTCTTGCGTTTGTTTTAATTAAATTTGTTTTTTTCCCGTTGCTGTCGCTTGCTACTGGAACTTCTCTACCGATTGTGATTGTCGAGTCGTGCTCAATGTATCATTCTACTAATTTAGAAGATGTTTTACAAAATTCAATTTATGGGGAACACAATATTTCATTAACTGATGCTTCTGACTGGAGTTTTAAAAATGGATTGAACAAAGGGGATATTGTTTTTGTTGTAGGAACTAAGAAAGAGAAATTAAAAGTTGGTGATGTTATTGTTTTTAATGGCGGGCAAGCGCATGAGATTATTCATCGTTTGATTTCTGTTGGTGATAATTTCACAACAAAAGGAGATCATAATTCTGGTTTGCTTGGAGCTGAACAAAATATTAATCCTAATTTAATTTCAGGGAGAGCGGTTTTTAGAATTCCTTATGTTGGTTGGGTGAAGTTGATTTTTTATGAAGCTGGGCGGGGGGATAGGGGGTTTTGTGTTTAGTTTGGGTTTGAATAGGGGGTTCTAGATTTGTGATATAGAAGGTTGGATTTATTTAATCTATTCCACTTTCAATCTGGTTGTTTATGGTTCTATTCAATCCTGCAGCAATTCTAAGCTCTCCTGCATCTTCATAAGCATCTCTCAGTTGGTAGTGCCATTTTATTCCATCTCTATCAGTAGTACATATATGTTCTCCATATTTCGAATATCTCCCAAGATCATAAAGGTTTCTTGAACGCCCCAAATAGATATAAGGAGTTCTTAAGTCAGGATACTTTTCGTTCTCAACTATTTCAATTCCATTTTCTACAATTGTATCTCTGACTTTTCTTATTCTATTTGTTGCCCCTTCTTTTTTTCTACATAATCCTTTGATGATTCTTTCGATATTATCCCCCCTTACACCAAGACTACAAAGATTACCAGTACTTTTTCCATTCATCTTTATTGTAAAAAACCAACTAAATAAGGGAGATTTTATCCTAAGATCTTTAAGTCCATAAGTCCAAAATCTTAATCCTTCCTCTTCATCCAGCATATGATTAGAATCTCTTGTTAATTTTCTTATAAACCTTTCATCTTCTGTTTCAAAAACAAACCCCCCACTAAAAATCAATCTTTGCTCATTATAGAAATAAGTTGGATACTTTGTTTCATGTACTAAGTAAGTATTTGTTGCTTTTCCATCTTCGCTATGAAATCTCCACAAAGGAATCTTTACTTTTTTACCTTCTAATGGTTTTAAAATAGTTTTTTCAGATAAAAATCCTTTTGATTCATGTAATATCTCTCTAATACCTTCTTGCTTAGATTTTTTTAATGCTTCTTCATATTTTTGCTTGGCTTTTTCATTTCTTGCTTTATATCTACTTATAAATTTCATTTTCTCTCACACCTCCTTCAATTCTTGCGACTATGTTTGTTGTTTTTGTTTTCATTTTCTTATTTCCTTGTTTCTTCGAGTATCAGTCTTACTCTTTCTTCGGGTGTTGCTTCTGGAATTCTTATTGGATTGTAGCCAAGTTCTCTGTAAACTTTTTCTATTTCTTGATGCAGTTTTCTCGCTGTTTCTGTGTTTTCTCTTCTAACTTCTGTTCTTTCAAATCTTGAAAGTGGTTCAATCAAGAAGATCTTATTGTATTCTGCTTTTTTTGCAGCTTGTTCAAGTTCTCTTGGAGGTTTTAGTCCATCTACTCTGTAGTATGCTAAACCATCTGGCAATCCCCTGTCAAGAAATGCTGTTTCAACTTCTTTTGGAATTTGGTTTTCCCATTCAAGCTGTGTTTCAAGAACTGTTTTCTGAAAAGCGTCTTTGTCTGTCCAAGGCAGTTTTCCGTCTTGCTTTTTGCTTTCAATTCCAATTATCCAAGTTGCAACTTCACCGAGGGTGTAGTATCCTTTGGCTTTAAGCAATTCTAGGGTTGTTGATTTCCCTGTTCCTGGCCCACCAGTCAGCACTATTTTTCTTGTCATTTTTTCTCCTGTTATTTAGTTAATAATACACAGGAAGAATGCTATATTAATTTCTGTTGTAGATTTTTCTACAACAAGTTTAAAAATCTAAAAGAAGATTATTTTTGCAAAGGATTATCCTAGCCTAAATTCAAGCTCATTTGTTTCTCCCCTCCAGGTAGCCACTGTGATTTTTGCTGTATTGCCTTTTGTTTTGAAATTGGTTATTCTTTCATACTCTAAATCTGGGCGATAGTCTTCATCATTATAAATGAAAATAGGTTTTGATACAAATTTCTTTGATGTGCTCTTTCCGGCTTTGAAAAATCCAATAGTAGCAGATATTTCTACGGTCCGAGGGATCATATTAGGATATCTACGTTCTTTTATTAGATACGCTGCAGATTGGTCCCGGGGGGCTGTCTGATAGTCTAATAATTGTTTCTCTCTTTCTTCTGAACTATCCTCGTCTAGTAATGAACCAAGATATTCTGCTAACCCTTTTATTGTTTTTATGTCAGGGCTTGCAAATAATCTTTTTCTATCTTCTTCGTTTTTTATTGACATTTTCTCTTCCTCCTGTTGTAACCTTTCGGATTAATTATGTTTTTCATTTTAATCCCACCCCATCATTGAATGGGTTCGTGCATATTCATAGGCTTCTGGATATTTTTCAAATTCTTTATAGTGGGCTTTTTCTCCGGGTTCAAGAAGATTAAGCGCGAGAAGATGATGACAACCATCATGCATAACAAGGTACTTTCCAGTTTTCATATCTCTGAATACACTCTGTTCTTTTCCACCTGCAGATCTTTCTCCACAACTAGTTATGTACAAGCAGTCTCTACCATCAAGAGTTTCTCTTCTATTCAATTTTTCAGCGGATTTTAAAACCAAGTCTTCTGAGTCTCCTACTAAATTTGCAGATGCTTCAAGGACTCTATGTACTAATTCATCGTCTATTCCAAAAGCATCTTGATTGTTGGAGATTAATTCAGACATCCCCCGTATTTTTGCTTTCAACTCTGGATCAATTTTCATTTTAACCCTAACTCCTTTTTATTAGTCTTAGATTCCCAAACTTCACCAGGTATATGGTAATAACTTCCAGCCCCACAATGTGACCCAATAAGAACAACTATATCGCCCTCTCGTTCCGCAATTTCTCTTAACTCAAACATAATGCCAAATCCATTACAAGCAATTAGGCTTCTCGAATTTAATCTCTCTGCTGTCTTGTACATTAAATAAACATTTGAAGAACTCCAACAACCTTCAGAATCTTTTTTAGACTCATTAAATCTTATTGCACAAACATCTCTTCTGGCTTCCGGATAAATCGGCTCTTCTACTCCGGTTGTTTCATCAAGCCGGCATAGTTTTCTTAGTAATGATTTGGCTTCTCCTGGTTTTATACCTATATCTCCAACTGATGTCATTTTTCCTCCTTCAGCAACCTCATTAATCCTGAAACATCTGATTTATTAATGACATGAGTTGCCCCATTTCTTTCAGCTTCTTGTTTTACTCCTTCTACTCCTGCCCTTGCCGTATAAAGAACTCTTATTGGGGCAAGATTTTTTATTTCTTGCAAAACTTGATAACCTTCTGCTCCACCATCTGTGTAATCTAAATCTGTTACAATTTTGTCATATCTTGTTTTTTGTGCTTTTGCTGTTACTTCATCAGGGGTTGTTGCAGTATCAACTTCAATTTCTAGTCTTCTTAAAGCTCTGGAAAAGCTTGTAAGGAATTCTGTGTTGTCGTCGCCTATTAGGATTTTTTTAGGTTTCATATTCACCCCCCTCCTCTGGAAGTCCAAGCTCCCAGCGGATTCTTCTTTCTTCTTGAGCATCATAGTAAGATCCTGTTTCATCCCAAGGTGCTATGTCTCCGTCCTCTTCCATTTTTTCCAAAAGTCTTGCAACTTGCCTTGGGCTTCCTTGCCTTATTACTTTCAGGTCGGGATTTCCGAAGTATGCTTTTTTTGTCATTTTGGTTTGTCTCCTTAAATAAATTGAAAAAGAGGGATATAAACTTCTGTTGTAGAAATATCTACAACAACAATCTAAATATAGATTTTTATCTAAATCTTTAATGGAGCACGACGCAATGAAGCAGCTGAAGAGCAACAAGAGGAGGATAAAAAATGAAACTACAGATAATAGAAGACATCGGAGGGTATAGGGGAGCACATGATTTTGTCGAAGCTTTACAGAGAGGAACCCCGGCAGTTGTATGGGTAGGAGATTTTTGCGAGGCATATGTAGCAGGCAGAGGACATCTAGATGAAATCATAAGAAAGTCTAAAACAAAAAGAATAGGAATACGCACCTTTTGCCCAGATGGCCCAGAGGATATGAAAGATTACTTTGAAAGTCTTGAGAAAATCTACTTAGAAGTTCCAAAAGATTGGGCAATATATGGTGGAATGCCCCCAGAACAAGTCACAGCTATGGAAGCAGAATGGCAGCAATTGCAAGAAAAAGCACACGATTTAGAGCAAAAGTTAAGAGATGCAAGTAACATCGGAAAGAAAAAGTTTACAGAAGAACTTGAGCAAACCCTAGACTGAATGTTGTAGAAAAATAAACAACAAATTTATAAAGATGGAATTATTTTCTTTTTCATGGAACCTGAAAGAGTCCTTGAGAAAATAGGATTCTCTCCAAATGAAATTAAAGTTTATCTTATCTTAAATGAACGCGGTTCTCAAAAAGCTGGGAAGATTGCTAAGATTGCGAATATTGACAGAAGCAGTTGTTATAATGCCCTGAAATTATTGCAAGAAAAAGGACTTGTGAGTTATGTTATGATTGGATTAGTTAAATGGTTTCAAGTTACTGGTCCTCGTCGGATTCTTGATTATCTAAAAGAACAAGAAGATGATGTAAAAGAAATTCTGCCAAAGTTGCAGGAAAAACATAAAGAGAGAAAAGTTGAAGGGCAGGTTAGGTTGTTTAAAGGTTTGAAAGGAATAAGAAGTATTTTTTATGATATTGCACGAACTGGAAAAGATAATTTTGTATTCGGAAGTGAAGGGCAGTTTTCTGAAAGATTGCCTGAATTTGCATTGCAATTTGACAGATTAAAAAAAGAAAACAAAATTAAAACGAAAATGATTTTAAGAAAAGGCAGAAGTGAAAAAGATGAGAAAACTTCAGAATATAAATATGCTCCGGATATTTCAGAATCTCCTGCTGTTACAAATATTTATGGAGACAAGATTGCTATTATCATTTGGACAGATGAACCAGAAGGAATTATTATTGAAAATAAAGAAGCAGCTAAGGCTTACAAGAGTTACTTTGAATTCATGTGGAAGCATTCTAAGAAATAAAAAGTGGAAACATTTAAATACAATTACATCCAAAATAAACAATGCAATTTTGCCCGAAATGTGGGTCTATTCTTGTTCAAAAGAGGAAGAATTATGGGTGTGCGAGGTGCAATTATTCTTCCAAAGACAAGGTGGATCTGAAGACAAGTGAAAAGTTTGGAGAAAAACAGAAGATAGCAGTTATCAAAGACAAAGATGTAGATGTTCTTCCGACTGTTGATGAGACCTGTAAAAAATGCGGGCATACTGGTGCTCATTTCTGGACATTGCAAACACGTGCTGGAGACGAAGCAGAAACAAAATTCTTCAGATGCAAAAAATGTCTGCATACTTGGCGGGAATATAAGTGATAAACAGGAAATATATATAAAATTTAATTCAAGGATTTTGTTATTTATGGGGCTGAAATATTTTTGAAAAATGAAAAAACGAAACTTTAAAAACTTTAAAATTATCTAGAAACAAGGGGGATGGTAGAGAATCGCCTTAGAATTCTACTAGGAGAAAAAATGGAAGATAAACCTACCGGCATAACAAAAGAAGAACGGGGAGCACAAAGAGAACTACGAGATTTAAGAGAAGAATTTCCATTAGATTCACTTCGTCCATCTGATGATTTACAATGGGAATTCCCAAGGGAGTTTTATGAAGCAGATTCAAATTATAGACTATTTGATAGTTTATTTAATAAATATGCAGTACCTCCAGAAGTCCAAGCAAAATTAAGACAATTTATTATAAAAGAAAAGCGTAGAGATCAATCGGTCAGAGGCGATTTAACCTTATATTTGGAGGATTTTTCTCTACCCATGATATGTTTAGGCGAAAATGTGGAAGGAGCTTTATTGCAAGCAGTTGGAAGTTATATGCAAGGGAAACTTGAAGGAGTTGCTGGGAGAATAGAAGAAGAAGCAATTAGATTTGGGTATGGAGCAAGAATGGCTATTGATTATCTAAAATCCCCAGAAACAAAGAGAATGCCTACTGGACTTCCAGACGAGTTAATAGGTGCAAGATAATCTAGAAAACCATCTATAATTTATTTCTTTCGGATGTGGCGGGAATATAAGTGATTTTTTAAAGTTTTGCAGAACTTTAGATGAAATTTTTTCCCAGTATAAAATAAATTTGAAAAAATTTCCGTGACATCTAGCTAGGTAAAACAGACGCTGAACCAGTCGAGGATTTTCATTTAGATAATAAAAATTTAGTAATCTTGGAAATAATTCTTTGGGGCAATCGATTGTTATAATTCTTCAAGGATTTTGCGGAAATTTATCCCACTCTTTTCTTTTGCACCAATGGTGTACCCCTTAGGGCAGAAAAAGAAAATTTGTGTTTCAAAAGAAAACTAAGATGAGGATAAATTTCTCCAAGAGTTGTTAAGATAGTAACCCCCTATAAATCAAGAGGATTTAAGAATTAATAGAAATTTATTATTTTCTTTATTTTCATCTTTGAAATTTTTTAATTTTGATTATAATTTCCGGAAATACAAACAGGAATAATTTTTTAAAGCAAGGATATCTAATCTTATCACGGCTCTTCCATCGCCTTGCACTAAGATTATAAATGCAAGAAGTTTGAAAGATAGTTTAGCCCAAGGCTCTGTAGCTCAGCCTGGTTAGAGCACCGCGCTCTTAACGCGGGTGTCGGGGGTTCAAATCCCTCCAGGGCCATGATTGGAATTTCTAATCTAAAATTTATTAATCTCAAGAATTCTTTGTTTAGGTTTATGATTAATGCTCTGTAAAACTTCTGAAGAAATCCAAACAATCATGTAAAATAAGTTTGGATTTCCGCAAGAGTTACCAAGATAGATAATCTACTCTCCACAAATCGGGATTTTATTAGATAATCCTAAACTTAAATAATTTATTTAGTAATTCACAGATATAAGATTTTTTATTTCACAGCACGTCTGATTGCCTCGATGTGAAATGCGACTTCATTGCCTTTTTTTGTGAGCTGGATTATTTTTATTCTTCCTTTTTTCTCAAAATTAACAAGCCCGAGTTCTTCGAGGGTCTGCAGAATCTTAACTGCGTGACTATAAGTGCAATCAACTTCTTTTGCAAGAAGAGAGCCGTATCTTGCTTTTTTTATGTTTTTCAGAGCTATTAGCATTAAGGCTGGTTTTCTTCTAAAAAACAAATCAAGGTTTTCTGCCATTTTAATATATATCTTTTGAAGACTATGTTTTAATCTATATGTTCGAGTTTGATTATGCTTATAAAGTTTTCTTTAAAATTTCGTCCTCAAATTGTAGATACAGTTAATTGGGGGGTAGTACAAATGGGGGTTAATCCTCTTCAATCTCTAGGGAGTTATAGAAACCGGGGTATCCTTTCATTAAAAGCTCTAGTTCATCTGTTGTTATTTCTACCTGGGTTTCCCCATTTTGAATAGATTCTACAAAATAATCTCCAGGGTCACTACTCAAAATTGCCATTATTATTTCCTTTTTTTCTGTTTGAAATTCTAAATCTGCTTCTAGAGAAATTCCCTCAAAGGTCTCTATTGAATCATCAATCTTGGAATAATAATTTGTTCCATCTTCTATTTCAAAATTTATTATTGCCTCTTCTCCATTAAATGGGTCTGCATGAAGTTTCCATGCCCCGGCTTCATTGAGTATGTAAGAAATAAACATGGGTTCTATTTCTATGTCCTCAATTGGAACTTCTCCAGATTCACTACTGATTCCTTCAAGAGGGTTTTCAATGTTTGGTTTTTTCTGAGCAGGATTGAGAATAAAAAAATAAACAAGCGACAGAACTATTAAAAAAATTATTATTAGAATGATTAAGATAAAAAAAATTGTCTTTACAACACCTGCCTTTTTTTGCATATTATTTTCTGTTGGAAATGTTTAAATATGTTGTGTTTTTTATCTTGTTATGATTGATATTAGATTAATAAGAGAAAATTCTGAGGTTGTAAAAGAGAATATAAAAAAGAAATTTCAAAATGATAAACTTCCTTTAGTAGACAAAGTTAAGAAATTAGATGAAGATTGGAGAAAAGAGAAAACCAAGGTGGATAATTTAAGGCATGAGAGGAATAAGATTTCTGAAGAAATTAATCAGGCAAAGAAAAATAAGGACGAGAAAAAGGCAAAAGAGCTGATTAAAAAAGCAAAGGAGATTCCTGGAAAGATTACGGTGGTGGAGGGGAAGGCGGAAGCTATTAGGAGGAAAATTAATGAAATTCTTGCTATTATCCCGCAAATAATGGATAAAAGTGTTCCTGTTGGAAAAGATGCAAGTGAAAACAAGGTTATGAAAAAAGTTGGAAAAATTCCTAAATTTAATTTTCCAGTAAAAAATCATGTTGAGATTTTGGAAAATGTAGGTGTTGCTGATTTTGATGCTTCTGCAGAAACAAGCGGGAAAGGATTTTATTATTTGAAAAATGAATTAGGAATTTTAAATCAAGCAATGCTGCAGTTTGTAATTAATTTTATGAGGAAAAAAGGATACACTTATATTGAACCACCTTTGATGGTTCAAAAAAAAGTTTGCGAAGCTGCTGAAGATTTTGAAGCATTTAGAACAAAATTATATAAAATTGAAGGAGAAAACCTTTATTTAATTCCAACTGCCGAACATGCTATTTTAGGAATGCTTGCGGGAAAAACAATACCTGAAGAACAGCTCCCATTAAAATTCTTTGGATATTCTATGTGTTTTAGAAAAGAAATCGGAAGCCACGGGATTAATGAAAAAGGTTTGTGGAGAACTCATCAGTTTAATAAAATTGAGCTGTTTATTTTTTGCAAGCCAGAAGATTCTCCAAAATATTATGAAGAATTGCAAAAAAATGCAGAAGAGATTTATCAGGCACTTGAAATTCCTTATAGAATTTTTGAATGTTGTTCTGGAGATTTAGGAGATTGGAAAGTTAAAAGCAGTGATTTAGAAGCTTACAGACCGACGACAAAAGAATATGGTGAAGTTGGAAGTTTGAGTAATTGCGGGGATTATCAGGCAAGGGATCTTGAGATTAAAGGATTAAATAGAAAAGGAGAAAGATATGTTCTTCACACACTTAATAATACTGCAATGGCAACTTCTAGGGCAATGGTTTCTTTAATAGAAAACAATCAGCAAAAAGACGGCTCAATTAAAATCCCTAAAGTTTTATGGAAGTATACTGGGTTTAAGGTTATGAAAAAAGTTTAAGTTCTCAATTTTCTCAATAATCTAGGCCCTGAAAAAATAAATGGTGTGTAAATTTGAATTTCACTTGCTCCATTTTCTAATCGTTCCTTCATTCTTTCTGGAGAACTAATTCCCCCGCATGCAATTAATCTATGATTTGTTCTATCTGCAAATAATTTCTGAACTCTCAAGGAAGCTTCATAAACTGCATCGCCACTTGCTCCCCCCTTGCCTGGAATTTCTGGAATAAATTCTTGGTTATGATTGGTTGTTGTATTTGTTGTTGTAAATCCTATTACATCATGGTCTGCAGAAACTTCTAAAATTTTATCAACATCTGATTCTTCTAAATCTGGCGAAACCTTTTCATAAATTTCTTGTCCAGATCTTCGGGATTTTTCTATAACCCCTAACATAGAATCTAGTTGCCTTTGGTATGATTCTCTCGAGTGAGAGGTATTTGGACAGGAAATGTTTAACTCGAATCTATCTACATCATAAACATCTTTGAAGTAGAATACAGTTTTGTACAGGTCATCTAGGACCTCTTCTCCAACTTTTCCAGGTGTTGCCATTAGATTTAATGTAACTGGAACATCCGTTCGGTAATTTAGGTTTTGTTTTAAATTTGCTCTGACTTCCTTAGCACCAACTCCTGGTAAGCCCATCCAATTAACCATTGAATTTGTTTTTGGAAATCTCACGATTCTTGGTCTTGGATTTCCGTCCCAGGAATCATAAGTAACTGTTCCTATAACAACCCTATCAAAACCAAATGCTTTTAGAACGCTTGGGGGAATTTCTGCATTTTTATTAAATCCTGCGGCATTTGATATTTGAACATTATTAGATTGTGATTTTGAATCTGCAAGTAAAATATTTTCTAATCCTGTTTTGTGAAGAGTTCTGCAAAACCAAGTGAATAAATTATGCGCGACTTCAGGGTCTTTTTTTGTTGTCCAGAAAACCGGATGTTTTATTAAATCATAAAATGCATCAAAGGATTGTCTTAATAATTTCATTTTAATAATACGGGCTAGTTATGTAAGCCCCAATTTTTCTTAGTCCGGGACCTGGGGATTTAGTTACAATGCCTTCTAAACTAAATCTTCTTGCGGCATTATTAAATGTTAAATCTTCTATTTGTTTTTGTGAAAATTTTTCTTGTGCTAATCTTTCTGCAATGTCTGGCCACCGATCTATGCCGGGAATTCCTGACATATAAGGAAAATTTAATTTTTCACTGGAGGTATGGGGGGCATGGTCTGTTTCTATACAATCAATTTTTCCTTCTTTTGCTTGTTGTAATAATTTTTCCTGGATTTGTTTATCTCTTAATGGGGGATTTACTTTCCAAAATAAACCATTAGGTTGATTCATCATTTCATTGCAATAGAATAAATGGTGTGGTGTTACTCCGCAAGTTATCTCAAATGAAGAACTATATTCTCCGGCACTTGGTCGATTGGTTTTAATGTCTTGTATAAACTTTACTGCTTCAGAAGTTGAAACATGACAAATGTGGATAGTTCCTCTGAACCCCGCTTGTTCTGCAAAAAGTATCTGGTCTTTAACTGATTCTATTTCTGCTTCAGGAGGTCTTGCTAAACAATGAGTTATTGGTTTTGTTGGATCCCAAAGTTCTGGTCTCATGAGAGATTCTTCTTCACAATGAAAAGCCTCGACACCCTTATATCCTCTTCTTACTAATTCTCTAGCTATTATTCTTTGAGATTCTTCAGTTATGTTTGCTAAATCACCTACAGATTTTCCAACATAGTTTTTTAATCCAACAACAGCGTATCTTCTCTCATGGGTTGGTTTAAATTCTCTTGTTAATTCTACTGCTCTCGCGATTTGATCTGGGTTTGAAGTGAGTCCTACATAAAGTCCATAAAAAACTGGGGAAACTTTTTGAGCTTCTTGTGCGAGTGCGAATCTTTCCAGAACCCTTTCTCTTGTTGTTATTGGTCTTTGTGTATTTGGCATAGTACAGATTGCGTCAACGCCAGCAAGATATGCCACTGAAAGAACATGGGCGACTGTTTCTTTATCTCTTTGCTCTTTATCTCTATCATGAACATGAGGATCAATATACATTTTTTTCTTAGTTATCTATGATTTAAAAATAAATGTGTAGTTGAATATATAATAATGAATTGAACAGGATTAGGGTATATCAAAATATACAACAAGTTGAGTTTAGTAAAATTTAATTTATTATTTTACAACTATTCTTGTGGAAAATTTATTCTTATAGCTCTGTAAGGATTTTGCGGAAAATTATCCTAAGCATATTAAGATATGGATAATTTTCTTCAAGCGTTGCCAAGAGTAATCTACTTTTTACAAGCCGATGATTTATTTAATATTCATAAAAATTTAATTTCGTAATCATCAATCAAAAACCTTATAAACAAAACATCTCTGGATAAAACATGGCAGAACAAATGAACATGCCTGCTGGATTTGGCGGGCTGATGCGTTACAAAGAAGAGTATGATTCTAAATTGAAAATCAGTCCAGCGGCAGTTATCGGGCTTATTATCGGAACTGTTGCGCTTATAATTTTATTGAATTTATTTTTACCTATTGGGGGATAAGAAACTTATGGGGGATTTCTCCAAGTTCGATTTCTAAATCACTTTCTCCTAAATTATCCTGGGGCTTTTCATCTCTTGTTATTGGCGTTTTATAATCCCCACAATGAACACAATGCATTACTTGATAATCTCCACCTTTTGTAGAATAAGTTCCGCTTAATTCTACTAGTTCAGAATCTCCAAAATGTGAACACCCTTGAGGTAAAATTACTAAATTTTGGTAATCCATGTTGCAAGTTATAAATTGGGGTTTATAAATTTATGTGGAGATTTTTTTGAAAACTCAATTTAGTTTATTAATTGACAAACATTTTTGTATGAGATTTATGCTTAATGCTTTGTAAATGTTTTGCGGAAATCCAAACAATCATATAAAACAAGTTTGGATTTCTTCAAGAGTTGCCAAAAGATAATCTACTTTTTACAAGCCGATGAGAATTTAAAGATTAATAAAAAATTAATATTTGTGAATGTATCCTTGATGTTAGTGGTTTCTTTTTTCCATAAACCTTAAATATACCTTAATTTTCATAAAAACATGTTTCCGGGATTAGGTAAGATTAATGCAAAGCAAGTTGAAAAAGTTATGAAACAAATGGGGATTTCCCAGCAAAATGTTGATGCTAAGAGAGTGATAATTGAATTTGAAGATAAGAATCTTGTTATTGATGAACCTTCTGTTACAAGGGTTAATATGCAGGGGCAGGACACATGGCAGATAACCGGAGAGTCGCGAGAGGAGGGGCGGGAGGGGTTTAATAATGAAGATGTTGAGATGGTTGTAGAAAAAACAGGAAAGGGTGAGGCAGAGGTAAGAGACTTTCTTAAGAAAAATAATGGTGATATTGCACTTGCTATTTTGGAGTTGAAATAGGGATTAAAATTAATTGTGTTTCTTGGTTACCCAACAAAATAAAGAAACATATAAAAAGTATGAATTCTTGATATATTTCGCGCTAATTGAGGGTTTATTTTAAGATGATAAGTGAAATTATAAAGGAAAAAACAAGTGCAGACCATCTTCTCTATGTTAGTCTGAAATATACAAAAACCTGTGATGTAATCTTGAATCTCATCTCCAGATGGCAAATTATGATTGAAATGAGCTTTGATGCTATGCTTGAAGAGGCAAAAAAAAGGAAAAAAATTCCTGTTCTGCCTAAAAGCCCCAAAGAAAAAGTGGAATTTATGAGGAAAATTTTTAAAAAAGACATTGCTGTTCAGGATGTAATACCAGTTTATATTTTCTTTAGAAGAGTTCCTGGGCTACCAAAAACACGAGAGGGAGAGTTTAGAAAGAATTTAAATCTGAAAGTTGTAGACGGTGAAAAAATCGTGGATATTAATTTAGAAAAGTTAAAAGAGTATGAAGAAATACTCGAAAAGTTTATAAGCAGTGTTAAGCATTTTCTTTCTGGTTAGAAAACCAATTTTAAAATGGGCCGAGTGATTACGATAATTTCAGGAAAAGGCGGGGTTGGTAAAACGACGACAGCAATTAATCTTGGGGCTGCTTTGAACAAGTTTAATCAAGATGTTGTGGTTGTCGACGCAAACCTAAACACGCCGAATATAGGGATTCACTTAGGCGCGCCTATTGTTCCTGTGACTTTGAATCATGTTTTAAGAGGCAAAGCAGATATTGAGGAAGCAATTTACGAACATTCTTCTGGGACTAAAATTGTTCCGTCATCTCTTTCTGTAAAAGAACTTACTAAGTTTAATACAAAGAAATTCCCGGAAATAACTAAAAGATTGAAAAAAATTTCGGATTTTGTTATTTTTGACTCGGCAGCAGGGTTTGGGGATGAAGTTATTGCAACTATTGATGCTGGTGAGGAAATTATTATTATAACAAATCCTGAAATGCCGGCGGTTACAGATGCTTTGAAAGCGGTAAAAGTTGCGCGAGATATGGGAAAAGATGTAAAAGGGGTTATTGTAACTCGGCACAGGGGTGCTAAATTTGAAATGCCTTTATCCTCTATAAAATCCATGCTTGAAACACAAATAATTGGGATAATTCCCGAAGATGATAGTGCCAAAGAAGCGTTAACAAAAAGAGATGCTGTTGTTCACACACATCCGAAAAGTAAGATTTCTAGAAAATATATGAAAATTGCATCTAAGATTCTTGGTCCGGAAAGTGAAAAAGAACTTGAAAGAATTAATGCAGGTTGGTTGTCACGGTTGTTTGGCGGGGTTTTTAGGTGATGAAAAATCCTAACACTTTTTTTATACAATAAGATGTTTACAACAAATCAAATTAGAGATTACTAAATCGCCGAAGGCGAATTTCTGTTTCCGCTAGGAAACACTATAATATGCTTGCTTAGCAGCAAGCCAAAAAATTTCACTCTTGACTATCTTATCTATAATGTTCAAAGAGTAAAATTTTTTCCGAAATGTGCTTCGCACTTTAGTATCGTGATTGGTAAGGGGGATTATCTTTCATAGAAATTTTTCATAGCTTTTTTGAATTACCTTAGCTAACACAACTCCCTTCTTTAATTTCCCTTTCAGGCATCAAAAGAACAACTTCTTCGTGATTTTCTGAAGATGCAGCTAATAGCATGCCCTGGCTTTCAATACCTTTCATTTTCCTAGGAGCAAGATTCGCCACAATGATGATTTGTTTTCCTATTAAATCTTCTTTTTTATAATGCTGTTTTATTCCTGCGCAAATTGTTCTTTCGCCGAGCTCGCCAACATCAATTGTAAGTTTGTAAAGTTTATCTGCTTCGGGTATTTCTTCTGCATTTTTTATTGTTGCAACTCTTAAATCAAGTTTTGCAAAATCTTCAAATTTTATCTCATCCATTTTTGTATTATGCTTTTCTTATCAAAAGTAGAACTACAGTTTGGGCAAGTATACATTTCAAAATGGGGAACAGCACCAGAACCTTTCCGGATTCCTTTATAGATAAACTGGCTTTCTTCTCCACAACCAGGACATAACCCAACGAACCTTTCTAATTTTTCTGGTTTTGGTTCCATTGAATCTCCTTTGAGTTTTTTATTATTAGTTTAAATAATTCCACTACGAAATTTTCATCAAGGTTCAGTTGCTTTGCTTGTTTTTTAATATTGTCATAGACTTCGCTTTCTCTTTTTATGTCCACAATCTGGAGATTATTTTGTTTTTTTATTTCTCCAACTTTTTTTGAAAGGTTTTGTCTTTGATTGACTAATTTTAAAATTTTCTGATTAGTCTCATCTATTTCTTTTCTTAGATTGTTTATTTCTTGATTCATATTTTTTTAAATAGAATTTCGGATTTTTTAATTTTTAAATTTTTCAAAGGTTTATTTATTTCATCTAGTTTTAATTCAAAACCGAGATGTTTTGCGATTTTTTCAGAGGTTTGTGGGATAAAAGGCCAGAGGAGAATTGCAATTGCCTTGATGCTGTCTGCAAGTTCATAGACAACTTTTTTATCTTGGGTTTCCCATGGTTTTTTGTTTTGTACATATTCATTACAGAGGTCTATGAATGCGAAAATTTCATTTAAGGCTTTGTCAAGTTCAAAATTTTCAAAGAGCTTTTCTATTTTTTTAAGGGGAAGTTTTTTGAGTAGTTTATTTTCTGTTTTTTCTAAGTTATTTTTTTCTGCTAAAGCTGAAACTCTGCTGACTAAGTTACCAAGTTTGTTTGCGAGTTCATTGTTGTGTCTGTCAATTAAGGATTGTTCACTAAAGTCTCCATCTTCTCCTTCTGCAAATGGGAACTGCCTACAAGTAAAGTATCTAACTGTGTCAACCCCATATTTTTCTGCGAGTGTTAGTGGAGAGATTGAATTCCCTAATGATTTACTTATTTTTTGTTTGTTGAATGAGAGAAATCCGTGGATAAAAACTGTTTTTGGAAGTTTGTATCCTGCTGCGAGGAGCATTGCTGGCCAGATTACTGCATGAAACCAGCCGTTGTCTTTTCCAAGTAAGTGGATTTGTGCTGGCCAGTATTCTTGATTTTTTCCTGCACCACTTAGATAATTTAACAAAGCATCAAACCAGACATAGATGACATGTTTTTTGTCCAATGGAAATGGAATTCCCCATGGGAAGTTTGTTCTTGTGATGCTTAAATCCTGCAATCCTTCTTTTACTCTGTTTCTAATTTCATTTCTTCTTGATTCTGGGAGAATAAATTCTGGATGTTCTTTGTATAATTTTAGTAAATCATTTTGGTATTTGCTTAGTTTGAAAAAGTAGGTTGGTTCTTTTATTTTTTCTACCTTTTTCCCTGGATGAAATGGGCATTCTCCATTAACTAAATCTTTTTCAGTTATGTAAACTTCGCAAGGTACGCAATAATATCCTTCATATTCTCCTTTGTAAATGTCTTTTTCTACTTTTTTTACAAAATTCTGGACAAATTTTTCATGGTCTTTGTCTGTTGTTCTTATGAATCTGTCAAATTTTACATTTAGTTTTTCCCAGGCTTGTTTGAATTTTTTAGCCATTTTGTCGACGAACTCTTTTTCTGATAATCCTGCTTTTTCAGCACTTCTTGAAATTTTTAAGCCGTGTTCATCTGTTCCTGTTAAAAAGAAAACATCTTCGTCTTTTAGTTTGTGCCAGCGTGCAAGAGCATCTGCTATAATTTTCTGATATGCGTGTCCGATGTGTGGTTCGGCATTTACATAATCAATTGCAGTTGTGATGTAAAATTTTTTCTTTGTCATGTTTCATCAAGAAAAAGTAGGTATAAAAAATTAACTCTTATTCTAATTTCCAGGTATAGTCTCTTATTCTGCCGTCCCTATTTGGCTCCCACCAAAAAATTTCTTCGGGGGCAAAATTTCCACGAGCCATTGTTCTTGCTAAAATAATTGATTTTTCAGCTAAGTGAGGTTTTCTCAATCTATCTATCCTTTGAAGTGTTGGATCATAAACTAAAAGATTGTTTCCTAATTTTTTCCAGATTTGTTCAACTGCGAATTTTGATGGGAGTGCGAATTGGCATTGTTCAAGCGGAATAAAATTTCCTTGACCTACATAATGACTAATTACTGAAAAGTTTGCGGCTGCAAATTGAGGCATTGCTGTAAATGTGTCTGAAGTATATTTTACTTTTGCCCATGATTCCTGTCCGGGTTCTTCACCCTCTTCTCTTTCTGTTTCTGGGTTTCCATACTGACAACGGATATTCCAAGCAATAACTCTTTTTTCAGGATTATCAATTAATGGAACATGATATAAAACTACTGGATATCTTTTTTTACCTTGAGTTCTTGATGCGACTTTTACAGGTATTCTTGCACCTTGTCTTGCTACTTCGGCAACATTTGCATATCGCGTGTCTACTACTGCTCGTTGCTGTGTTTCAGATTCTTCATATGCACGAATTCCAGCTCCTTCAAAATCAACATAAAAAGGAATTCTTGTTAATCTTTTGTCTTCGGTTCTTGCAAAAGGTCTAAAGCATCTCCCAACTAGATCTATTTCTTCTTCTCTTATTGTTGAAAGAGATTCTAATGCTCTTTTTCTTATTTGAAATGGGTTTTCTAAGGTCTCTCTTGCATCTCTTGCTGTTTTTGGCTGATCTAAATATAACATTTCATTTTCTCTTCCTTCTTCGCCAGAATGATATAAACATACACGAGAAGCATCTGCTTGTGTTTCTACATAGGGGAATCTGCGAAATCTTCCAGGGATTAAAACAAATCTCAATGTCAATGCTTCGTCTGGAGATAAATCTACAATTCTTTTGACTAAATCTCTTTCAATATACCTATCTGCAATATTAAGTGACTTAATTTCGTCTACTGTTCTTTCTTTGAAAAAAGGTTTTCTTTGTGCCATGATATTTTGAAAATTTTTAGATATTTAAAGGTTTCTATTCATATAACTATAAAGTAGTTACAGATAGTAAGGTTTTTAAGGGGGGTTGGGTTTGGATTTTTATGGTACAATTAGAAGATTTGTGGGATTTGTATACTCATCCTGCATGTCAAAATATTAGAAGTTTGAAGGAAGTTATAGACGAAACTCCAAATAATGTAAAACATTTTTATGATAGATGGCTAGAGATAGAAAATAAAGTTCAACAAGAATACAAAGCTCCAAGTTTATCTGCATGGATTTTATATGAGTACCAGTTCAGAGGAAAATCTTTTTCAGAATTAGGTAAAGAATTGGATGTTACAACTAATGCTCTATGCCGTCTAGTGAAGAACATGGGCATACCTCTAAAAAGTATGTCCGAAGTCAAAAAAGGGTATACAGCTTCTAAAGAAGCCAGAAGAAAACTGTCCAAATCTCTTAATGGGCGCAGGCTTTCTAAAGAACATAGAAGGAAGATATCAATATCAAAAAGGGGGGGAAATAATCATATGTATGGAAAATCTCTTTCTAAAGAACATAGAAGGAAGATATCAATATCAAAAAGGGGGGGAAATAATCATATGTGGAACGGGGGAACCTCCTCAAAAAAGTATTCACCAGAATTTTTTTTTGTTATGAGGGATTATATAAAAGAAAGAGATAGCCATACCTGTCAAGCTTGTGGCAAAGGAAAAGATGAAAATGAAATGGCATTACCTGTTCATCACATTGATTACCATAAAGACAATAATGAAGAAGAAAATTTGATTACATTATGTACAACTTATCACAATCTAACAAGCAAAGTAAATAAAGACCGGGAAACATGGACAGAAATGTACAAGGAAAAAATCACACAAATCTACGAAGCCATGGGTGGAAAAGATTATGAACATTTGCAGTGGATGCGAGCGGATTTAGAAAAGAGATTGCCAACAGGGAGAGTTGGTGGAAATGAAGTCCGAGATGCAGCAGGATAAATTTAAATAATTAATTCTTTTTTGAATTTCAAGCGCTAGTGATCTAGTGGTATGATTCGAGCTTCCCAACCTTAGGAAAACATTGGAAAAAGCTCGCGGCCCGGGTTCAATTCCCGGCTGGCGCATAAGATAGGGAATCTCACCCTCAGGGTTTCCCAATGGGATGACTCAACTTTGTTGAGCCTCAATTCCGAGCAAATTGCTTTTTGATTATCTAGAGATTATCTCAAAAAGTGATTTGGGAGCAGGTCGGCGCATCCCACAACTTTTATAAATTTCTTTTTCATTAGATAAAAATGGTACTCCAATACAAAAAGAAAGAGGGTGTTAGGTGGACTGATTATCCTGGGAAAGATAAAATAAGGGGTTCTGTTAAAGGTTATGATTTTCGCCTTCTTAGTGAAGACAAAAAAAAGATTCTTGCTGACAAAGATTCTTATGAAAAAGTTATGAAAAGATTTAAGCAGATTGAGTTTTTTAAACATCTAGTGTGATATAATTTATTATCCCAACTTCGCAAACTTTATTAATGAAAAAATTCTTTTCTATTGATGCAGAAAAGTGGTGACAGCCCAAGAATAAAGAAATTAAAAGAAGGTGCGAGAAAAATTAGCATTCAAGAGGGGGCGATTGCAACTGTGCAAAGCGGTTTTGGGGATTCTTACATAACTCCTTATGCAATTGCACTTAATGCATCAAATGCTGAAATTGGTTTTTTAGCGTCGATTCCTGGGCTTTTAGGTCCAATAAGCCAGTGGTTTTCTTCAAGATTAATTGAAAAAAGTTCAAGGAAAAAAATTGTGCTTTTCGCGCTACTGCTTCAGGGATTAATGTGGCTTCCGATTATTCTTCTTTCTTATTTATTTTACAAAGGAATTTTTACAGGAACTCTTCCAGTTTTATTAATTGTTTTTTTTTCTGTGTATATTGTTTTTGGAAATATTGCAGGACCTGCATGGTTTTCTTGGATGGGGGATATTGTTGATGAAAAAAATCGAGGGAAATATTTTTCAAAAAGGAACAGAATTGCAGGAATTGTTTCTCTTTTATGTATGTTGATTGCAGCATATTCTCTGGATTTTTTTAAGAGACACAGTATTGTTCTTGTGGGATTTTCTATTTTATTTTTCCTGGCAATGAGTGCAAGATTGATTTCAAGATTAATGTTCAAAAAACAATATGAACCTAGGATAAAACTTGAAAAAGGTTATTATTTTACGTTTTGGCAATTTTTGAAAAAAGCTCCTTCCAATAATTTTGGAAAATTCGCAATCTTTAGGTCTTTTATGAGTTTTGCAACTTCAATTGCAGGTCCGTTTTTTGCAGTTTATATGCTAAGAAATCTAAACTTTAGTTATATAACTTATGTGTTTGTTGCACTTTCTCCGACGGTGTTTTCTCTTCTAATAATGCCTTTATGGGGAAAGTTTTCAGATAAATATGGTAATTATAAGACAATAAAGATAACCTCTTTTTTAATTCCCTTACTACCCCTTTTATGGATTGTTTCTGGTTCTCCTTTTTATTTATTTTTTGTTCCTGAAATGATTTCTGGAATTGCGTGGGCTGGTTTTAATCTTGCTTCTGGAAATTTTATTTATGATTCTGTCACCCCACAAAAACGTGGAGTATGTGTTGCATATTATAATCTTCTTCACGGCATGGGTGTTTTTTTAGGTGCATCTCTTGGTGCAATTTTAGTAAAATACATTTCTACTTCTCCGATTATATGGGTTTTTGTTATTTCTGCAATTGTAAGAGCATTAGTAAGTTTTATTGGAATTTCTAAAATAAAAGAGGTAAGAGAAGTTGAGAAATTTGACGGCAATCGGGCTTTTAAAAATTTAGTTATAAAAACCATGAGATATCCTGCTGAAGGAGTTCATGAATTATTTGCATTGAAAAAATTAAAAAAAGCTGTGTTGAATATTTGATTCATAAACTTTAAAAACTGAATTAGATAGGTAAAAAGATGTTTAAAAAAAGATGTAAGAGTTGTGGAGAGAAAATTCAAAAGAAATTTGAATTCTGCCCTTATTGCGGGACCAAATCAAAAAATCAAGAAGATTATGGAATGCTCGGCAGAGATGATCTTGTTCCAGCTCAAGAAACTAGAAATGAGATTAAACTTCCCCTTGGATTAAACAAAATAATGGGGGGGTTAATGAAACAGTTAGATAGAGAATTAAATGGGATGATGGGAGAAAATGTAAAATCCGGCGGGGTGCCTCGTGGGTTTCAAATAAGAATTTCAAGTGGGATGCCTAATGTTCAAAAAGTTGTGAGCCCTAAAAAGAAAGTTGAAAGAATAATTATTTCTCCAGAAGAAATTGAGAGACGACAGATGCTCCCTAAAGTTGAAGCTAAATCCACAATCAAAAGATTAGGGGATATAATTGTTTACGAAATTTCAACTCCCGGAATTAAAAATAGAGAACAAGTTATTATTACAAAATTAGAGGATGGGTTGGAAGTAAAAGCTTATTCTAAAGATAAGTGTTATTACAAAGTTATTCCCTTGAAGATTGAAGTTTTACAGTGGGGGATTCTCGGAGAGAAAGTTGTTGTGGAATTAAGGGGTTAAGGAAGTTTTTTAAATGAATTTTATCTAAGAAGTTTACGAGCCCGTAGCACAGCCAGGTAGTGCGCTGCTCTGATAAGGCAGAGGTCCTGTGTTCAAATCACAGCGGGCTCATTTTCATAAATCACATAGGTTTAAAAATAAAATTTTCATCAACAAAACATGGGAATTGCAAAATATCTGAGACAAGCATGGAAAAAGCCAGATGTAGAAGTTCTTAGAAAGAGAATGATTGAATGGCGAGCATCTCCAGTGATTGTGAAAGTTGAAAAACCACTTCGTTTGGATAGGGCGCGAGCACTTGGATATAAAGCGAAAAAAGGTGTTGTTGTTGTTCGTATTAGAATTCTCCGAGGTGGAAGAAGAAGACCAAGACCTAAAAAAGGAAGACGATCAAAGAGATTGACTGTTAAAAAAACTTTGAAAATGAATTATAAGGAAGTTGCTGAACAAAGAGTTGCAAGAAAATATACCAACATGGAAGTTATTGGAAGTTATTGGATTGGAAAAGATGGTTTGAATTTTTTCTATGAAATTATTTTAGCAGACAGAAATTCTCCAGAGATTAAAAGTGATAAACAACTTGGGTGGGTTGCTAGAGAAAAAGGAAAAGCATTTAGAGGGTTAACAAGTTCTGGAAGAAGGGCACGAGGTTTGAGAAATAGTTCTGTTAAGGCTCCAAAAGTCAGACCAAGTTTGAGGGCGAATAAGAGACAGGGGAATTAGGATTTTAAAGGGGTTTATTAATCACGAAAATATTTTTAGGGGCAGGGGTTAATGCCCTTCAAAACCTTTGCGGAAATTCAATTTAGAGATAGATTAAATTTAGTAATCTAACAAAATTTTTGTAGGGGTAATCTGTCTTAATGTTTTGCAAGGATTTTGCGGAAAGCCAAACAATCATATAAAATAAGTTTGGCTTTCTTTAAAGATTAACAAATCAGACCATCTAGCTAATCAGTCGAAGGTTTTTAGTTATTAATAAACATTTTTCAGAAATTTTTCTGATTTACAAATTCCCATCAATAAATTCCCGAACATCTTCATCAGAACGAGCACCTAAAAACTCGTCGACAACTTCGCCATCTTTGAAAAGTTTTACAGCTGGAATTGACATTACACTAAATTTTGCAGGTGTTAACTGATTTTCTTCAACTGACATTTTTGCAATAATAATCTTGCCGTCATAATCTTCTGCAATGTTTTCTAAGATTGGGGCAAGCATCTGGCACGGACCACACCACGAAGCCCAAAAATCAACAAGAACTGGAATTTTCTTTGATTGCTCAATTACTTTTTCTTCAAAATTTGAATCAGTTATATTAATCTCCATTATCCAAAACTCCGTTTTTTCTGCTCTCGTTTTCTCCTTGCTGATCTCCAACTTCTGGCTTTTTTAGTATTCTTTACCATGATAAATTGATGAAATTTGATTTTATAAAGTTGTTGATATTGGTCCGGGGTATATTAAAATATATAAAAACTAAACATATATAAATTAAAACACACCAAGGATGTTTATGGATGACGCAATTGAATTTCATAAGAAATATAAAGGAAAATTAGAGATTAAATCTAAAGTTCCTATTAAAACTAAAAAAGATTTATTACTTGCATATACCCCCGGGGTTGCTCAGGTATCAAAGGCGATTGCTAAAGATAACGATTTAGCATATGAACTAACATCTAAATGGAACACTGTTGCGGTTGTTACTGATGGCACTGCAGTGCTAGGTCTTGGAGATATTGGTCCAACTGCAGCATTACCTGTAATGGAGGGCAAAGCTGTTTTGTTTAAGGAATTTGGGGGTGTTGATGCAATACCTATATGTCTCGATACTAAAGATCCTGAAGAAATAATCAAGACTATTAAATATATTGCGCCCTCATTTGGAGGTATTAATCTAGAAGATATTTCTGCACCACGTTGTTTTGAAATAGAAAAAAGATTAAAAGAAGAATTAAACATTCCTGTTTTTCATGATGATCAACACGGGACGGCAATAGTAGTTTTAGCTGGGATAATCAATGCATTAAAAGTAGTTAATAAGGATGTAACCAATGTTAAAGTTGTTATTAATGGTGCTGGATCGGCAGGTATTGCCATATCTAAGATGTTATTAAATTATGGAGTTAAAAATTTACTTTTAGTAGATTCTAAAGGAATCGTCTCAAAAGGAAGAGAAGGGGTAAACAAATATAAATTAGAAGTAATTGAAAAAAGTAGTATTCAAGGACAAGGGACTTTATCTGATGCATTAATTAATGCTGATGTATTCATCGGAGTGTCTAAAGGGGATATTGTTACAAAACAAATGGTTGAATCTATGAATAAATGTCAGATTATATTTGCAATGGCAAATCCCACACCTGAAATCGCTCCAGAAATTGCCCGTGCTGCAGGAGCCGTGGTAATTGCTACTGGTAGAAGTGATTTTCCAAACCAAATTAATAATGTTTTGGTATTTCCAGGAATTTTTAGGGGAGCATTAGATGCTCGTGTTAAACAAATTACTGAAGAGATGAAACTTGGAGCTGCTAAAGCACTTGCAGGATTAGTAAAGGTACCAACTGCAGAAAAAATAATACCTGAACCTTTTGAAAAAGGTGTAGCAAATGCAATTGCAGATGCTGTTAAAAAATGTGTGAGATAATTGTTATCCTAATGTGTACGCACAATTTATTATCCTAAGGTATTCAGCGGATTATGTATAACATCGCGATTAAACAACCCGAAGGGCTCGAGGTGGAGTAATTTTTCCTTCGACGAAGTCAGAGCTGGAAAAATTACGAAACACTCAAGAGTTTTTCCGTAGGAAAAATTTGGGAAAATCCTGCAGGGATTTTCCTCTTAATCGCTGTTAAATCCCCCGACGAACGAAGTGAGGAGAATGCAATGTGGCAAGGATTTTCGTAGAAAATCCGCAGAGTTACAAATCCCTTTTTACATTTACATCAGAAGAACAAAACCATCAATTCCTAATTTCTTTATTTTGTGGATGTTATCAACAAATTGATTGTTAAGTTTGTCGCATATTTGAAAATCCTCACATTCCCAACAACCAGCAATGTTTTTTTTAATACAACATTTTCTAATTGTGCAGTTTGGATTTCCTCCACCCTCTTTACATAATTTTGGACAACGAAGCCCAACCAATTTATTTAATTCTTCTTTAAATTGAATTGATGGTTCGTTAGGAGATCCGCAAATGTGTGTGTTTTCTAAAGCATTTTTTAAAATTTTTGCGGCTTCAGAAACTACCATCTTATAACATCTTGGACAAAATAATCCACAATATGCGACTAAATTTACTTTTTCTTCACTCATATAATTGAATTGATGGTTTCCATATTATAAAACTTTTCATAAAAGAGGGATTCGTAATTTCTCTTAACATCGCGATTTAAAGATGTTTTTTTGTCCTCGAAAAATCCGACCCATATGGCTGGAGGATTTTTCAGAGCTGACAAAAAAATTTGGATGGAGCCGAGGAGCCACAGCACCGCAAGGCGGAATCTTTAAATCGCTGTTATGCTCTTTTTTCTGAAAGAAAAAACCGAGATTTTTGGAACAAAAATCGGAGGAGTAAAGTTGGGTGCCGACAAAACGAAAAGTATTTAAGGCTTGAGCCATTATTAAATTATAGAATGATAAATAATGTTATTGCTGATGAGATTGCAGAAGCAAGAAGAATGATGGCGAAAGACCATAGAACTCCCGTTGAAGAACAAAAATTAAGACTATTATTTAGGGAGGCTGATCCAGCAACAGCAGAATATCGAAGACAATGTCAAGATTTAGGATTTGCTGTTGTATTTAGACAAGGGATGACAAGAGACCAAGCAATTAGAGTTTTAAGTTCTAAAGAAACACAAAGGCTCTTGGCGGAATATAGTCCTTATTCTCATTAATTTTTGTTCGATTTCTTAGAGGCACCCAACTTTATTGGATTTAACATCGGGCTTATGCGACCCGTAGGGCTCGGGCGGAGTGAAACGACCCCG
>CAZBOY010000009.1:0-28662 GCA_964493655.1 Candidatus Woesearchaeota archaeon | reverse complement strand
TTCTTCAGAAGTTTTATGTTTATGTTTTTTCTTATGGGCTCTTGTATGACTAATAATCTCTTTAATATAAAGAAGATAGATAAATAATAACAAAAGAGCGATAATTAATCCCCAAGTTTTGAAGTAAATAAGGCAGGTTATTAAAACAAAAACTGCAATCATATAGAATAGAGCATCTCTACTTAAAACTTTTTTTCCAACTTTAAATGCAACGGGGGCAGCGAAAACGCAAATTCCTGGAATTACTAATAGGTTAAATAAAGCAGAGCCTGCAATTGTTCCAATACCTACTTCAAATTGTTTAAAGATGATTACGGAGTACAGGGCAACAAGTAATTCTGGAAGAGAACTTGCAATGGCATCAAAAGTTGCACCCTTAACATCTCTAGGTAAATTAAAATAATCTCCTATTTTAGAAGAACTTTCTGCAAACCTATTCCCTGCAAGATAGATGATAAAACTAGAAAAGATTATCACCCCAATAGCTATTAATAAACTCATGTTAAAAAATAAAGTGATTAGAAGTTTAAAAGTTTATTGTTTGTTTTTGAAAAAATTTTGGGGCGGGAAGATTATTTCAATAAAATCTCAAAACTGAAAGTTTTGACTATCTGTTTTTCTGAAAGAAAAACCAAGCACACATCTCCAAATTAGGGGTGGGTGGTCGGGGGTATTGAAGTGCCATCTTTAACTATCTTTAATTCTAAAGTTTAGTGCCTTCGAACAATTAGACATAACAAGCCGTACTGTTGAATAAAGTTGGTTTTATATGTCGAATAAGGATAAAAAACGAACTTCTTATGTGGGATTAGCTCACTTCTCTCCAAGTTGCTTATTTAATTCTTCAATCACTTCATTTCCACCCACTTGCCCTCGGAACTTGGCCATGAGTAAACCCATATATGCTTTATCACTTAAACCTGGTTTTTCTTTAATCAGGTTTTCTATTTCTTCTTTTAAATTTACTTTTTGTTTTTTAATTGCTTGTTCTAGTGTTTGCCCTTCAACAATTTTTTGCATTACACCCTTTACATCATTTTCTGAAATCTTTTTATCTACTTCTGAAAGAATTGACTCAAGCAAATCTGTGTGGAATATTTCATTGATTTCTGCTTCGGATTTTTTTGTTTTGTTTGAGATGTCTTTTTGGAAAATCGTCAGGGTTTTGGCGACGAGATTTGGATTATCTAAAACACTTAATAGTCCCTGGAAATCCTGGATTTTGTTTTGTTTTAAAAGAAGTTTTATTAATTCATCATTTAGCCCAAATTCTTTTAAATATGATTTGTTTTCAGATAAAAGCTTTGGAAGATTATTTTTTGCAGAGTTTATTATTTCTCTTGATATTTTTAAAAGTGGGACATCTGTTTCAGGATACATTCTCGCTGCTCCTGGCATTGGTCTTAAAAAAGAGGTTGTTCCGTCGGCATTTGATTTTCTGACTTGGTTTTTGCAGGATTTATTTTTAACACACCCTTCTTGTCTTTCAATTTCTGTTTCAATTGTTTTAATCATAATTTTCGGTTCTTGAAATCCTTTTATTTCAACTCTCTCGCTTCCTTTGATTGAAATGTTTAGGTCTTGTCTTATTGTTCCGATTCCTCTTTTTACTTTGCATGCTCTTAAGATTTCTCCAATTTTTAATGCAGCTTCTTTTATTTGTTCTGGTGTTTTTAAATCAGGGGCAGTTACAATCTCAACTAAGGGAATTCCAAGACGGTCTAATCTAAATGTTTTTGTTTTTTCATCGTGGGAAATTTGACGAGCTGCATCTTCTTCAAGTGCAATTGTATCAATTCCTACCTTTCCTTCAGAAGTTTCAATCCAACCGTCGTGGGCAATCAAGACAGTTCTCTGAAAACCTGAAGTGTTTGAACCATCTATAACTGTTTTTCTCATAACTTGTGCAACTGGAAAAATCTTACAATTAAATAAGAGTGCAATTTTCAGTGCAGTTTCTAATGCTTCTTGATTTATTTCATGTGGTGGTTCTTCGTCTAATTCAACAAGGCAGTTTGTGTCATAAACTTGATAGATGAATGTTTTGTCTTTGGATTTTTCATAAGCTGCTGCAACATCTACTTCTCCGGTTTCTCCAATAACTGGATTGAGTTTTCTTTTTACAATTAATTGCGGTTCGTCATTTCTAAGAAGAGATGGGCAGTTGCAGAATAATTTGTGTGTGTCAAGTTGCTGGTGGATTTCTAGGCCGGATTTTAGTTGTGTGTTTTGGTTCATGGGAATTAGAAATAAAAAGAATATTTAAGGTTATTGGGATGTATCTTCTAATTTGGCTAAATCTAAAAATCTATGATAATTATCTACATAATTAGGTAAAAGGATTTTTTTCATTTCATCTAAATCAATGTTTTCACCAGATTCTCTCATAATGTCTGCAAGATTATGCAAGTCCATAGTATCTTTAGCTCTGAATTTTGCAGTTTTACAAGCAAGCAAATGTTCTGGTCTTATCACTCGAGCAACAAGGTTGTAATTATCATCAAAGGGCATTTTAAGTTCTTGACCTTCTTCAATAAATAAATCATAGAATTGTGGGTCTAATCCTTCTAAGTCAGATCTATTTAAACCAATATTGAAAGAAATTGCTCTGTCATAATCTATTTCTCCGTCCCTGCTTATTTGAAAAATTGGCCGTTTAATTCCATGTCTTGCTAAATGATATCTTAATATATGTTCTTGGGAGGGGGGTATACATTCTTTTCCGTCGATTTTTTTTAAGACTCCGCCGATTTTTTTACCGGTTTCTATTCTTCCAATTTCATCTTCTATTTTGGGGTCTATTGCTAAGTCAACATCATCAGTAGCTCTTACAAAATCTTGTAATCTTAAGGAAGGGTCTTCGCATAATTCACTTAATGTTTTTCCTGTTTTTTTCTGTAATCTTGACAAGATATGGGCTTGTGTAGCAACTCCTCCAACTATAATGTAGGGAATTTTCTCATCAACCAAAGATTGATGTAAATTTCCAATTAACAATGCTAATTCTTCATTTGCTAGGCTATAAATTTCTCTCTTCATTAATTTTACAATAAATTTCCCTATTTAAACCTTTCCATCATCACCACTAACGAGTTACATCATAAGTTAACTAAATATTTAAAAAGAGTTTTTTCTTTAGATAAATAATTAAATGAGGTGTGAAAAATTTGCTCTTGACAAATTGGATATGATACAAGAGTGAATTTTGAATAAAAATGCAAGAATTAAAAAAAATTGGTGTTTTGCCGGCTGCGAAAATCTTCGGGTTATTTGGTTTGTTGCTCGGAGTTGTTTCGGTGATTTTGTCGAAGATTCTTTGTTCGTCAAATGCTGATGTAGCTGGGATGGCAGGACTTCAGTGCGGGGCTTTAACTGGTAGTGGAATAATTCTCGGGATAGTTTCTGCAGGAGTTATATACTTCCTTGTAGGATTAATCGGGGTAGCAATCTACAATCTATTTGCAAAATGGATTGGTGGGATTACTGTTGAATTATCTGAAGGCAAAGCAAAACCAAAAAGAAAATAAATTTTTTTATTTTTATTATGTTTTTATTAGCAACGAGTTGAGTTAGTCGAGCTTTACTCGTAAATTATGTGCGTGACTGGCGTCACGCTAATTCGCCTTCGGCGATTTATTAATCCTAAATCTGACTAGCGATTATTAGCATCTTTTTTATTAGAACACATTGAGCAGTTTACCTTGTCAATTTCAAAACTCAAAACCCAATCCTCTGTTAAACTCTCCGACGACGTTCTCGAGCATTTTTTCTTTTATTGTTTCTTTGTCTTTTATCCATGATTTGTGCCCAAGTACCCAGCCGAGTTTTACAAGTGCTGTTTCTGGAAGCATGTCTTTGAGAAAAATAATTCCGGTTTTTTGCAATTCTCTTCCTGCTGAATAAACATTTGGATTTAATCCTCCATAAATTGTTTGCGGTGCTCCGCAGATTATCATTCCTTTGTCAATTAGTTTTTTTATTTTTGGAAGCCAGTTATGAAGAGAATCTTTTCCAGGTGCGTGTCCTAAACCTGTTAGTTCAAGAATCAATCCTCGGTATTTTTGTTTTTCATAGAAATCTAAAATCTTTGGGTCTTGGCCAGGATAAATTTTTATTAAACCAATTTTTGAATTAAAACTTGAATCAAGTTTGACTTTGTTTTGATTTCGTGCATTAAACTCTTTTAGGATTTTCAACTCATCTTTTGTTATTTTTGCAATTGGTTTGTCGTTGATAATTTTAAATGCATCTCTTCTTGAGGTGTGCATTTTTCTTACTTTTACTCCAGGCATTGCTTGGCAAATTTTGTCATTTAGATTTTTGTGTCCGATTAGTGCAATTTCTGCAATATCTGAAACAGCATAATGAGCTGCACATATTAAATTCAGATGTGCGTCTGTGCTTCCTCTGTCAATGCTTCTCTGTGAATAAGTTATTGCTACTGGTTTGTTTAAATTTTTCAAGAAAAAAGATAAAGCCGCAGAGGTGTAGTGGAGGGTGTCGGTTCCATGGGTGATTATTATACCGTCGATTTTTTTATCATTTAAAAATTTTTCAGCTGTTTTTGCCATAGTCTTCCAATCTTTGAAAGACATGTTTTCACTCCACTTCATAAATGGTTTTTCTATTTTTGTGATGTTGCATATTTTTTTTATTTCAGGTGCGATGGTTAAAATATCTTCTGCATCTGTGTAGATAACTCCGCCGGTTTTTGGGTCGAGTCTTGAAGAGATTGTTCCACCGGTTATTATTATTGCTATGTTTGGTAAGTCGGCATTTCTCTCTAATTTGCCTAAGACATCTACGGTTTCTTGTGGCTTCAACTTCCCTTTAGATACTTTTTCTAAAATTTTGACACTAATAATTTCTGATTCTCTTATTCCTATGTTATAGCCAGAACTAAGTTTAAGGAGAATTATTTCAGGGTCGTGGCTTTCTAAAATATGCCCTTCCCACGTTCTTTCTTTTGTTTGGAGTTTTACTTTGTTTCCTGGGTTGAGGTTGAGGGTTTTCATGATTTTAAGGGGGAAGGGGATTATAAAAACCTTATTAAATACTCTTTGTTTTAGTTTTATATGCAAAAACAAAAATCATTCCCAATAAAAATCGGGCTTGAGGTACATGGTTATCTTAATACTCGTGAGAAATTATTTTGCATGTGCCGGACATCTGGAGAAAATGACGATAAACCAAACTCACGCATCTGCCCGATTTGTACAGGACAACCAGGAAGTAAACCTATGATGCCTAATAAATCTGCAATGGAAAAATTAATTCAGATTGCCTTTGTTCTCGGATGCAAGATTAATCATGATAAAAAATTAATTTGGCAGAGAAAACATTATAATTGGGCGGATTTGCCGAAGGGTTATCAGGACACAATATCTGGTGCTTATTCTGTTCCTTGTGCTGAAAATGGAAAATTTAAAGGAATTAAAATTCGCGAATGTCATCTTGAAGAAGATCCTGCTCAATGGAATCCAGATAGTGGGAAAATTAATTATAATCGGAGTGGGCTTCCTTTAATTGAAATTGTGACTGAGCCAGATTTTGCAAATGCAGATGATGTGATTTTTTGGCTGAAAGATTTACTTTTGTCTTTGTCTTATATAAAAGCAATTAGAAAAAATGCTGGTATTAAGGTGGATGTTAATGTTTCTACTTATGGAGATAGAGTTGAAATGAAAAATATTAATTCTCTTGATAGTATTAAGAGGGCGATTGAATATGAAGTTGAAAGGCAGGTTGAGAATTTTTCCAAAGGGATAAAACAAGAACAAGAAAGTTTGGCTTATGATGCTTCAATAGGGAAGACAATTAAAATGCGGGAAAAAGAAGGGCAAGCAGATTATAGATTTATTCCAGACCCGGATTTGCCGGTTATTGATATTGATGTTAAGTTAGTTAAAGAAATTGAAAGAGCCTTGCCTGAAATGCCTGAAGTTAAGTTGAATAAATTAATTAAAAAATATAAACTTGATAAAAGTGATGCTGAGATTCTTACTAAAAATTTAGATCTTGTTGAATTTGTTGAAGCACTTACTAAGGAAAATATATCTGTGAAAAAATATATTTCTTGGATTACAATTGAGTTGCTTCGTATCTTGAATTATAATCGTATGCAGTTAGAAGATGTTGAAATACAACCTATTCATTTTGCTGAATTGATTGAAGCTGTTGCTAAAGGGGAGATTACTGTGTCTAAAGGCAAGCAGATTATGAATGATTTTATTCCTAAAAGTTTTTCAATTTTTAAGAAAAAGAATATTGGAGTTGTTGGTGATGATTTTGTTGAAAAGATTTGCCAGAAAGTAATTAAAGAAAATAAAAAAGCTGTTGAAGATTTTCTTTCTGGAGAGCAAAATGCTTTGAATTTTTTAGTTGGCCAGGTGATGCGTCTTTCTGAGAGAAGGGCGGATTTTAAAATAGCTACTGAATGTTTGAGAGGTTTGTTAAATGCCTGAGGCAAAAAGAGTTTATGTTTATTGGAATAGGGGGCGCGTGGTTTATCAATGTGTGGATAATGGGGTTGTTAAATCTCAGATTATGGTGAATCCTCAAAGAGCGGATAGATTTATGAAGGACATAAAATATCTTGGTTATGAAGTGGTTGCTGAGAGAAATCCTGAGGGTGAAGAAAAACCTTTTCCTAAAAGGGTTAGGGGAAGTTTGAGTTTTTTAGTGGGGATTAAAGAATAAATAAAAAATAATTTATAATCATCCTATTTTTCGTTGAAGATTTTTGTTATTTCTCGTTTGTAGTTTTTGCGGAAATTTAGCACAATAATTTTTAAGATGGTGCTAAATTTCTGTTCCCCACGGCTATAAATCTAATCACAAATAATTATTGAATGTCTTTTTAGATTAATAAAAATAAAAAAATAAATTTTGAAGTTTTACCTCAAACCAAAAATAACTGTGACACTGCCTTGAATTTCTCTTTCTCCTGGTTGAATATCTGTAACAGCTGCTTTTGCTTCATTTGATGTTCCAGCCATATCTTCTGAACCATAAACTCTCCAAGGATAGTAATTAAAATCAGAGGTTTGAATTGAGATTATTCTTCCGAGGGATTTTCCTAATCCTGTTGCAATTCCTTCTGCTTTTGCTTTTGCATCGAGAGTTGCTTGTTCAAGTGCTTCTGCCTTTGCTTTGTTTTGCGCTTCTTGGCTTAGTTCAAAGTTGATGTAATTAAGGTCTGCACCATTATCAATTCCGGCATCAATAATTTTACTTACTTTATCAAGTTCTTCTGTGCTTAGTTTTATTTTTACAGAATGAACTGCAATGTAGCCATTTTGTTGTTGTGTTCTCCCATTCCATTCATAATTTTGGTTGACATTGAAATATTCTGTTGCGACATCTTTTCTTTCTAGACCTGTTTTTATTAGTTCTGTGAGAACTTTATCAAATATTTCATTGTTCTGGTCTTTTGCATCTTGGGCTGTTTCTGCTTTTGTTTGAATTGTGAAATAAACAGAGATAACATCTGGTTCTGCATAAACAGTTGCAATTCCATTTGCATTTATTGTTGGACCTTGATAAAATAGGGAATATCCAATTAAACTCAATAGGACTATTGCTCCGACAATTATTAAGGTTATTTGCACTGATTTTTCCATTTTATTTCTTTCCTCCTTTCACTAAATTTAGAATTAAAAAGATAATTAAAACTGTCCAGATTCCAATTAAAAAATATTCGATTGTTCCGAGATTTGAATATGGGACTGCGATTTTTGCTATTTCTGATGTAGAATCTCTTACTGCTGAAAATATTGGTTCTGCTTGTGCTTGCATTAAATTCTCTACAACGGGTTTTGTTAAAATATTAGTTTTATTGTAAAGCCAGATGAAAGTAGAAAAGATTGCTGAGATGAAGATTACTGGAAGGAATGATTTTAATTTTGATAAAGATGATTTTTTTGGGGAGATTACAATTATTTTATTTGCAACTTTATAGACATCGATTTTTTTCCCTTTTTCAGACCAGAAGAATTTTTTGGATTTTTCAATCAATCCTGTTTTTAGAAGTTTTTGTAAATTGTATTCAACTGTGTTAATTGGAACTTTGAGTGCTTTTGCAATTTTATTTTCTGATGCTTCTTCTTCTGAAAGGAATTTTATAATTTTTCTTGATGTTGAGTTTGCAATTGTTTCTCCAAGTGCTTTTGCATTTTCGTCGTCAAGTGAAAGTAGCAAATGTTTTTCTGTCATAATTTATCTAAGGAAAACTTATTTATAAATGTGGTGAAGAGTTCAGTTTGGGTTGAAGTTATAACACTTCATACAAAATTCCAACGACAAACAAAACAATGAATAAAATCTTAATCATTAAAGGAATATTAATTTTATACTCTGGTTTTCTTTCTGTAGGCTTTTTTATTGCTTGTAGATGTTCGTGTGCCAAGAGAATACTGATTCCTAAAAGCCCACCGGAAATTGCTCCTCCGATGCTGAGAATTTTTACAAAACCTGCAAGGTTGAAGAGGGAGATTGGAATAAAAAGAAGAAGGGGGATTATGATTCCTAAAAACCAGGATTTTTTAAATGACATATTAAAATCAAATCGGTAAGTATCTTGAAGTGCAAGTGAAATTGCGAGAAAAGCTGTGAACATTGTAAGGATTCCTAGAAGAGTTATTATTTTTCCTAGGGAGATTGTTGCAACTTGTTCAATTTGTGAGCCGTGAAGTCCTATGATAACTGTTATGAAAATTAAATAGACAATTAGGGGAATCAGGGAGCCGATGATAATTGATTTTTTCATTAGTTTTGCATCTTTTTGGAAAACTCTTCTTATTTCGGGGATTGCTGAAACACCGAGGAAGGCAAACAAGATTACTCCAAAAGGCAAAAAAAGAAAAGATGGATTTGTGTAAGTAAGATTTGAAATATTTATTTTGTTAATATTTATTATTCCTATGATTAAAGTTATAATAAAAATTCCAATGACTGCGAGTGGTTCGATTTTTTTAAATTCGCGAATTCCTCTGAAGGTAAAAAGTGCCATGATGAACCAGAAAATTATTGAAATTACAAATGCGTAATTTGTGTTGCTGAAAAAAATAAAACTTATGCTTTGGCCTTGTCCTATTATGTAAGCAAGAAGTGCAGAATAAAATCCGATTATACTTGCTAGGAACACAATTATTTTTGTTCTTTTCCCAAGATATTTTGAAACATAGCCCGGAAGGTGGTGGATTTTTTTTGAAGATAAAACAATTTCTCCAAGTGCGAGATTTACAAACATCATCATTAAACAAATGATTGTCATGTGAATTATCCCAATTAACAATCCGGATTTTGCAATAACATAAGGAATTCCAAGAAAACCTGCACCGATAACTGTTCCTGTTAAGGTTGAGATTGCTATCAGTTTTTTGCTCACCATCTTTTAATTAGTTGTACAAATGTTTATAAAAGTCTTTTGCTTTTATAATATATGAAAAAATTGGTGGTTTGTTTGTTGTTTGGTATTTTTATTTTAGGTTTAGTTGGCGTTGCTCAAATGCAATCTGCTCAGAATGGGCAAAACAGCAATTCTTCATCGCAGACAAATCAAGCAACGCAGAATCAAGGGGAAGATTCAGAAATACAAGTAGCTAATCAAATTAGGGCCGGAAATTATGAAAATAGCAAAGGGAAGAAATTCCAGATACAAGAAAAAGAAAATGAAAGATTAAGAATACACTCGGGTAATGTTTCTGCAGATTGTGATTGTAACTTAACTCAAGAAAAAATTCAAAATAAAACAGAGTTAAAAATTAAATTAAGTAATGGTATGAATGCAGAGATTAAAATAATGCCTGATGAAGCTTCTGAGACAGCAATTGAAAGATTAAAATTAAATGTTTGTAGTGAAGAAAATAATTGTGTAATTGAGTTGAAAGAGGTTGGTAAGGGAAATGAAGTTCGTGCAGCTTATGAAATTCGAGTACAAAGACATTTCAGAATTTTAGGTTTGTTTAAAACAAAAGCGCAGGTAGATGCTCAGGTAGACGCAGATAATGGGGAGATAATCAATGTTAAGAAACCTTGGTGGGCTTTTTTAGCTTCAGAGTCTGAAGAGTGATTTTCTATATATTTTTAAATCTTGTTTTCTATGATAAAAAGGAAGGTGAACGTCAGGAAACCTAGGTTTCCTAAGGGTCTATAGTTCAATGGATAGAATGCCTGGCTTCGGATTGAAATTGTCGGAACTTTGTTTCGATTATTAAAGCGAGAAGAAGAAACCAGTTGATCGAGGTTCGAGTCCTCGTAGGCCCGTTTTAATTTAAGATTAAACAAACAACTTTATAAAATCAATAATCTTATTTTGATTATGACTAAAAAAGAGAAAGACACAAAAGGTATTACTGCTGAAAAAGATGAATTTTCAGAATGGTTTACGCAGTTGATGATTAAGGCAGATTTGGCAGATTATACAAAGGTTTCTGGGTGTATTGTTTTCAAGCCAACTGCTTGGGCAATTTGGGAGAAAATTTGGGAGCTTGTTAATATTGAATTGAAAAAACAGAATGTGAAAAATGTTTATTTTCCTCTTTTTATTCCTGAATCTCTGCTTTGTCGAGAACAGGAGCATGTGAAAGGTTTTTCCCCAGAGGTTGCTTGGGTGACTCATGCAGGGGATTCTGAACTTGGAGAGAGACTAGCAGTAAGGCCGACAAGTGAAGCAATTATGTATGATAGTTTTTCTAAATGGATTAGGTCGTGGAGAGATTTGCCTCTGAAATATAATCAGTGGAGTAATGTTGTACGTTGGGAATTTAAACATCCTACACCTTTTTTAAGAACAAGAGAATTTTGGTTTAATGAGGGACATACTGTTTATGCAACAAAAGAGGAAGCTGAAAAAGAAAAAGATAGGGTTCTGGGAATGTATAAAAAAATTTGTGAAGAATATTTAGCCTTGCCAGGATTAATTGGGAGAAAATCAGATAAGGAAAAATTTGCTGGTGCAGATTATACTTATTCAATAGAATATTATATGCCTAATGGAAAGGCTGTTCAAGGTCCGGATTTTCATCATGATGGACAGAATTTTGCAAAGGCGTATGATATTAAGTTTTTAGATAAACAGGGTAAGGAAAAATTTGCTTGGCAAAATACCTGGGCAATTTCTACAAGAATGATTGGTGTGATGTTTGCGATTCATTCTGATAAGAAAGGTTTGATTTTGCCTCCATGTATTGCTCAGGATAAAATTGTGATTATCCCTATATTAATAAAAGGAAGTGAAAAAAAAGTTCTGTCAAGTGTTCGTGAGGTGGAAAATAAACTTAAGAACTTTGGTGTTATTGTTGATGATAGAAAAGAGTATAAGCCGGGATTTAAATTTAATGAGTGGGAATTGAAGGGCATTCCTCTTAGAATTGAGATTGGTCCTCGGGATTTAGAAAAGAAGCAGGTTGTTTTAGTTAGAAGAGATAATGGGGAAAAGGAGAATGTAAAGATTTCTGTTTTGTCAAAAAAAATTGAAAAAACATTAGAAGAAATCCAAAAAGCCCTTTTTAAAAAAGCTAAAGCCCTATTATATGATAATATTGTTGAGGTTTCTAATTTAAAAGAACTTCAAACAGCAATTAAAGATAAAAAAATTGTTTTAGCTCCTCTTTGCAAATCTCGGAAGTGCGAGGATAATTTAAAATTTAAGACCGGTGGTGCAAAAGTTTTGAATATTCCTGATTCTCAGCCAAAGAAAAAAGGGGGGTGTGTGGTTTGCGGAAAAACCCTGGATTACTGGGCTTATGTTGGGAAGAGCTATTGATATAATTGGGTTGGTGGTGACAAATGGTTGGTGGGAGCATATTTTTTCTTAGAGAAATAAATTTATAAACAATAATTCTTCATTTAAATCATGGTAGAAATAAAATCTTCAAGGTCAATTAGTGACCTTAAGAAAGGAGATAAATTAAATGTAGATGGGGTTGTGGTGGAGGTGGATGACTATGGAATTCTTATGGAGCATAAAAACACAAGTGAAATGTTTATTGATATTTTTGATCCTAAGACTGATAAAGATTATCAACTGAGATATTTTGAAAATAATTTGGAGATGAGTTTAGAACTTTACGAACTTCAGGGCGAGATTTTGTATGTTAAAAAAGAGTTTGAAAAAATTGAGTGGTGATTTTCTAAAATAACTTTGGATTTATTAATTGACAAAACTTTTGTGAGACATTCTCCCTTGTGTTTTGCAAAACTTCTGAAGAAATTTTTCCTAAGAATATAACAAGATAAGGAAAAATTTCCGCAAAAGCTTTTAAGATAAATTAGCTGTATTTGCAAGTCGAAATGATTTTAATATTACTAAACTTTTTTTGTGATTAATGTTTTTTTTCAAATTCTTTCAAATCTATAGACTTGCACATTAAGTAAAATGACATATAAAAACAAATATTTTTTGACCGAGAAGTCTAAAATTGAAAGAGAAGGGGGTGGTGGTGTCACGGAAAGTCAAAAATCTCAATTTCACTCACAAGTAATCAGAAAAATATAAATAAGGAATTCCGTCAGAACGGGATATGCTTGACATGAAAAATTTTGAAAGCAAGATGATTGACCTGCTCTATAGATATGAAATCAAGAATGAGTGTGTAAGTGAGCCTGCCTGGGAAGATTTGGTTGAGAAGATTGTTGGGTTGATGGATAGGGGGAAGAAAAAGTGATGTTTGGATTTATTAGATTTTCTAAAACTATAGATTTTTAAGTTAGTGGTTGGTGAAGCACCTAATTTTTAACAAAACATTTATAAGTAATAAGAATTTATGTATCATATGGGTGAGCAAAAAAAGAGAATTTATACTCAATAAATCCTCCTGTTGTTTAGTTTGAGAGAAATTTGCTTTTAGGTGCTTATTTCTCGCTCACCCATTATATTTTTTTACTACACAAAATTTAAAAGGCCCAATTCCTTAATTATCTTACCTAAAAGCAGATGAAAAAGAAGATGTGATAGTAAGTCATACTTTTGAAAGCTGTTTTTTAAATAATTAAATCAAACGGGAGGTAAAAAATAAAATGACAAGACAAATAATTCCAACAGACCAAGAATTAATAAATTGGGTTGAAAAATCTGGAATGAATATTGTAAGAACTGATGATGCTATTAGAGTTAGAAATATAGCATTAAAAGAAATTAATGGTATGAATAAAGAATTTGTAATTAAAGAAAAATCTGATTTACAATTTATACAAACAAAGTTTAATTTACAAGAATGGATACCTTATTTTAGTTTTGCTATGGGCAGAATTTTAAATAGTGAATCAAGAAAAAATTTATTGCTCTTTCAAATAACCAAAACAGGAAAATATATAACTTTCTATGGAGAACAAATTAATCAAAGTGTTGAAGATTTTAAAGAACAATTTGAAGAAGCAGAAAAAATATGTGAAGGAAAAGAAATATTAGCAGTTCTTGACCCAGCAGAAATTGACCAAGAAAATCTTGGCAAGAAAGCAAAATATCTCATAGATAACAATCATAAAATATGTGTTATTCAATATAGAGATTGTATTAAATATATACGTGGATGGGAAGCATTAAGAATTTTTGGAAATAAATTATATTGGATAGTAGTTGATGTAACTCCAAAACAAACTAAAACTGCTGAAAAATATTCTAATTTATTAGCACCATTATTTTTTAGCGAAAATATTTCTGTGTCTCACGCAAGAGGACGTGGATTCGGTGGGGGGAAACCACCAATAACTTGGCTAAATGAACATTTTAGTTATGAGAAAAATAGCGAATTAGGAAAAAATATACTTAAAACAAAGTTATTAGCCAATAGCAGAATTTATAACATAAACAAAGCAATTACATTAGTAAATGAAAAGTTACAGATTCCCAAATTAACATCTTTAAGCAACAATATCAAAGGAATTGGTTATTTTGCTGAACAGATTAGATTGGCTAATGTAGGGTGAATATTCTAATAGATTAAATTTCCAAGCATACTCTAATTTTTTATTTTTCTCCCTTTTCTTTTCAAGTAATTTGCAAAATGTTTTTCCACTATGATTAACACAATATCTTTTTATTTTTTTTTCAGCTGAACATTTTAAACAAATCTTCTTTCTTATTCTTTCATCATCTAATCTTTGTGCAATAAATAACAAAATTGTATTCCGATTGTATCTATTTAGTTTTTGGTTAAATTCTTGTTCATTCATTTGAACTCCACCTAATTTTATCCCCTTTTTTCTCAAGGATTTCAAGAAGTTGTATTACTGCAATATCTACAAATCTTGTTATAGATTTACAATATAATTTATTATTATTTTTTTCTAAAAGTTCTTTTACTTTTATTGAAAGTTCTGGACTTATTCTTTGAACCCCACTCTCTTTTTTTCCCTTAGCCATTGTTACAAAATGTAACAAAATGTAACATATAAAACTATCGCTTTTTAGAAAGTCCAATCAACTCCAACCAAATATGTAAAGAATTAAAAGTAATAACTTCTTAAAGAATTTATGATTGTCATAGAAAAGGATTTAGCTTATTTCTTGGGGATTAATCTATTTGGTTGATGATTTTTCTTCTCTATTCTTAATAACTTGATATAGTTTCGAGATTATATATTTTCTTTGTGATTTTGAAAGTTCAAGGTAATTAAAAACAAATTCATCTAATTCTTGATGGTGTTTAGTATAGATTTCTTCTAATGTTTTTAATGCTTCTTTTTCTCTAAACTTTTCAAATAATTTCTGACATTCAGTTACATTGAAGTCAAAATATAATTCAAATTGTTTTAAATCAGTAGCTTCTGCTTTAAGCATCCCACCACCCAGGTTTTTCCTTCCAGATATCTCCCTGATTAACCAAAGCATTGAAGAATTCAAAAATACCCACATTCTTTTGGAGATATTGTCATATTCTTCCCTATCTTTTTTGTTTATGTATATATCTACGGCACTTGAACTATATGCCTTTAAAGTGTTGTAAGAGCAGTAATGCCTGCTTATACCCCTTGGAAGAATAAGTGTTGGAGGCATCTTTGTTGTTTTCTTTCTATCGAACATTTTGATTCTAAGGTCAGTTAAATCCTCTATTTGTTTGTTGGTAAGTTTATCCTTATCGATAAGAAAATAATCTGTTTTTTTTAGTTCGTAAGGGGCTCCCCGAGTCATAATTGGAATTAATGATTTTCCTTCTACTAATCGGGTAATTTTTTTATCAACATAATATTCTTTTGTTAAATTAATTCCTTGACCACAAGCTATGCCTATATCTTCTATCTTTTTTCCAAATTTCTTAATCTTTTTTAAAATATCCAAAAACTCTTTATCAGAATAGATTATAATCCCCCACTTATAACCAAGTTCCTTTAATTCATTTTGACTAAAGACATTACTTGAGACATCTTCTTCAGAATGTTGATTGCTAAATATTTTAGAAAACGAATAATCAACTTTTTCAAAATTATTATGGTATCTTAAAAAGTAAACTTTATTATTTTTGTCTAACGAGGTTTTATTCCCAATAAAAAAAGTTATTACGGTATTTATATTTGCAGTGTCAAAGTACTTATAATCACTGTCCACTATTGCTCGAATATTTGTATTATTGATTATAAACTCTTGAAATTTTGTACCATAATCAGTATCTAACCATGAATTCTGAGATATGAATGAGATGAAGCCTAATTTACTAATTAATCTAATCGCTTTAATATAAAAATAAATTAATAAATCACTACCCCGAGGGATTAAATGATACTCGTTTGGAAAATCTTTCTTAATCATAGATTGTAGCTTATCTTTCACATCTCTCGTAAATTCTGGACTTCTTGATTCCAAATAAGGGGGATTAGCAATAACCACATCAAAACCAGGATTTTCTTCTCTCTGGAAAACATCTATAAAGTTCATCTTCCACAAAAAGAAAGGTTTAGAACGCTTTTTATGAATTATATCTTCAAATTCTTTAATTTGTTGAGGATTACCATCTTCTTTCAATTTTGCCCTCATTAATTCTATTTGAGCATCTTCTATCTCTTGTTTTTGTTTTACTTTTTCAGTTCTCTCACTTGTATTAACAAATTTCTTCATTAACCCATTAAGAATTTCTAGTTTTATTTCAGAATTTGAATAATTCAATTTCATATTGTCTCCATCTCCCTTTTTTGAAAGGATTTCTATTTGCTTTCTTATTTTACTAACTTTAGATTCTTTCTGTTTTCTTTCTGTTTTGTTGTGTATAATTTTTGGAATTTCTGCTAAGAGCTCATTCATTTGCATTCTTAATTCTTTTATTTGTGCTTCTTTGTTTGGTTTTTCTTTTTTAATTCCAAGCCATTTGTCATCCCATAATTTCATCCCATCGAATTCTTCTATAAGACTATTTCCACACATTATTTTATAATCGAGATTAGGTAATGGTTTTATATCATCAATATTTTCTTCGTCTACAATTAGTGAAAGCCAAAGTCTAAGTTGACAAATATCTACTGCACCAGGAGATATATCTACTCCATGAAGGCTTTCTTCAATACACTCTTCCTTTAAATCAAATATTTTCTTATTTTTATTTAATGAAGAACGACATTTTACAATTTCAGACATCATACCAACTAGAAAAGCACCAGAACCAACTGCAGGGTCTGCAACTTTAATTTTATGGAGAAGTGAATCTATTTTTTCCTTGTTATTCTTTATTTCATTTAGGAGATTTAAAGAACAATCTTCTAAAACAAATCTTTCTATAATATCTCTTTTAATATTTATATTTGTTTCTAAATAATTAATGAGGCTTTGTTGACACATATAATGAACTATTTCTCGGGGAGTATAATAAACACCATTTTTTTTATTAAATTTCATTTCTTCAGAATTATTCTTTGAATTAATTATTTTTGTATATTCTTCAAAATTATCCTGGGTTATTGCACCCAATTTCTCAAATATTTTCCCAAGCATTTCTGGGTCAATAGCAACCTCCTTTTCCAAAGGTTCGTCCTCTTTTACTGTAAAGTTATATAAATTAAGAATGTTAAATATTCCATCTTCTTCTTTATTGAAAAAAATCTCGTTAGGGATGATTATGTCTGTTTCTCTCCAGTTATATCCCCGATTTATCCCCATAGGTTCAAATAAACCTCCATTGAGAAAAGGAATTTTATAATTCTCTCCTTGAAGATGAAATTGGTCTCCATCAGCTCTCCTATCTTGTGCTAACGCAGAATAAAACAAATGTTCTAAATAATCATTAAAAAAATTCTTTTTTTCATTCTGACATTTAAAAAATAATTTTAATAAAAAGTTTTTATCCCCCTTACCATATTCCTTAAATTTTCCAGAACTATCCTTGTCAATTCCAAACCACCCCTTTTTCTGTAAAAAATAAAGAAAAACTATCTGACCCAATATCTTTTTGGAAAACTCGACAAAATCAATATCTTTATTGCTAAATTCTAATTTTATTTTATTATCTTTTTGAATTAATTTTTCTATAGAATTAGTCAGGTTCTTGAATAAAATCTTATATTTTTCAAAGAACTCTTTTGTAACTTTTTCTACATGGAAGCATTCTTCAATATCGGAGATATAAATTTCTCCTTCATTGTCTATTATTGGAGCTAACTGAGATTGGGCAGTATGGCTAAATTCATCTTTACCTACGAGAAAAGAATATCTTCTTGCAGGAGTAAACTCATATTTTATATTCCCCTTTTCATTTAGAGAAGGTTCTAATTTAACAAATGAAAATCTCCAATCAGGAGAATCTTCTTGAAAGAAAGCAACTAGCGAAGAATTAATTCCAGGATTATATTTTAGGTATTTCGCAATAAAATTTCTTTGAAGAGTCCTTGCTCTCTCAATAGAACTCTCATTATTTAATTGCACAGTAAGAATATTAATCTTTTTGTCCTCTTTATCAGTGTATTCCCCGATTAATTGGCAGGATTTTATATGTTCTTTAAATTCTGAACCAATTTCTTCAGGATAGATTATTTGGTTTTTTGAAAAGTCTGTTTTGTTTAGAAGATTATTTATAAAAAGTTTAAAATTATTTAGATTAAAGGGGTTCTCCAAGGTATTTTTTATTAACTCTTTAGTTTTTTGTTGTGCCATCTTTTCTTCCCATAAGATATACTGAAAGAATAACTTCCCTTGGTCTATCAGAAACTCTAATAGTTTCGGAATAAGTCTTTTGAAGAGATTGTGGGTCTATTTCTTGTTTAGCCAATTCTAATATTCTTTCTGGAATAATATTCCCTTTCTTTATTTTTGATAAGAATTTTTTTAATGAATTTCTATCAATTCCACCTTTTTTTAATGAATCCTGAACCTTCTTTAAAAACAATTTATTTTCATCAGTTAATTGAGAAGAGTTTATCACATGTTCTACTATTCTAAAAACATTTGTGGACAAATCTCTTCCACCTTTTCCTTCAAATTCTACTATTTGTTCTTTGGTACACTCTTCAAACTTTTGTTTATTTTTTTCTAACAAATCATAGAAGTCTTGCCCCCTCTGAATCTTTTCTTCGTTTACTGAAGATTTTAACAATTTCGCAGCTTCAAAAAAATCCAATTCAGAATTTGTTAGGATTTCATCAGATAAAATCCATTTTTGTAATTCCCCCTTCTTGAAAAAAGTTAGAACAGAAGATTTTTCTAAAGGATATTTTTTCCCAGTTCTGGCTTTTCTTGGAAGAATTTTTATTTTATTGAAAAGTTTTGGATTATCTTTTTTTACTACTCTAATCTCCTCTAAATAATCTAACTCACTTTCTCCATAAGATTCTTCTCCTTCAATATATTTTTTAGAAGTTAAAATTTCAAATAAACCGTGCTGGGCTACTTCTTCATCTTCAGTTAGAAGTTTTGAATCATTTCCTAACATTTGAATAAATGCATTAACTTTAGATATTGCAGTTTCTTTTAATCTTATTTGATTTTCTGATTGTGTTGTTGGGAAAAAACTGTATGTATAGATTTCTTTGAATTTTGTACTAATTCTATTTATCCTTCCAACCCTTTGAATTACCCTAACTGGGTTCCAAGGAATGTCATAATTTATAACTACATTAGCTCGATTGAGATTGACTCCTTCTGCTAAAATCTCTGTACAAATAAGTATATCATAATCTTCATTTTGTTCTCTTGAATTTTCATCAAAATTCTTGATTACATTATTTTTTTCAGATTCATTTGATTCACCTGTAAACACTAAAGTCCTCTTCTTTGTATCTTCTGGCAATTTGTCATATAAATAATAAGCAGTTTCAGTAGATTCTGTAAAAACAAGGATTTTATTTTTCTTCAAAATACTATCTGTTTTTAAAGATAGTTTAAATTTTTCCAATTTAGGGTCTCTTTTTACTTTTTCCCATAATCTACTGATATCCATTAGAATTTTCAAATCGCTCTTTAACTTTTTAATATATTCTGGTTTAAAATCAGTATAGTTATACTCTTCGAGTTTACCCTCTTCTTTTAATTTTATTATTGCTTCATCATTTCCTTCTTCAATATATTCGAAGTATTTTCCAGAATATTTCTTGCTAACTGGAATTTTACCTTTCTTTTCATAAGCATAAATAAAGTCTTTATATGAACCGATAAATCTTTGTATTGATGCTCTAAATGCAAAAAAACTGCTTTCTAATCTTTTAACGAGAAGAATTTTCATAAATTTTCTCATGTTCTTTTGAGAAATTTCTTGCTCTTGAGTAATTGTTACTTTACTCTTATTGAGATATAATAATGGGGTATAACGAATATATTCAAAATCTTGCGTAATTAATTTTATAGTTTCGTCAAATATCTCTTCCTCCCCCTTGTTAAGCTCGTATAAAACTGCTTGGGGTTCTGCTATTTTAGGGAATTTTACTTTTGCCTTGTCTAAGTCTTTCTTAAAATGGTCTAAAATCTCCGCACGAGTTCTTCTAACAATTAAAGGTTTTAGAACTTTGTCTCTTATCTGTTTTGATACCTCTTTTATAACTTTGATGTAATTATTTTTATCTTCAGATTTTTTGGCAATTTGAATTCTCTTTTGCAAATCATTAAAGAATTTTTCAAGATTTTTCACATGGGGAATATCGCTATCTTTAATATTTTGAAATAATTTTATCTGGTTTAATACATCTCTAGGATAATTATTTAGGGGTGTTGCAGTTACTAAAATGATTTTTTTATTTCCTTTGCAAATTTTATGGAGGGCTTCATATTGTCCTGTTTCTTCTGTTCTGAATCTATGTGCTTCATCTATTACAACAATAGTTTTATCTTCTGAGTCCTGTTCCAAAACTTTATCAAGTATTCCAGTAGACCTACAAACTGCTGGAACTCCATATTCATTTAAAATTCTCTCCCAAGAACCAGGATTATTTCTGTCTATTATTGCTGGAGGAGCCAAAACAAGTATTCTTTCTTTTGGATTTTCCTTAATTAAATTTTTTAATAATTTTGCTACAATATAAGTTTTACCAAGACCAACGACATCTGAGATAAATACCCCCCCATATTTTTTTAGTTTTGATTTTGCATCTCTAACTGCTTCTTCTTGATATTTTAGTTTTAAGGCATTCCCCGTTGAATCGTCATCAAATTCCTCTTCTTCTATTCTTTCCCCAAAATATTCATAAAGAAATTTTAGATAGAGTTCGTAAGGAGATAAAGATTCATTTAACCAAGTCTTTTGTTTAAGTGAACTCACAAACAAATCTGAAACCTCTATTGAATCTTTCCAAAGTTCATTAAATTTATCTAATGCAAACTGATAATCCCTATTATCTTTTAACACAACATTAAACTCTAAATTATCTTCCAAACCTGCCTTAGTCAGATTGCTTGAGCCAGTTATAACTCTTCCAGGGTCTAACTCATTTTCGTCAAATGACATAATATATACTTTTGCATGGATATTTTGAGAACGATAAACTCTAATCTCTAATTTTTTGCTTTTAATCCATTCAATAAATAAGTTGGAAGCATCTTCAATATGTTTAACATCTGGTGCTTGATTAAAATCATCAACTAGAGATTCATCGTAAATTTCTTTTGCTTGAAGTGGAGAAATATTTTTTTCAGAACCTGCCTTTTTTATTAATTCTGCTACCTTTTTATCAGTATTGAGTCCAACTAAAATTCTCACTTTTTCTGAAGATTTCAAATAGTCACATAATTTGTAAAAACCAGAGCTAAAGAAATAACCCACAAGACAATCAAACGCTTTGGTCTTTTTTATTAAAGAATCTAGTCTAGAACAAAGTGTATCTCCCTTTTCATTAGTTATAAAATTGGAATTATTTGAGTTTATCATCTTTGGTTTCATCTTCCCTCACACCACTCGCACGATTTAGTTGGACAATCAGAGTTTAATAAATTAATTGCTTTCTTCCAAACCTTGTGTTGTGTAAGCCAGAAACATCTAGGACATTCTTGCATTAGGTTTAGAGCACTTGGGTTTAATTTGAAGTTCATTTTATCTAAAAATACCTCGCTTTTTACATTCATTACATATAACTTCTTCTCCTTTTTTCAAGGGCTTACCGCATCTCATACATCTTGGAGCTCCGAATATAAAATTCTCATTCAATTCAAATCTTATTGTTTTTCCACGTTTCTTATTTGCCATATTCTCGTCTCCTTATCAACTCTTTTTTCTCTAAACTCTCCAAGTATTTTTTTGCAGTTGTATAAGAGATTTCTAATTTAGTTGCAATCTCATTAGTTGATAATGGGACATTACTCTTATTGAATAATATCAATATCAATTTTTCTGTTTTATGTAGTAGATTTTTTTTCTTTGCCATAAATTATGAATGGGGAGCTGAAGGCTTCTTCAAAATCTTCGTCGGTAGGACCAACAACAATCTTGATTTCAGTATCTTTTTTTAGTCCTGAACCAAGAGCCAATTTGGCAGGTATCTTGATAACAAACTGTTTTGCACCCTTATCATAAAATACTTTCTTTGTTTCGGAGCTCGATTCTTTATTCCCAGTAAGTAAATCACGAGCTTCCTTTTTTAATTCTTCCTTTTTATCACCCATTTTAGTCTGTATTATATTATTTAATTAATATTATTCAGTCTGAACACTATTTAAATCTTTGCTTTTGTGAAACCTTTCAGACTGGCTATTATTAAAAAAGCAAAGATTTAAATACTAAATAAAATGAGTATTATCAGACTGAATATTCCCAGTAAGAATTGACAGTCAATGTGTTATGGGCACAAGGAAAAGTTATGGGCTTTTCACTAAAACAAAAAATCTGCACGATTCCCTTGGTTATGGGACGGGGGATAGTGCCACTAAATTAAGGAGAATAAAAACATGGACAAACAACAAAAACTACCAATAGAAGCGAAATATACACAGAAGTGGCATCTCTATAATCTTGCGAAGACAAACGAGAAGAGATTGTTTTATCAGTTGCTATTTGATTTGTGCAAGATAATTCCTGAACCAAGATATGAATTTGGAAGACCCCCAATCTCACCAAGAGATTTAATCTTCAGTCTTGGATTAAAATTATACAATGGCTTTTCAAGCAGAAAAATAATCTCTGACTTGAAACATGCAGAGGGGGCAGGCTATCTAAAAAAATCTCCTCATTTTAATACACTTACAGATTTTCTTAATTGCCAGATTGTTTATGATTTGCTTTGTAGATTACTAACTATTTCAGCAATGCCCCTCAAACAACTGGAAGATAAATTCAGTTTAGACTCAAGTGGTTTTGGAAGTTACCAATATGAACGCTGGCAAAGAGTAAAGTGGAAAAACAAACGTGGGTGGCAAAATTATCTTAAAGGGTATATAATGATTGGAACAAAAACAAATTGTATCTGTTCGTGTTCAATTACTCCAGGAAATTTTTCAGACATAAGACAGGCTCCAAGACTATTATTAAAAGCAAAAGACAATTTTAACATCAAAGAAGTAAGTGCGGACAAGGCATATAGTTCGCAAAGGTTATTTCAAATAATAAATGGGATGAACGCTAAACCATACATCCCTTTCAAAGCAAATGCGAATCCAAGTGAGGAATCTCCTGAAATTTGGTAGAAGATGTTTACTTACTTTAGAACAAATAGAGAAAAGTTTGATGAGCATTATCATTGCCGTTCAAACGTGGAAACCACTTTCGCAATGGTCAAAGTTCGTCTAGGAGAATTTCTTAAATGTAAAAACTTTGAAAGCCAAAGAAATGAATTAGTAATGAAATTTATCTGCCATAACATTTGCACATTAATTCAGGAGATTTATGAGAATAAAGTTCATATTGATTTTAGAAAATGTGTAGATGAGTTTGTTGACCGAAAAATAAATGATGGTTATCCAGACACCGCTGTCAGAGAGTTCAAATATTAGGGATTACAGGACTTCTTGTTCAAGCATTTTTTAGAGGGTGACTAAATGTGCAAGGCTCAAATCTATTGTAATTTTAAAATGATTACCTAAGCTTTATAAAAGAACCTTGAAAATAGGGGTTTTTCCAGGGATATAAAGGAATTTTCTAAATAATTAATCTGCAAAACATTTAAATAGTATTTTTTTCTAGGGTTTGTATTCAGAAGATGGTGATTAAAAAGAGTGATGTTAAATTTTTTTATGGATTAGTTTTATTTACAGTTTTATTAACTGTTGTTATTGCAATTAATCTGGGAGAGACACCGGGAGTATCAATTGTAGTAAATGATTCTGGAACTATGCTTATGAATGGAAGTTTTTTAGAAAATACCAATTGGATTATGAATATAAGTTTTAATAACACTTTTGATGCAGGTGCAACTGGGGTAAATGTAACTGAGATTAATATAACTCTTCCAAGCGGGTTTAATTTTACTGGGGGCACAAATATGACAAATACATCTACTGGTGCAATTGGTGGATATGAGCCAATTAATTTTACTTCTAATACTTCTGTTGGTCAAACTCCGGATGCTTTTGCTGGGGCAGTTTTGCAGTGGGTTGATGATACTGCTGATGTTGGTCATGTTATCCCTATGGAAAAGACTAGTAATGTATCAACTAACTTTATGTTTACTATTGGTGCTGATACTCCTGGTATCTGGAATATGACTATTTGGTGGAGAAATGGAACAACCTCAGTAACAGAAAATATAACAATTGTTGTTAATGACTCAACAGCACCGCATTCTGTAAATTGGACAAGTATTACCCCGGGTAATTATTTTAATATATCTACAACAGGAATTTTAGCTAATGTTACTTTTGCTGATAATTGGAATTCAAATGTTGTTGCTGTTACAGGAACTAACTCTAATGGAATTAATTTTAGTTCTGTTAATATAAGTCTTTATGATGCAAATATGGCATTAATTAATGCAAGTTTTGCTACAAGTGCTAATACTAATACATTTTATTATGTGAACCTTACAAATAGTACTGGATTGCCTGATGGTGTTTATTATATTAATGCAACTGTTCAGGATGCTGCTGGTAATAAAAATTGGAGTTTTGCTACACATGAATTGAGAAAAATTACTTTAGATACAACAGCTCCAACAGTTACTCATTCTTGTGGGGATGTTGGTAGTATTAATGTTGGGGAGACAGTGACTTGCATATGCAGTGGCAATGATACTGCTTCATTGGCAGTAGCTCAAACTTCAGGAGTTGCAAGCACTACTTTTAATAGGGATGGTGATACTTCGTCTGCAAAATCTGTAACAGAGACATGCACTATTGTAGATCGTGCAGGAAATTCTGCTTCTCATTCAATAACTTATACTGTTTATTCAAGTGATGCTGCCCCTGGGACTGGGGGTGGTGGAAGTGTATCCTATACAAAAACAGTAATAGTAACTGAAAATCAATTTAAAATGGGATACCAAACTGAATTAAAAACAAATGAAAGGGCAAGAGTAAGTGTTGGGGGGGTTAATCATGAGATTGGTGTTACTAAAGTTGAATCTGATAAGGTTACAATAGTTGTTTCATCAACACCTCAGACAGCTACACTTAGTGTTGGAGAGACAAGGAAATTTGATGTTACTGGAGATAGTGTTTTTGATATAAGTGTTTTGTTAAATTCAATTAATAGTGGAAAAGCAGATATTACAATAAAAAGTATTAGTGAAGAAATGACTGAAGAGGATATTGCAGGAACTGATGATGAATCTACAACAACTGGCGAGGATGAATCTACAACAACTGGCGCAAAATCAAAAGTATGGATATGGATTGTTGTGATCATCATAGCTGTTCTTGCTGTGGCTGGTGGTTATGGGATGAAGAAGGCTAGGAAATAAGATTTCTTTGTGGGGGGGTGTTTGGTTTATTTGTGGGAAGGAGAAAAATTTTGTTGTAATTAATTGTTTGTAATTTGTATTAATTTGACTAAGAGATTATTTTCTTTTTATAAGAAGGGTTAAGTTCAATTGCCTTTATAAAAAAATAGTTCATTTTTTCTTTCTTACCTTTTTCTTTATACACTTTCCCTAAATTAAAATAAGCATCCGCAAATTTTGGATTAATATCAATTGCCTTTTCAAATCTCCTAATGGCTTTGTTAAACTCTTTTTTTCTAGCATAAATTACCCCCAGATTATTATTAATAGAAACATCCCTAGGATTTAATTCATTTGCCTTCTTCAAAACTTTTTCTGCTTCATCTAATTTATCATCTATGATGTATAAACCCCCTAAGGCAAATAAGTATCTAAAATCTTCTTTAATTTCAACAGCTTTTTCAAAATAATATATAGCTTCCTCAAGATGTTTTAATTCCCACAACTCTCGTCCAAGCTCAAAAAAAACAAAATCTTTAGGCTTTTCTACAAAATCCTTTTTTTCTAATCTTTCCTTCAATAATCGGATATACGTGTCTTTTTTATTTGTAAATTTTTGTTTATCTAAAGACCCAAGGTGATGAATTATTAAATCAGTATCAAAAAGTGTTCCCCCACTTTTTTTAATAGAATTATGTGGTGTCTCATGAATCTTTCCTTCAAAATAATATTCTTTTTTATTTTTAAATAATCTTAAAACTTTTTCTACATTAAAACCCGAGGCATTTTTACTTTCTTCATAAGAATCATTTTTACAAGAGGTCCAACCAGCAATACCAATATCATTTGTATAATTCCTCCAATTTAAAAGAAAGGAATCTGCCTGCCCAGTATTTATTAATTTTTTAATTTTTTCCATATCTTTTTTTGCAATTATCTCATCAGCGTCTAAACTTAAAATCCATTCTTTGGTGGCTTTGGAAAGAGAGAAATTTCTTGCATCACTAAAGTTATTATTCCACTTAAAATCAAAAATCTTATTTGTAAACTTTTTAGCGATTTCTTTTGTTTTATCGTTTGAACCTGTATCTATGATTATAATTTCATCTACAAAATTTTTTATAGAGTTTAGGCAATTTTCTAAATGCTTTTCTTCATTTTTAACTATCATGCAAACGCTTAATTCTTCCATAGATCTATAGTGGTTTGGGAATTATAAATTTAATGTATTAATCTTTAAATGTTCTTGATTGTATTTGTAATTACTGCTTTGCAAAATTAGTTTTTCACAAAACATCACAGAAAATCAAAGGCATTGCAATTGTTGCATCGCAATTTACATCAACATAATCAGCATCTTTTTCTAATTTTCCCCAGGATTTGCCTTCTTCTAATGGTGCTCCACTGCTTCCACCTGGTTCTTGTCTATCTGTTGTAATTTGAATTCCGTAATTTGCTCCTGAAGAAAACTGCAGGGATTGTTGGATAAAATTTTTTGGTGTTCCTCCGCCAATGTAAATTACTGCTTTTGTTTTTGAAGTCCAGGCAAAGTCAATTATTTCTTTCATATCTTCAAATGTGTCGATGTTTATTTCTTTTCCTTTTGCTAATCTCCCCCATATCATTAAACCAATGCCTGAATCTGCGATTGCAGGGCAATATAACTGCACTTTATTATCATAGCAGGTTCTGAATATACTATTTGAATTTTCTGGCAGGATTTCCCCGATTTTTAATAAAAACTCCTTGATGTTTTTTGTTTGTTTTAGTTTATCCCAGTTTTGTTCAAAAAAATCTTCTAGTTTTTCATAAACTTCGTTTTTCATTAAGACATTGTAGATTCTGTCGTAGCCTTTTTTATTGAATTCTTCGTCATTCCATTTGTCGCAGTGAAAATGGCTTTCTCCGAGTGCTTCGATTAGGTCGTGAGTTAAATTTGCCCCTGTTGTGACAAGAACGTGAATTTTTTCTGTTTTAATTAAATCAATGATTATTTGTTTCATTCCAGCAGGGACCATTGCACCTGCCAATCCAAAGAAAATTTTACAATTCTTGTTTGAAAAAATTTCATTTATGAGTTTGTTTGCAAGCCCGATTTTTCTTGCTCCAAACCCTGCCTCAGCCATTTGGTTGACTAATTCTAAAACTTTCATATCTTTGCTGATTTTTATTGGTTTTATGGGTTGCATAAGAATCTTGAACTTTTTCTGTTTTTAAGTTTAACTACTTATTAATTTTTCAATCCTCTTCTTAAATTCAGGAAAATCATCGATGTTTATCCTGGCGCCTGTTGCATCTTGGTGCCCGCCCCCAATTGCATCTTTTAATCCTTTGATTGCTTTTTCTGTTATTGGTTTAATGTCTTTTCCTCTAAAAGAGATATTTGCAGTGTCTTGTTTTTTGTAAACCACGACGATTTTTTTATCATGGTGCCTGAAGTAAAGTTCATTTGAAATTTCTGAAGTCATACTGGTTGCTCCTGCATATGTGAAAAACAAAAGATTACCTTTGAGTGAGTGCTCTGCTTTTTCAATAATTTTTGTGTATTCCTTGTTTATCTGATTGAATTTGTAGTGAAGATGTTTTGTTTGAGGTGTTTCTTCTAAAATGTCGTGGGGGGATTCTGCCTTTATTAAAATTCTCATCATATTAAGAACATTTGTAGTTGTATCTTTTAAACCAAAGTTTAGGATTTTTACAATTTTGCCTATTTCTGTTAAATAAAGACAGTCAAATACTGGGATAGATGAATTAAACAATTCTGGGTTTTGTTTGCTAAATTCCTCGGCAAAATCAGGCATATACACATCGCCAATACAACCAATCATTGCAAGCCACATATCTTGTTTTCTTTTGTAAACATTATAGGAAATATAAGTTACTGGTTCTGAACTTGGATATGAATTAAAATATGAAACTTTTTCTAGGAGTTCTTTTTTTATTTTTACATTATGATGATCTATCCAGGTTACTGGGATATTTTGGCTGTGTAATTCTTGTATAAAATCCTCGCTTACTTGTGGTTTGTCTAGGATAAAAACCCCGTCTGGTCTTAGTTCATTTACTTTTCTTAAATAATTTTTATTTAGCTCTGGGTATTTTACTGCAACTCCCTTGCCTCTTCCGAGTGCACGTTGGAGAATTATAAAACTGCATAAACCATCTGCATCATTATCAAAAAAGAACAGGGGGTTTTGAGAGCTTTCTAGTTTTTCACGGATTTGGGTTAGTTGGGTGGGTGTTAGCATTTATTTTAAGACATGGTTTGTATAAAAAGGTTTGGGGCGTTTTTGTTTTAAGTTTTTGCTCTTTAATATTGCACATAACATTGCGATTATCTGAAGTTTCACGAAGTGAAATTTGGGGATTTTTCGCAGGAAAATCCCAGATAATCGCTGTTATGTCTCCCGACGACTGAAAGGAGGAGAGCGCAGCGGGGCAAAATCCGAA
>CAZBOY010000008.1:0-31645 GCA_964493655.1 Candidatus Woesearchaeota archaeon | reverse complement strand
TTTAAAAACCAAAATCTTCATCTATAAACATGGGTTTGAAAGACATACTGCACAACTTGCCGGAAGTAAAAGGGCCGATTGAAAAAAAACTTAGTTTTAACATTAAACTTAAATGGACACTGATTATTCTTGTTTCGTTTTTTGTTCTTTCAAATATTCCGCTTTATGGACTTGCAGAATCAGCTCTTTCGCGATTTGAATATTTAGCGATTTTACTTGGAACTAATTTTGGTTCTATAATCAGCCTGGGTATTGGGCCGATTGTTATGGCTTCTATTATTTTGCAGTTATTAGTTGGTGCACAGATTTTAAATATTGATACACATAGTGAAGAAGGGAAAAAATATTTTCAAGGTTTGCAGAAATTGCTGGCTTTTGCTTTTGTTATTTTTGAGGCACTTGTTTATGTTTTAATGAAAGGGCTGGCAGCGCTTCCAGGTTTTACTGGCATAGTTATTTTGCAGTTGTGCATTGGTGGTTTTTTAATTATTTTTATGGATGAGGTTGTGCAAAAATGGGGATTTGGTTCTGGTGTTAGTTTATTTATTGCCGCAGGAATTGGTTGGAGATTATTTGCTCAATTGTTTCAGTTTTTAGGAACTCAAGGAACTTTTGAACCTGTTGGAAAGGTTTTGGTTTTAGTTGCTTCTTTGATTTCTGGGGATCCTACTGGTGCAGTCAGAGCTTTGTTTCCGATTGTTGTCACAGCTATTTTATTTTTAGTTGTTGTTTGGGCTCAATCTTTGAAGGTTGAAATACCCTTATCTTTTGACAGAATTCGTGGTTATGGAATTAAGTGGCCTTTGCAATTTTTCTACGCAGGGGTTATTCCAGTTATTTTAGTTTCTGCTCTTGCTGCTAATTTGCAATTGTTTGCGTCTTTGCTAGAGAACTGGCTGGGGTATGCAACTTTTTTAGGCGGTTTTTCAAGTGGGACTCCGATTTCAGGTTTATCTTACTGGATACACTCTACTCCCTTGCTAGAAACTCTTATTACCGGGAGTTTTAGATTTGTTTATCTTTTACAAGGATTAGGACATATGTTATTTTATGTTGTGTTTTCAGTTGTATTTGCGTTTTTTTGGGTGAGCACTTCGGGAATGGATGCTTCTGCTCAAGCAAAAAATATTTTGAGTTCTGGTTTGAGAATACCAGGATTTAGAAGGGACGCACGAGTATTAGAAACAATTTTAAAAAGATATATTGGGCCTTTAACTGTAATGGGTGGTGCTGCAATTGGTTTGCTTGCGAGTGCTGCTGATTTACTTGGTGCTCTTGTCGGCGGAACTGCAATCTTGCTGGCGATTATGATTATGTATCAGCTTTATCAAAACATTGCGCAACAGCATGCAATGGATATGAACCCTGCACTTCGGGGATTTTTTGGTGGTTGATTAAAAAAAAGATTTAGTAATATCCAAAAAAACATTCGACTGGTGAGCTAATTATTAATCTTGAAGCGTTTGAAGAAAATTATCCTTATCTTATTTATTCTTGGGATAATTTTCCGCAGAAGCTTTGAAGAGCATTAGATAAACTGCTTCTGAAGATTTTTTTAATTAATAAAATTTTTTCTCTGTTAATTAATTTTAAAAATGATAACTATCTTTCTAAATCACTTTCTGTAAATAGAGGGGTAGAAACAGATGTTGTAAGTTTGCTTGGTTTTGCAGGGATTTGGCGAGAAATTGTTTGTAATCCTCCATTACTTTCTTCGAGTTCTTGAGTGGCGTTATGGAAAATATAGGCAGTTGTTGATAAAGATACAACAACGTATGCTAAAAGTCCTAGAAGAGCATATCCTGGAAGTAAGGATGGACCTTGTAATTGTTCATTCATATAAATTAAACTAACCCATATTATTTAAACATTATTGTGATTAATCAGGTAGTTTTAAAAACAATCTTAACAAATTAATTATAGAAAAGATGGCGATAACTGATTTGATGATGGCTTATCCTCGGACGGGAATTATTTTATTGGGAGCTGTTGTGACTTTTATTTCTACTATTGTTACTAAATGGCTAACTAACCAGGAGCATCTCAAGGAATTGAAAGCTCGGCAGAAAGAACTTCAGAAAGAAATGAAAGAACATAAGGGCGACCCTAAACTCCTTGAAGAAATGCAAATGGAAATTTTGCAGATTACTGGGAAGATGATGAAGTCGCAGTTTAAGCCTCTTCTTGTTACTTTTGTTCCATTTATTTTACTGTTTATGTGGGTGAGGGGAATTTTTACAGAAATTCTTGGGGGGTGGTGGATTGCGTGGTATATTGGAGCGAGTTTGGTTTTTAGTATGATTTTTAGAAAATTGCTGAAGATGGCTTGAAAATAATAACTGAGATTTATTAATTGACAGATATTTTAGGGTTGGCTTATGATTAATGCTCTGAAAAGATTTTGTCTATTCAGGCGTTACTAAGATAAATAATTCCCCTCACAAGTCGATGAATTTTTGGTAATTATTAAAATTCAAATCCCATAAGACATAAAACTTTTTAGATTTTTCTTAGCATGTTTGATAAACGCGCCATATTTCAAAACACCGAACTCACTTACCACCCCTGTGAGAAGTTTTTTTGGAACAAAATCAAAAGCAGGGTTGATGATTTGTATTCTTTTGTTTGTTTCATCCCAGACTTCTTCACTTGGCCTTTGTTCTAAAATTATTTTTTTTGTGTACTTAAGCGAGATTCCACAAGAATATCTTGGGATATTGTATTCTTCTGCAAGTTTGCAGAGAACTGATGTTCCTATTTTATTTGCAAGTCCTTTTTTTGAAAAAGCATCTGCACCAAATAAAAACAAATCGCATTTTTTTATTGCCTGCTCTCCGGCTAAATCTGGAAAAAGAATTACTTTTATTTTTGCTTTTGCAAGTTCTGTTGCTGTTTTTCTCCCTTGCAATAATGGCTCAACTTCGGTTGTATAGACGACAAAATTCTTTTTTAATTTTTTTGCTTGTTTTAAAATTCTGATGACGGTTGAAGAATGGCAGTGTGAAAAAACATTCATGTTGTTCTTAATTAATTTCGCGCCTTGTTTTGCAATTTGCTCGTCTGCTTGTTTTATGAATTCTTTGAAAGTTCTTGCAGCTTGTTTGGGGTCTTTTGATTTTTTAAGAAAATTAATTGCGTTTTGCATTAGGGGTTCGGTAGGGCGGGTTTTCAGAATTTGTTCAATTGAAGTTTTATTATGCTGAAGCAGATATGCTTGAATTCCTGCGAGAGCAACATTTTCAGCTCCCTGAGTTTTAACTTTCTTTATGTCAGAAATAATTTTATCAAACCTCTTCATGGTTTTATAAAGATAAAGAAGTTTTTAAGGATTGCTAAAATCAATAACCCCTTAATCCCAAAAATATCCTCAATTACTAAATCTTTAAATATGGGGTTTAACTTATCGTTAAGGAAGGGTTGAAAAAAGAAAATGATAGAAATGCTTATGATTCCAAAGTCTGCTGACAGAAAGCCTTGGGAATTATTTTTTATTGGATTGCTTTATGCAAGTGTGTCTCTGCTTCTCGTAAGTTTTATTTTTTCAAAAGATTCTGTTTTAAGTGGTTATGGAGGGATTTTAGTTGTAACTTTTACAGTTATGTTTTCCCTACCTTTTATGTATTATTTAATTAAAGAGGAAGAGGAAAAAGATGTTGTGATAACTGACTCCGGTAAACTGCTTAGGGCACACTCAACTGCTCTTAAGGGTTTAATGTGGCTTTTTTTGGGTTTTGTAATTGCTCTTGCTTTTTGGTATCTGGTTTTGCCGGGGTATAATCATGTGAATTTCAATGCACAGATACAGGTTTTTTGCGCAATTAATAATCCTGCTAATTATGACTATTGTCTGGAACAGCAAGGGATGTCACCATTAACAGGGAATATTGCAAAACCAAAATTAATCATGAATATTTTTTCAAATAATATTTATGTCCTGATATTTACTTTGCTTTTTTCACTTGCTTTTGGAGCGGGAGCTATTTTTATTTTAATTTGGAATGCGTCGGTTATTGCAGCAGCAATTGGAATGTTTGCCAGAAGCAGTTTAGTACGTCTTCCCCTGGGGGTTGCAAGATATATGATTCATGGAATTCCGGAAATTGGGGCCTATTTTATCGGGGCTCTTGCAGGAGGAATTATTTCTGTTGCAATTATCCGAAGAGATTTACAAGGAGAAAAAATGTGGAGAATTTTACAGGATTCACTTACTCTGATTATTGCTGCAGTGGTAATTTTATTTTTAGCGGCACTTGTTGAAGTTTATCTTACTCCGAGTTTGTTTTAGAAACAATTTTAAACCCCATAAATAAATAATTCTATGGCAAAATATAAATGTAGGTTCTGCGGGTTTGGTGCTAATTGGGACAGGAATAAAAAAATATGCCCTTATTGCAATAAAAAAGACGCAATGCGTGAAGAGGAAAATGCCGAAGAACTTGTTCTTGACGCATAAGTTTTTAAGGAATAAAATAAGATTAAAATTATGAATGAGATAAAGCCAGAAAAAATTATTGAAGAAAGAAAAGAGAAACTTATTAGATTTTTAAAAAATAAAAATGCTTGGGTTTTTGGTTTGCTGATTATTGCAGTGATTCTTGGAGTTTATTTAAGAAGTATGCCAATGCAGGACCATGGTGGTAATCCAGGATTGTGGGATGTTACAACAAATACATGGACACTTGGACCTGATTTAGATCCTTGGCTTTTTACTCGTTATGCAAAAGCAATTGTTGAACAGGGCTCTCTTCCGGCAAATGATACCTTAAGATATTTTCCGCTTGGGTTTGAAACTGCCAAGGAAACGAGATTGCTACCCTATATGATTGCCTATACTTACAAGTTTTTTCATATTTTTAATTCTGAACTGCCTGTTGAATTTGCAGGAGATATTTTTCCAGTTATTATGTTTGGGCTGACGATTATCGCATTTTTCCTTTTTACAAGAGAAATTTTTATTGATAAAGGTAAGACAAAGGCGAATATAATTGCACTGATTGCAAGTTTTCTTATGATTGTTGTCCCGGCTTTTTTATCTAGGACAATTGCCGGAATTCCTGAAAAAGAATCTGCTGCTTTCTTTTTTATGTTTCTGGCTTTTTATTTATTTTTAAAGGCGTGGAAAAGCGAGAGTTCTAAGAAAGCTATTTTATTTGGTGTGGGTGCGGGGATTTCAACAGGATTAATGGGTTTGATTTGGGGAGGGGTTTTATATGTTTTTATAACAATTGCCCTTGCTACACTAATGAGTTTTATTTTAAATAAAGTTAACAAAATAGAATTTTATGTTTATTGCTCATGGCTTTTTGTCTCCATGATTTCAATGGTCTTGCTTTCACAAAGATTTCCATTAAAAGACCTTTTTACATCCTTAGATACTGGATTTGCTTTTTTGGTTTTTTTTATAATCCTTGTTCATTTTATCTTATGGAATACAAAATTAGCTGATATGAAATTTTTACAGAAGATAAAACTCCCTAAAACAATTATCTCAATAATTGTTGCAATTCTCTTAGGAATTATTGGGGTTTCTATTTTGTTTGGGCCGGGATTTATTACTGAAAAAATAAAAGCAATAAACCAAATGATGTTCAGACCAGTTACAGGAAGGTGGAATACAACTGTTGCTGAAAACAGACAGCCATATTTCACAGAGTGGGGGGCGAGTTTTGGTCCGCATATTAAGAACATTCCTGTTTTATTTTGGATGTTTTTTGTAAGCTCGGTTATCTTATTTAAAAAAATGCTGAATAAAATAAAAAATAAACATGCGTGGATTTTAACTGGACTTTATGTTTTATTTTTCTTTGGATTAGTTTTTTCTAGATATGCTGCACACCCAAGTGTTTTTGATGGTGAAAATTTTATTAGCAAATTTATTTATTATGGCTTTGCACTTTTATTAGCAGGATATTTGATTTATTCTTATATAAAGTATCAGAAGAAGGGATGGGGAGGATTTGAAGAAATTAAATTTGAATATTTGGTTTTGTTCTCGTTGTTTATCCTTTGCTTGTTTACTGCGCGAAGTGCTGTTAGGTTGATTATGGTGCTTGCTCCAGTCTCGGTAATTTTTATTGGTTATCTAAATGTTTGGGGGGTTAACAAATTTATAAAAACAAAGGATGGGACTGCAAAGGTTTTTTTCGGGGCGATTGCAATCTTGATTATAATATTGAGTCTTTTTGCATTTTCAAGTTTTTATAAAACTACAAAAGCTCAGGCCTATAATTTTATTCCTTCTTATTATAATCAGCAGTGGCAGAAGGCAATGTCTTGGGTTAGGGAGAATACTTCTCAGGATGCGGTGTTTTCTCATTGGTGGGATTATGGTTACTGGGTGCAGTCAATTGGGGAGAGGGCGACTGTTTCAGATGGGGGGAATATAGTTACTTATTGGAATTATTTAATGGGCAGGCATGTTTTGACTGGTGAGAATGAGCATAAAGCACTTGAGTTTTTATATAATCATGATGCTGATTATTTGTTGATTGATTCTTCTGATATTGGGAAATACGGGGCATTTTCAAGTATTGGAAGCAATGAGAATTTAGATAGGTTTAGTTGGATTCCGGTAATGGTTTCTGACCCTAAGCAAATTCAGGAAAATGCTGATGGAATTTCAAGAATTTACCAAGGGGGGGCTGCTCTTGATGAAGATATGTTATATAATCTTAATAACGAGTCAATATTTCTTCCAGCGGGAAGTGCTGCTGTTGGAGGGGTTATTTTAAAATATTCTGGAGAAGGAAGCCAGATTTCATTTGAACAACCGCAAGGAGCATTTTTCTATCAGAACAAACAATATAATATTCCCATAAGATATGTTTATTTTAATGGGCAGTTTAAGGATTTTGGTGCTGGGCTAGAGGCAAGTGTGAGAATTATTCAAAATGCAGAGAGTGGACAAATAGATAATTTGGGGGCTTTGATTTATATTTCTCCTAGAGTAATGCGTGGTTATTTTGCCCAGAAATATCTTTTAGATGATCCATTTAACAAGTTTCCAAATTTCAAAATAGCATATACAGAACCTAGTCTTGTTGTTGCGCAGTTAAGGAGTCAAGGAGTGGTTGTGGAGGATTTTGTTTATTATATGGGAATTCAAGGCCCTATTAAAATCTGGAAGATTAATTATACTGGAAGAGAGCAGTTTAAAGAAGAGTATGTTGATACTGATCCGAGCAAGTATTTGAGTTGGGAGTTGTAAATTTAATTTTGATTGAAGGTCACTAAACGGAAATTTTTTATTAATTATCTAATATCGTTGACTGGGGAACTGATTAATTATATTAGCAACCTATTTAATTTCCCAGAAAAGTTTTAAAAACCCAACCCATCTAATTCAAGCATGGAAGGAATTTTGCTCTTATCTGTTCTGATTGGTTTTGTTTTAACTGGAGTTTTTTTGCCAAGATGGATTAAAAAGTGCAGGTATGTTGGGCTTTTGTGGGAGGATATGAATAAGTTTAATCATCCGAAAAATGTGGCGAGTTCTGGCGGGGGGGTTGTTGTTATATCTTTTGTCTTTGGTGTTTTGTCTTATATTGCTATTAGGACTTTTTTAATTGATGCGCAAAATGGGATTAATTTAGAAATTTTTGCTCTTTTAGGAGTTGTTTTAATTCTCTCTTTAATTGGGATTGTTGATGATTTACTTGGATGGAAACATGGTGGGTTGTCTACAAGATTGAGAATTTTTCTTGCTCTTGGAGCGGCTATTCCTTTGGTTGTGATAAATGCTGGGGAGCATCTGATATCTCTGCCTTTTTTAGGAAGTGTTGAACTTGGCTTGATTTATCCTTTGGTTTTGATTCCTTTAGGAATTGCAGGTGCTGCAACAACTTATAATTTTTTAGCTGGCTTCAACGGGCTTGAGGCAGGACAGGGAATTATAATCCTTGGTTTTTTATCTTTTGTTTCTTATGCAACTGGTTCTTCGTGGCTGGCGCTGATTGGATTGATTATGGTTGCTTGTCTGATTGTTTTTTATTTTTATAATAAATTCCCTGCAAAGGTTTTTCCAGGTGATTCACTTACTTACTCTATTGGAGCCCTAATTGCAATAATGGCGATTTTCGGAAATTTTGAGAAAATTGCAATATTTATTTTTATTCCTTATATTCTTGAAACATTTTTGAAATTGCGCGGGCATCTTGAAAAACAATCTTTTGGTATTCCTGAAAAAGATGGTGGTTTGAAAATGCCTTATAATAAAATCTACAGCTTGAATCACCTTGCTATTCTTGTTTTAAGTAAATTAAAAATGAAAGTTCTGGAAAAAGATGTTGTTTATTTGATTTTTGTTTTCCAGATTTTTCTCTGCCTTCTTGCATTAGTTATTTTTAGGGGGGTTTTGTTTGCATGAGGTGGAGAAGATATTTGCCATTTATTGGGATTGCTATTTTTTTGTATATTTTATTTAAGATAAATATTTTAAGTGTTTTTGATGAACTTGTAAAAGCAAATTTGTATTTTTTGCTTTTGGCAGTTGTTCTGACTATTCCCCTATTTATTATACAGACGCTGAAATGGTATGTTATTGCTCTTAAACAAAAAATTGATTTAGGATTTATAGAGGCACTAAGGATAAATATGGTTGGGCATTTTTATGGTTTTATAACTCCTTCGAAAATAGGAGCAGTTATCAGGGCAGAGTATTTGAAAAAATATACTAAAAATATCGGCCGGGGAATAAGTAATTTTGTTATTGACAAGATTCTTGATATTTCTTCTGTATTTTTTATTGCGATTATTTTTTCTTTTATATTCGGAGAATTGCTGATGATTCCTAAAAGCTATTTAATCGGAATTTTTGGTTTTATAATTATTTTTGGTTTTATTTTTTCTAAAAAAGAGAGAGCAGAATTTTTATTAAAGGGGCTTTACAAAAAACTTGTTCCGGAAAAGATAAAGGTAAAAACAAAATTGACTTTTGACTCTTTTTATGAAAACCTTCCTGGGAAAAAATGGATTGCGCTGTTTTTTATTTTAAATGTGATTAATTGGATTGTTATTTATTTTATTGCTTTTTTAATTGGTCTTTCTCTAGGTATCAATCTTCATTTTATTTATTTTCTTGCAATTATGCCTATTGGGACAATTATTGGGCTGATTCCTATAACTGTTAATGGGCTGGGGACGCGGGAGGCTGTGTTAATTAGTTTGTTTGGGTTGTTTGGTTTTAGGGCTGTGAAGATTTTTTCAATGTCTATAATTAATCTTTTTATCACAGGTGTTCTTCCTTGTATAGTTGCAAGTTTTTTTATTTTTGGGTTGAGGAAAAATGTGGGGAAAGTTTAAAAAGATTGAAATTCTTAAATTTCAAGAGGGGATGGTAAAGAATAACCTTAGAATTCTAATAAGAAAAATGGCAGATGAAATAAGAAAAACAGCTTTGGTTGTAGATGATGATATTAAAACAGCAGAAGCTTATGTTCGTTATGGGGCAAGACATGGGTATGATATTATTATTGAAACTACTCTGACAGAAGCACTGCAACATTCTGGTACAAGATTTGATTTATTAGTTATAGATGGATTAGAAGGAAAGTGTTGGGATGTTATTCCTGTGATAACTGCAGATAGAAAAGTCCTGTTGAGTGGGGATGAATCTCAGTTAGATAACCCAAAAGTAGCCGAGTTACAAATAGAAGCATTTGAGAAGATGGCTCTAGAAAGCCCATTACCCAAAATATTTATTTAAAATGACAAAACCAATTACACCACAGATAGTTACAAGATTGAATTTGCCTGAAGGAAATCCCCCTGGAAGAGTTTATTTTCATGAATCTGGAATTCAGAGTTTTTCTGGAGAAGGATATACTGCTACCTTTTTAGAAGAAGATTTTTATTTGCATTCAGTTCCAGGAACAGATCCAATTTCAAGAGCAACAAGGCATACAAGTGCTCTGTGGATGAGAGATAATCTGCCAAGAAGTGCAAAAGAATATCTCTATCTTGTCGGCATATTATGGGGAAATGAGCAAAAGGATAAATTATGGGATTTTTTTGGATTTGAGGGTATCCCTAAGAGCCCTAAAGATTGGCCGGGTAATGCTGATATTTTTTCATTTTATTTATCTAAGGGGGTTTTGGTTCCTCGACACGGACCATATGTAAATGTAACCTGTGAAGAGGGATTTGATTTGGTGGCGGCAGAAGGAAGACATAGAAAAAGATGCCACAACATGGGAGAGTTTAGATTACATCCGCCAAAAATCAGAGTTAGAAATAAACTCACAGATATTGTCATAACAAGATAAAACAAAATCACAATAATCTTTATAACTTTCTCGTATTGTGATAGTTAATGAAAAAGATTTCAATAATCATGCCAGCTTATAATGAAGCAGAAAGAATTGCGCCGACTCTGTTTGATTATCTTGAGTTTTTTGGTGAGTTAAAAAAGAATAATAAATTAGATTTTGAAATTGCTATTGTGCTTAATGCGTGCAAAGATAATACTCGTGAGGTTGTTGAGAGGTTTGCTTGTGATGAATTGACTATTTTGGAGTTTGAAAGGGGTGGCAAAGGTTTTGCAATTGTTGAAGGTTGGAAAGATGCTTTATTGCGAGATAGTGATTTTATTGGTTTTGTTGATGCTGATGGGGCAACTCCGGCTTTTGCATTTTATGATTTAGTTAAGAACATTTCTAGTTGTGATGGAGTAATTGCAAATAGGTGGGATAAAAAAAGCAAGATTGTTGTGCCCCAGAGTTTATTGAGAAAAACCTTGAGTCGGGGTTTTAATTTTATTGTTCGTGTGCTTTTTTTATTTCCACATAGAGATACACAGTGTGGTGCTAAAATTTTCAAAAGAGGACTTGTTGAAAAAGTTTACCCTAAACTTGGTGCAAGTGAGTGGAGTTTTGATGTTGATTTGCTTTTTTATGTTCGGAGGCAGGGTGCAAGAATAAAATCAATTCCAACTACCTGGCATGATAAAAAAAATTCAAAAATTAATTTGAAAAAGACTCCTATAACTATGTTTTTTTCTGCTGTTCGTCTTAGACTTATGCATTTCCCCCCATTGAGATTTTTAGTTAGATTTTATAGAATTTTACCTAAATCTTTAAAGTTTCATAATTGGGTGAGGAGTTAGGTTTTATTGGTGGGGAGATTAACCACTCAGGATTAGTCCTAAATCTTTATAATATTCTTGGTTTATGTTTAATTTATGAAGTTGACTGTGGTGATTCCTGCTGGAAAAAATAGTGAATTGAGTGTGATTGAGAGTTTGAAAAACCAGAGTGAAAAACCATTTCAGGTTATTGTTGCTCGCGGTGCTCAAGCTTCGCGAAATAGAAACCGGGGAATTGAACAGGCTCGCGGTGATTTTATTGCTTTTGTTAATTCTCATTCTTCTTTTCCAAGTGATTGGGTTTTTCAAATAAGAAGATTTTTTGAAAATTATCCAAGTGTTGATGTTGTTGGTGGGCCTCAGTTAACACCTCCTGGAAGTGGTTTTTTTGAAAAAATAAGTGGTTATGCTCTGACTTCAAAATTTGGGGCTGCAAATGTTGCTGGAAGATATAAAAAAGGAAAATTAAATTTAAATGCAGGTGAGACAGACATAACTTCTTCTAATCTTATTTGCCGTCGGGGAGTTTTAGCTAAGGTTAGGTTTAATGAAAATTTGTGGCCGGGAGAAGATCCTAAATTTATTTGTGATGCAAAAGCTTCTGGTTTTAGAGTTGCTTATTGCCCTGACATTGTTGGCTATAATCAAAGGCGAGGAAGTTCTGCTGGTTTGATGAAGCAGTTTTTTAATTATGGGAAATTCCGTCCGAGATTTTCTTCTGTTTTGAAAAATCCGTTGTTTTTGATTCCTGGATTGTTTTTTCTTTATGTTCTTTTTCTTGTTTTGTTTTCAGTTGGAAATTTATCTTTGACTGGAAATGTTATTGGTGGTGGGTTGATTGGAAGTGTTTTAGTTATCCCGTTGATTGCATATATTTTTCTTGCCTTGTTATTTGGGATAATTGATGGTTTTAGAAATTCTGATTTAAGAGGTGTTTTGGTTTTGCCGTTTGTTTATCCTATGATTCATCTTAGTTATGGGGCGGGGTTGGTTTTAGGGATTTTGAGAAAATTTATATAAGATACTTTCTATGAATAAATATGCCAAATGCTGTAACTCACTTTTTGATTCCTACAATTTTAGTTGCAATATTTAGGGATTTTTATTTGAAAAAAAGAGATAAGAGAATGTTTCCGCTTCATTATGTGCTAATTGCGGGTTTAGGGGGATTGTTAATGGATACAGATTATATTATTTATTATATAGTAAAATTTTTAGGTTTTGATTTTCCAAGTCATAGAATCTTTTTTCATAATTTGTTTTTCCCTTTGCTGTTTTTAGCTTTGGGTTTGTTATTTATTGGAGTAAAAAATGCAGAACTTGGAAAACATAAGTTAAAATTATCAACTATATTTTTTATTATCTGTTTTGCATCTTTGACTCATCTAGCTCTTGATGCTATTGTGATTGGAAAGATAGTTCCTTTTTATCCTTTTTCCATGTATGCTTTTGGACTTGATTTAGTCAAGAAACTTCCAGAAATTTTGCAAGGTTCTATTATCCCAATTATTGATGCTGTTTTGCTCGCTGGCTGGATGATTTGGATTGAAGTAAGGCATAAAATTTCTGATTTTATTTAGGAAGTTTTATAAATAGCTTATTGTTAATTTTTTCACCTGAAGGAAAGAGAGTTCTGATAATTTAAGATGGAAATAGAAAAATTAGAAAGACGGGAACCAACATCAAAAGAGATAAATAGAAGAATGTTAAAAGATTTTGAGAATTATTTTAGTGAGGGCAAATTTAAACAACATTGTAAAATGACTTATCGCGTTTTAGCAAATAATGTTAAAGCTTTCGTTGGAATGGGAGTTCTTTTAGCATCAGCCCCATGGAATATAGCAACAAGTGTTAGAAGATTTCTAGAACCAAGTAATATTGAAAAAAAACTATTTACCCCTTATGATGTTGAAACTGGAGAAAAAAATTATGAATGGTTTGATTACGATTTTGATAGTCCTTGTGGAAATCATTATAGTTATTTGGGAGGATTAATTGGAGCTGTAGGTGGTGGTGGAGCTGCATTAGTCCAAACAATAATGATCCCCTCAATTCCTTTTATGGATAGTGATTATTGGTGGGTTCCTGCATTAGCTGTAACTACTAATATAATTTCTGCATTATATGAGAAAAAAAGAAGTGTTAAGAAAAAATTATTAGAAGAAGACAGATAAGATGGAAATAAAAAAAGTAAAAGCTGATTTGCACACACATGGTTTTTGCGGGTGGTCTACTGGTTTTGGACAGAGTGTTATGAGATTATTTGGAGATAGTTCTGAAAGAGATTTATGGGCGGTTTCTGACAGATGTTTCAATGAAGGTGTAAACACACTCATTGGTTTTGTTAATTTTAACGATACAAGATACGAAGGATTAGTAAACACGCGAAAGGGGATTCTTCCAAAGGGTTATGGGATTTATGATGATTACAAAGAATCATTTATCGGGGTTCATAATCGTTTTAGGGATATTTGGAATTTTATTATGCGTGGACAAGAAATACCTACTGAAAAAGGTCATGTCCTGGTTCTTGGCGGGGACAAAAATATAGAACATCGCCAATTTGAAGATGTAATAAAATCTGCAAAAGATATGGATGCCTTGAGAATTGCAGACCATGCTCTTGCTGAATTTGGCTTGCTTGGAAAAGTTTATGATATCGTTACTGGAAATCATGGGAGAAGGCTATCATTAGGAAAAGAAAATTTAAAAAGATATGCACAGGATTTTGATGCTATGGAAGTTGGAAATTCAAATTTTCATAATTTAGTTGAAGAAAGTGAAGATGTAGCTAAGAGATTAGATTTAGCGAAAGTTTATACTTCAGATTCTCATAATCTTTCATGTATGTTTAGTTCCAATATGGTTTTTGGAAATCTGGATTTTTCAAGTCCTGAAAAACTAAGGGGAAGTTTAAGAGAAAGATTGAGGGATAATCAGTATGAAAAAGTCGCGGGAAGAAACCGGAGATTTGAAACATTGCTTCACGCCGGGGCGGTTCTTTATAATATTGCCAGACAAAAGATTGGATTGGTTAAGGGAGAGAAAGTTGAACTAAACTAAACAAAAACATTTAAACCCCTTTTCTTGTAAAACTAGATGAAGATTATTGTGGGATATCCGCCGACATTGAGTGAGAAGGGAACTGCACTGCTTTCGCAGAACAGGCAGTTTCAGTGGTTTTCTAATCCATCTTATATTTTTCCAGTTATTCTTGGAAGTGCTGCAACACTATTAGAAGAAAAAGGGAACGAGGTTTTATGGGTTGATTGTATTGCTGAAAAAATTTCTTTTGAAGGTTTTTTTGAGATTATTAAAAAACAGAAAACTGATTTGTTTATTTTTGAGACAAAGACACCTGTAATAAAACAGCACTGGAAAATTATTGATAAACTAAAAGAGAGATTTCCTAAAATGAGGATTGTTTTGATGGGGGACCATGTCACGAGTTTTCCTGAAGAGAGCATGAAAAAATCAAAAGTTGATTTTGTTTTGACTGGGGGAGATTATGATTTTTTAAATTTAGGACTTGTTGAATTTTTGAAGGGGAAGGCAAAGAAAATCCCTGGAGGGATTTGGTATAGAGAGAAAGGCAAAATAAAAAACTCTGGGAAATTTGAACTAACCTACAAACTTGATGAAGCGCCTTTTATTGACAGAGAACTCACGAAGTGGAAACTTTATGAAAAAGAATATAATTTAATTGGGAGGCCTTTTTTTTATATTATGTCTGGGCGGGACTGCTGGTGGGGAAAATGCAAATTTTGTTCGTGGCCCCGCCTTTATCCTTGTTTTAGAAATCGAAGTGTGGAAAATGTTTTAGATGAAATTGGAATGTTAATTGATAAATATAATGTGAAAGAAATTTTTGATGATTCTGGAACTCTTAGTATTGGGAGTTGGCTTCAGGATTTGTGCAAAGGATTGATTAAACGAGGTTATAATAAAAAAATAAAATATTCGTGCAATATGAGGTTTGGTGTTTTGAAGCAAGAGGATTATAATTTAATGGCGCAGGCAGGTTTTCGGCTTTTGAAATTCGGGCTTGAGAGTGCGAATCAAAAAACTTTGGATTTTATCGATAAAGGAATAGTTGTAAAGGATATTATTGAAGGATGCAGAATGGCGAAAAAAGCTGGTTTGATAGTTCATTTAACTATGATTGTTGGATGGCCTTTGGAAACTAAACAAGATGTTTTGAAAACTTTTGAGCTTGCGAAAAAATTAATGCAATCTGGCGACGCTGATTTGCTTCAGGCAACTGTGCTGATTCCATATCCTGGAACTGCTTTATGGAAAGAGGCAAAAGAAAACAAATGGTTTTTGTTTAATCCAGAACAATATGAAAGATATGACATGAGGGAGAGTGTTTTGAAAGTCAAAGGAAATGCTGAAGACGTTGCTTCTGTCTGTGGAAAGATTTATACAATTTTTTTAACTCCTAAATATATTTTTGCGAGATTGAAGTCAATTAATAGTTGGGAGGATTTTAAATTTAATTTGCGAGGGGCTTGGGCGGTGGTGGGACATTTGAGAGATTTTGTTTTTGGTATTAAAAAATGAAATACACATTATCAAAACAAGCTGATAAGAAGATTGAAGGAGACATGAAATTTATTGTTGAAGAAATTAAGAAAAGGATACCTTCAACAATTTCAATTTTTTTAACAGGGGGGTTTTCGCGGGGGGAAGGGCCTATAAAAAAAATCAATGGAAAATTTTATCCATATAATGATTATGATATTCAAATTATAGTTCAGAAAAAAATAAGCAAAGAAGAAACTGACCAGATTGCAAGTGAAATTTCCCAGAAACTTGGTTATGGTGGAATAAATGAAATTTTTTATCCTTTTAAAAAAGAAAACCAGAATATTAAAAATAGTTTTTATATTGATTTAAAATGCGGCAGCCCGAAAGATTTGACAAAATTATTGCCAAGAATAAGAAATTATGAGTTACGTAATAATTCAAAATTATTATATGGGAAAGATTTAAGATACCTTATCCCAGATTACAAATTAAATAAAATTCCCTTTGCTGAAGGTGCAAAACTTTTGCTTGACAGAATGAGCCAGATGGTTGAGTATTTTTCTTTAGAGGGCAAACATGAGAAAGAATGTTTAACTTATTTTATTCAGCAGGCATATGCTGCGTGCTGCACTTCATTGTTATTGTTGAGCAGAAAATATAAAATTGGATATTTGAAAAGCATGAAAATTTTGAAAAGAACTTATCAGAAAGATTTTCCTGAATTATATAAAAATGTTCCTAGGTTGCATTTGAAGATAGAACAGTTTATCAAATGGAAAATTAATCCTCAAAAATTGCCTAATGAAAATGTTGAAGAAGAATGGTTTATTGCAAAGGAGAGTATTCTGGAGGTTTCTAAATATTTTTTCAGCAGATTTTTAGGGACGAAGATTAAAGATGAGACAGAACTTGCAAAAGGTATTTATAATATGCAAAGACAATTTCATCTTCCTTATTTAAGAGAGATGGTTAAAAATAAATTTGGAATTTATTTTGGCGGATTAAATGTCCTGCTTCTTCCCTTTGTGAGTTTGGCTTTAAAATGGAAATATTATCAAAGATTAAAGCAAAATGGAATTAAGAAATTTTCTGTGATATTTGAGAAATCTCCGGATTTGATTATCTTCGCTAGTTTGATTTTTTTAATTGATTGTATTAATGATGATGGGATTGATGAGGAAAAACTGAAGAAAGCTAAGAAACTTTTGAGCAAGGTTTATCCTGTAAAAAGTGATGATTGGGAAAATATTAGTGTGGAGTATGCAAATGCTTATATAGCTTTCTTTATGCAGAAATTATAATGGCAACAGACCCTAAATTAATAATTTGTGTTGATGGATTGGGAAAAGATTTGGTTTCAGAAAAAAATACTCCTTTTTTATATGATTTTGGTGAGAAGAATTATTGTTCTGAACTTGAAACTCTGTTTGCATTTACCGGCATAGAATATTCTTTTTTCAGCGGGAAAACTCCTCGAGAGAATAATATCTGGGTAGAGTTTATAAAATCTGAAGATTCTATTTTCAATAATTGGATTTTAAAGATTCTACCGAAAAAAATCCGGGATTATTTTGCCGGGATTCTTCAGGTGAGTGCTAAAAGAACCTGGATTTCAGGTCTACATAATATTCCAAAAAATAAATTAAAATACTTTGATACATCTGTTGAAAGAGGAATTTGGGAGCTTGATTTTTTCCATAGAAAAAAATTTGCAGTTTACAAATGGCCGATTTTTGCTATGGATAATAAAAGGAAATTAATATTCAAATATGAAAATGATGAAAATAGATTGAGAAGATTGTCTAGGATAAAAGAAAAAGAAGTTTATTATGTCCAGTTAATGGGCGTTGATAAAGCAATTCACAAATTTGGGAAGAAAAACCAAAAGACGAAAAAGGCACTAAAAAAAATAGATTGTTTAATTAGAAAATATGTTGAGAAATTTTTAAATGAGAATAAAAATGGAAAGGTTTTTTTGTGGTCTGACCATGGTTTTGCAGATATTAAAAACTATATTGATTTGAGAGATCTTTTGCCTATGAGGAAAGATTACCTTTTTTTTATTGCAGGAACAACCGCGCATTTTTGGTTTAAGAATGACGAGATTAAAGAGAAAATTTTTGAGAGATTTAAAAAAATCAAGGGCGTGAGTGTTCTAGATGAGAGAACTGCTAAAAAATTACAGGTGCCATCTTCTAAAAAATATGGAGAGGTAATTTTTTATATTAAAAAAGGAAATTATTTTTTCCCAAATTTTTATCAGAAATCTGAAAAAGAAAAATTCAAGGCAATGCACGGATATCCTGATGATAAAGAATTAAATGGATTTTTGATTTCAAATAAAGAAATACCTAAAAAGATTAAAATTGATAAAATGTCTGAGGTTTTAAATGGATAAAGATATTTGCTTGATTAATCCTCCGCTTGATAAAAAGACGACGAGTAAATTTCCAATGTCTGGAGCCCCTTTAGGGATTGCCTATTTAGCGGGATATTTAAGAGATAAAAAAATAAATGTCGGGGTGATTGACGCTCCGATTATGGGCTGGGATTTTTCAAAAACCGCAGAGGAGGCTATTAAATCGGAAGCGAAAATTGTTGGGATTAGTTGTTTAACTGAAAACAGATATTCTGCTACTAAAACATTAAATGAAATAAAAAGGAGAAGAAAGGATATTATTACAATAATTGGGGGGTTGCATGCAACGTTTTCAGATGAACTTATGCTTAAAAATTACAAAGCAATTGACGTTGTGGTTCGTGGTGAAGGAGAAGAAACTTTGTATGAATTAGTTAAAGCAATAAAAAAAGGGGAGTCCTTTGATAAAATTCAGGGAATTTCTTTTAGGAAAAATTCTGAAGTTGTAAGAAATGAAAGCCGGGGTTTTATTGAGGATATTGAAAAACTTCCAATGCCTGCTTATGATCTTTTTCCCATGAGGAAATATCCTCTTCCCCCTGATGTAAAAATTAAAGTGAATCAAACTTCGCTAATCACAACTTCAAGAGGCTGTCCAATGGGGTGCAAGTTTTGCGAGACAACTCAGGCCTGGGGGAGAAAGGTGAGAAGTACTTCTGCTAAAAAGTTATTTGAACAAGTAAAATACCTTTATGATGAATTTCAAATTGATTATATTAGATTTGCAGATGATTTATTTACATTGAAAAAACAAAAAGTTATAGAGTTTTGCAATTTGATTATTCAGAATAAATTACCGGTTAAATTTAGAATTCAGGCGAGAGTTGATACTGTTAATGAAGAGATGTTGAAAAAATTAAAAGAGGCTGGTTGTGACCTTATTGAATATGGTGCTGAATCTGGTTCAAATAAAGTTTTAAAAGCAATTGGGAAAAATATCACTGTAGACAAGATTAAAAAAGCTGTAAAAATGACAAAAGAAGCTGGGATAGAATTAAAATATTTCTTGATTGTTGGTTCGCTTGAGGAGGGCCCAGAAGAGACTTGGAAAACTTTTGAGCTTATAAAAGAAACAAGACCTGATTGGATCGGAATTAATGCAATGACTATTTATCCTGGAACAGAGGTTTATAATATTGCAAAAAAGCAGGGGTTAATCAACAATGATTTATGGCTTCACTACCTTAATCCCCGAACAGGCAATGCTCCTCTTTATACTAAAAATTATTCTGCAAAAGAGATGATTTTTTTGGCACAGTTAGGACATGTTTGGGCTTGTAAAAATTCTCCGAAAAGAAAAGAGTATCCTAAATTTGAAAAAATGCTCTCGCTTATTTTAGCAAAGAGTCTTGCTAAAATACTTGTCAAAAATAAATTAATAAGAAAGACGGCTGCAGGAATTGCCTGGGTTTTTTCTCCCTTGTTATCTTAAAATGAAAATTTTAGTTACTGGAGGAACTGGTTTTATCGGAAGCCACCTTGTAGAAAAGCTTGTGAATCAGGGATATGATGTTCGAGTTTTAGTTAGAGAGAGAGAAAACAGCAGAAAAGAAACTTTAGGTTTATTAAAAAAACTTGGTGTGAAGATTTGTTTTGGAGATTTAAGAGATATTAAATCATTGGAAAAAGCTGTTGGAGATGTGAAGGTTGTTTTTCATTTAGCTGCAATTGCAAGACCTATGGCAATTCCAAATAAATTATATTTTGAAATTAATGAAAAAGGTACAAAAAATTTATTAGGGGTTTGCAAAAAAAGAAAATTGAAAAAAATAATTTTGATGAGTAGTGTTTCTACTGTCGGGCCGAGCAGAGATGGAACTGCCGTTAGTGAAAAAACAAAGTGCAATCCAGTTGATGTTTATGGATGGAGTAAACTTGCAGAAGAAAAAGTTGCAATAGATTTTGTTAAAAAATATAATCTTCCAATTATTATTCTAAGACCCCCGATGGTTTTCGGGCCGAGAGATTTTGAAATGCTGAAATTATTTAGGGCAGTGAACAAGAGATTTTTTCCAATAAGTAGTGATGAAAAATGTATGGAATTTTTATATGTTGAAAATTTAGTTGAGGCTTGTTTGGTTGCTATGGAAAGGGGAAGGATTGGTGAAAAATATCATATCTCTAATGGGGAGCATTATAGTATTAATGAAATTAGAAAGGCTATGGAAAAGGCATTTGGTAAAAAAACACTCCCGATTAGATTTCCAAAATTTGTTTTTGTTTTGGGAGGGTATTTATTAGAGATTTCTGGGAAGATTTTTGGTTTTCATCCACCCTTTAAACATGATACTATAAATTGGATGACTGAAAAATTTTGGTATAGTGATATTTCAAAAGCAAAAAAAGAGTTAGAATATATACCTAAAATTTCTTTAGAGGCTGGTGTGAAAAAAACAGCGGAATATTACCGAGAGAGGGGTTTGTTGTGAATGGCAGATGAATTAAGAGCAACATATAATCATAAAAATCCCTTGCTCAGATGGTTTTTTAGGAAAAAGATTGAGATTGCGATTAGATTAGCTCGATTAAAAAGGGTGGATGTTATTTTAGATTTTGGGTGTGGGGCAGGTTGGTTAAAAAATAAATTAAAGAGACAGGGCTACAATGTTTTTGGTTATGATGTTACTCCAGAACATTCAGATGTTGAAGATTATATGAAAGTCAGGGCTGACAAGATTTTTGCTTTAGATGTTTTTGAACATATTGAAAAAGAGGAGATTAGAGAGATTATTAAAAATTTCAAGGAGATGAATTCTAATTTTGAATTAGTTGTGGCCATACCTACTGAAAATTGGATTTCGAGAAAGGTTCGAAGATTGCTTGGGAAAAGAGAAAGAGTTGTGGGACATATTACAAGTCTGAAAGAGATTTTAGGGATATTGAAAAGTGAATTGGAGTTAATTCACAGAGTGAATTTCTTAAGTGTTAGTTGGATTGGGGTGTTTAGGAATATTTAAACTCATAAATTACCAAAACTGTTTGATCTCCTTGATTAAATGCCTTTACAGGGGTTAGTTCATCTTTGTGCTCTTCTGGCCAGGTATATACCCAATCAGGATGTACTTCAAAGGCAGACATAATAAGATATTTTGGTTTTTTATCCTCAATGAAATTTTCAAAACCTTCTCTATCTTGTCCATAATCTGGGATAGTTGAATCTCTTCTACGAAACTCTTTGCTTGCCATATTAAAGGGATAGGTTGGTCTTTCTGAATAATACATTGTTTGGGGTAGAGAAACACTGAGGACTATGTCTCTGGGTTCTGAATTTTCTTTAATCCACTCTCCGGCTTGTTTAACTTCTAGATAGGATGTTTTTTTTGCTTCAATAAGATTGTTTGCCCAGATTAGGTTTGGGACTAAAATAACTAGGAATATAAAAAGAATGGAAATGAATTTGTAGTTTATTTTTAAGTATTTTTTTAAATTGATTAAAGGTATTGCAGATATTAAAAACACAAATGGAAGTGCAGGGATTACATATCTATGTTCAACATAATCAGTTATATATCCTAAAACCAAAAAGAGAGTTAATATCCAGAGAAGGACGAACAATTTTTTTTGGAGTTTTGGATTTTGGAAAATTTTGTCAAAGCCGAGAATTAAGTCAATAAAAAAGAGAATAAAGCCAATTAAGAAGGAGAATAAGAGAACCTTGGATAAGAAGGAGAAAGTAGAAGAAGCCGGCGTTCCCCCTAGAATATAAGGGAGGTCTTTTAGATAACTGAATATTGTTGAAACAGTTCTTTGGTTTGTTGGGGTTTCTGAAACTCCTGAAATTCCAAAATAATGGGCTAAAATATCAGTTATTGGATTTCCATAATGAGTTGTATAAGAAACAATTTGGGGGGATATCACAAGCAGGAAGATTCCTACTACAATCCAGAGTTTTTTGTTTTTGAATAGAGAAAATTTTTCTCTTGTAAATGCATAAACTAAGAAGGGAAACGTGAATAAGAGATATTGCATTCTGGTTAAGATTGCAAGTGCATAAAAGATTGCGAAAAGATAAAGATATTTGTTTCCTTTTTCAAGTATGTATCCTTTATAAAAAAAGAAAAGTGCTGTTAAAAGAAAGAAAGTTGCAGGGATTGAAGTTAGTGGTCTTGCTGTAAAAAATAAAAGAATCCAGGAAAAAGATAATCCAATGCTTGTTAAGAGTGCGAATTTTTTGTTGAACATATCTCGAATTAAGAAATATGAAACATAAATAATTCCTGTTGAAAATAAAACCTCTATGAATCTTATTGTTTTTTCTCCTACTCCAATCATAAAGAAAAATGCAGAAAAGAGTGGCCAGAGAAATCCTCTACGATAATACCAGATATTGTTTAATTCAAATCCTGCCCATCTTTTTGCAGTTGCAAGATAATCAGCAGCATCCCACCAAAGAGGCTGATTTTGGGTTTTTATAAAAACCAATATTCTTATTATAAATGCTATTGCTAAGATTACGAGAAAGATTTTGTCGTAGTTGTCCTTTATCCAACTTGTGAAGATGCTCTTTTTCATGATATTATTTATATCCAAGGGTTTTTAGGTTTTTAGTTTTAAATTAATTAATAGTTTATGGGGAGGATTAAAATTATTTTTTAAAAATTAAACAGAAATTCATAATAAACGTGATAAGTGGTTGATAGTGGTTGGGAACAGAAATTTAGCACAATAATTTTTGAAGATAGTGCTAAATTTCCGCAATAGCCTTAAGGATAAACCTCCATGAATTAAATTATGTGTAGTAAGGATTATTTATTAATTTTCTTTTTATCTGGTTTGGGGATGTCTCTTTGGTTATAGTGCATAACTTACTTCGTACTTTCAATCCTCACCCAGACTTTTTGCATGGGTGATTTTTTTACAATTGCATTGAAGCTTGCGTTTGCCCAGATGTAGAGGCGGGCGAAAATTAGTATTCCTATCCAGAGGGCCTGGGTTGGAGTTTTGGGGTAGGATAGGATTTTTAGTGCTCCACCCTTGACTTCATCTTTGAAAGAGCGCATTGTTTTTGCCTGATATTTTTTTAAAGTGAATTCTCCAAAAGTGTTTCTCTTTTTTTGTTTTATCCAGTCCTTTATTTTAGTTGGGTTTTTTATAAAGACAACTGCTCTTGGTTCGTATTTTATTTTAGAATTTTTTTTCCAGATTTCCTGGGAGATATAAGCATCGTCTAAGACTTCCAACGGAATTTTATTTGTTAAGAGATTTTTTCTAAATGCGAAAAGATAACCTGTGCAGAGGATGAAGTTGTTGTTTTGGGATTTTTTTAATCTTATTTTGTGAGCCATGTCTGTAAGTGTGTGGCTCCAGTATCCGAGCATTGTGCTTTTTGGGTCTGTTGGAATTGGGTGTCCTGAAACCGCCCCGACTTTTGGGTCTTGAAAATGTTTTAGTAATTCTGGGATTGAGTTTTCACTTATATGCACATCTCCATCTGTAAGAACAAGTATATCTCCTTTTGCTTTTTCAAAAACCATGTTGAGAGCAGAGGGTTTGCCTTGTCCTGCATCTTTTATTGTTTTTATTTTTTGGTTTTCTTTTGCATACTGTTTTGCTACTTCAAGGGTTTCATCATCAGGTGCTGTAACCAGGATTTCATAATCTTCCGGTAGGGGATTTTTTAGAACTTGCTCTATTGCTTTTCCTATTGTATATGGTTCTTTGTAAGTTGTTAAAATGATAGTTAACATGGGTAATTTTTTTTAGGATTAGGGGGTTTTAAGGATTGTTGTGGTTAATTCTCAAGTAAATAAGCAAGCCCGATTCTGTCTAACCATCTTTCTTCTTTTGTGGGCAAGGTATCAAGATGAATATGAAAATTATGTCTTGGAGCATAATCAAGAAATCCATCTCTCCCAACCTCAAAGGTATGATAAAGAAAATGCTTTATGTTTTCTTTGAGTGTGGTTAGTTCTGGTTCTTGAATTGTTTCATCTGAATTTACCTGCATATTTATTGCATTAGCTGCTGAAGACAATGGAGCTTCCATTGCAACCCAAAGTCCTGGCTTGACTGTTAAAATTACAGAACCCCTGCTTATTCCCCCAAATGAACCGTAGGGAGTGGTTTCTTTTTTTACAGGACCATATTGGGACTTAAGATGTTGTTCTGTTTCATGCATAACACCAAGTGCAAGTGCCGCTAATCTTTCTTCACTCTTATGTTCTCCCTTGATTGATCCCTGAAGAGTTGCAGATGCGAGATAATGTGAAACTTGTTTTCCATCTTGGGTTTTGCCATCAACATCAATTCCTAATTTTCTAAAATGTTCTCTTGAATCTCTATAAAGATCTCTAAATTGCGGAACAGACATTTTTGGAAGAAGAGTCCCCCTCCAAACATAACTCCAATTAGGAAATTCCTGCACCCTGACAATAGATTGAGGTTGGTCTTGTTCACCAAGAATAATCTGTGGTTCTGTTTCAATCTCGGTAACTTCTAATACAGGGTATTTATCGAATAGTTTTTTTTTTCATATTAATTCTCCCACCATTTCACAGGTTCCATCATTAAAACAGAAAGTTTTGATTTTCCTTGGTTTGTTTCAACTGTTGCATCAAATCTTCTTCCTGCAAAATGCCCTAAACAAGTTCTATCTTTTCTTTCTAATCTACCTTCATAATTATCACCCTTAAGATCCATTTGGTCTCTTTGGGTTTTTTCCATATCTATTGCATGCCAAAGTAAATGCTCGTGATCTTCCTGACTAAGAAGCCCATCTGGATTTAAATAAACATATTTCCAAACTTCTCCTTCATAAGTTAGTTTTCCTGTTGATTCCATTTTATCTCCTGAGATTTATCAGAACTCTTTTTCCCTAAAGGATTGTAGGATTTTTATGAATTCGGGGTTTTTAAGGTTTTCCCAACAGCATCCCCATAAACCCCCATCATCCGCTCAAATATAACATCCCAATCATAGGCCCTTGCTTTCTTTAAATTATTTTTAGAAATCTTCTGTCTTAATTCATCATCATCTAAAAGTTGGAGGATTTTATCTTTGTATTTCTGTAGATTATTGTAAGGAATAAGAAATCCATTTTCCTTGTCTTTTATTTCAAACGGCACCCCGTTGACTGGGCTTGCTACTATTGGCAGTCCTGATGCCATTGCTTCAAAAATAGTGAGGGGTAGGCCTTCTCTGTAACTTGGAAGAACATAAAGCTCTGCTGACTGATACATTTTCGCAACTTCGTGCCTGTTTCTAATTGGTGGTAAAAGAAGGATTTTTTTCTCGTTTCCAATAAGTTGTTTTACTTTTTGTTGTAATCCTTCGTCTGGTCCGCAAATTACAAATGTCAGATTGTCTTTTTTTTGTTGTCTTATTTTCTTTAAGATTAGTTTGGCAATTCTTACAAAATTATCGGGGCGCTTTGTTATATTTAATCTTCCGAAAAAAAGAACTATCTTGTCTGTGGGTTTTATTTTGTGTTTAGTTTTGAAATCATTAGGTTTTATTTTATTAAAAAAAATTTCATCCATGCCGTTTGGGAGATTTATTATCTGCGCTTGTTTTCCGCCATATTTTTTTATAAAACTAAACTCCCAGGGAGTTATTGCGATTATTTTTTTTGTGAATTTTAGGGCGATTCTTGAGAAAAAGTTATAGCTTATTGCAGCCCCTAGCCTTCCGGCCGAAGAACGATAAGCATCTGTCCAGGTGCAGTGAGTGGTGTGGATATGGGGTGTGTTCTTTATTTTTGCAGCTAATGAAGCAAAGACAAAATGGGGGTGGCCAAAAACATGTGAGTGAATTATGTCAAAATTGTGTTTCATAAGTTCTGAAAAAACACTCGGCCAGATAGTTACGAAATTTGCGATTTTAAACAAGTGCCTACACCTATGAACATGGACTTTGTCTATTATTTCGTATTTTTCCTTTATTCGTTTTTCTTTATCCCAATCAGAAGTAAAAACATGAACTTCGTGTCCTGCCTTGATTTGCCTTTTCGCGAGTTCTTCAACAACCTGCTTAACCCCCCCAATTGCAGGGGTGTAAAAAGGGCAGACATGCGCAATCTTCATGCTTAATTAGAAAAATAAGGGTTTTTATTGATTATTGTGATGAGTGTAGTTAAAAAGAATCACAATAATCTTTATAAAGAAATTACTTAGAATTAAGAATATAAAAGATGGAGGAACAAAAAATAAAGGGGCTAAAAGAGCTTATAGAGACAGTTAATCTTCTTAAAAGTCAAGGTAAAAAAATTGTTCATTGTCATGGTTGTTTTGACTTGATTCACCCAGGACATATAAGGCATTTAAAATTTGCTAAAGAGCAGGGAGACATTCTTCTTGTTAGTATAACCGGGGATAATTTTGTACAGAAGGGGTATATGAATCCATTTGCAACACAAAGTTTAAGGGCTACGGGGCTGGCTTCTATTGAATATGTTGATTTAGTATTTATTAATGAAAACTGGGTTTCTACTGATTTAATTAAAGAAATTAAACCAGATATTTATATTAAAGGACAAGAATATGCTAAAGATAAAAAAGTACATCCAGGATTTATAGAAGAAAAAGAACTAATAGAATCACTTGGGGGGAAAATAGTATATAGCCCTGGAGATGTTATTTTTTCTTCAACTCAAATAATGAATAAATTACTGCAAAGGGAAGATATTAAAAAAGAAAAAATTAATAATTTTTTGGTCCGGTATGATATTAATAAAGAAAAATTAATTGAAATTATTGAAAGATATAAAGATATGAAAGTTCTTGTTATTGGAGATTTTTTTGTTGAAGATTATTTTTTTTGTAAAAAACAATCAAATACCTCTATAAACTCTCCTATTTTGAATTTTGAATTTTTAGAGCAAAAAAGATTTATTGGAGGGGTGGGATTGGTTGCCCAATATATTCGGGAACTTGGGGGAGATGTTAAGATTTTGTGTTTAGGAAATGAAAAATCATTGGAAGTTTTTAATCAATTAAATCGAAGTTTAGTGGATAAATTATATTTGACAAAGATAGAAGATTATTCTTTACCTGTAAAAACAATATTTTTGTCTAATGAACAAAAAATTATGGAATTGGACAGAAAAATAAAAATAAAAATTGATGAAAAAATAGAGTTAGATTTTATTAAAAAAACCATAGAGTTATTAGATGATGCTCAAGCAGTAATTTTTTGCAGTTACAATCAAGGATTTTTAAATAAGAAGATTATAAATTCAATAACTGAAGAGGCAAGGAAAAAAGGTGTTTTATGCACATTGATGAGTGAAGAAGGAATGGGTGAAAATTTTCTTTCTTATGGAAATCTTGATTTTGTTGTTTGTTCAGAAAAAGAAGCAAGATATTCTGTTAATAATTTTACTGATGGAATTGATTTTTTGTCAAGAGATATTTTATCTAAAGTTACTTATAAAAACTTAATTATAGATCTTGAAAAAGAAGGGCTTATTGGTTACAACCCGGTTTATGATCCCCAACAGATTTCAAGTACCTATGCAAGTTATTTGCCTTTTTTATTTGATAAGATAATAGATAGTGCGGGGAAAAAAGAGTCACTAATATCTACTATTATTTTATCATTAATTTCTAAATCAGGGATATATAATGCTTTATATCTTGGGGGTTGTGTTTCTGCAATAGAAGCTTCAAAAATGGGAAATGAGTCAGTATCTAAAGAAGAACTAAAAAGTTTTTTAAGAGAAGATTTTAGTAAGTTTTCTTAAACAAAGTTATCATGCTCTTGTTTCCTCTTTCCTTTTATTAAATAAAGCTATATTTTAGAACACCTTAAATGGGTTTAAAAAAGTGCAAATTGCTTCAGGTATAAACTTATACAAAATATTTTTCTTTGAATATATATTCTGGATAATACATTTCTTTAAAAAGAGAGATTTTAATTTAATAAAATGACAAACTTAAAATATACACCAATTGATTACACAATCTGGAACTTTGAAGGAACAGGTAGGAACCTTAGACTAAGTCCAATTGAACAAGAAATCTGGGACAGAGCCCTTCAATTTCAAGATTCCCGTAAAGGAGAAAAAGGACATGCAGAAGTTGTGACTTATTTTGCTTTAAAACTTTTAGGTTATCATCCACAAGCTGGGAGAGATGTTGTTGTTTCTGCAGCTATTTTGCATGATGTTGGATGGTCGCAATTAACAGAGATTGAAAGAAGATTGTTTTATGAAATGGGGGATGATGGTACTGGAATACCCATCTGGAAAAGATATGAACAAGAACTAAGGCAAAGACACCAAGAGCAAGGAGTTAAAAAAGCAGGAGAAATTTTAGACCAATGTGACTCTCCTTTAAGTAATCGAGGAGGAATCCTAGAAATAATTTCTGAGCATGACACAAGGAAAGGTTTTCTTAATGTAAATGATGGTCTTATGAGAGATGCTGACAAACTCTGGAGGTTTACACTTCTCAACTGGAAAATGGAGTTAGCAATGCGTGGTTATAGTCCAGAAGATTCTGAAAAATATCTTTTAGCTTATTTTGATAAACCAGGTTTTTTTTATTCTAGAGTCTCTGAGCAAATTGCAAGAATAGAGTTGAGGAATACTTTAAAAACTTATGAGGAACATTAATTTTAAATAAAATTATCATGTTCTTGAGGATTTTTTAATCTATGCAAGTATCTATTGATTACGTCTAATCGGCACCCATGCCGACAATTTGAAACATTAGAAGATATTTTCTCTATAATTTTCTTTCTTTTTTCTCCTTCCCAAATTTCCTGGAAACTATTTTTATATAAGTTTCCATATATTAAATCTTGATTTCCATAATAAAGACTACAAGGAAGCATGTCACCTTTTGCATCAATTAATGTGAAAAAAGAAAGTCCATGACATTTTGAATAAATATTTCCTTCTTCTATTCTTTTTATTGTTTGTTTTCTAAAAAATATTTTGAAATTAGTTGAATTGAATTTTTCGAGTTCTGGTGCTAAATAAGCATAATCTTTATAATTTACTACAAATTTATTTATACTATCTGGATGTTGAGAATAAGGTTTAATCTGCAGATTATCTACGCCAATTTGTTTTGCAATTTTTGCAATTTTTAACACATCTGGAATATTTTCAGGTATTAATAAAAATTGGACTCCAATTATTACATTGAGATTATTTTTCTTTTTAATCTCAACAGCATTTTTTATATTATCAATAAGTTTATTAAAATTTTCAGCAGAGACTCCATGAACTTTTGCATAAGTCTCTGAAGTTCCTGCATCTACACTAAATCTTATCCAAGATAAATGCGGAAGAATTTTTTTTGCTTTTTCATCATCCAATAAGCTTCCATTTGTGGTTATAGAAACATCTAATCCAAACTCTTTTGCTTTTTCTACAAATTCAATAATATTTTTATGTAAAAGAGGTTCTCCATCTCCTGCAAACATTATGGATTTTACTCCTTTTTCTGCCATCTCTTTTAAAGTTCTTAGCATAACTTCTCTATCAATATTTATTCCTGTTTTATTAACAAAAAAATCATAACAACAAAAAATGCATCGGTGATTGCATCTATTTGTTGGGCCTATTTCTACATAAATTGGATAGCAATCTTTATTCTTTTTCCATTCAGCAACCCTTTCAGGATGATACATTAATTTGTGACTATCTATTTCTATTCCCATATTTACTTAACTGAGTGCAGACTATTTATAAATATTTAGCATATAATTTTGATTAAATCTTTTATTAAACCTTCATATCCTATTTCCTTTAAGGTTGACTCGTCGTAGGCCAGGTCTGCTCCTTTTTCAATTAGAGCTTTGGTAGTGGTTAAACCTTTTCTTGCTATTCCTACACATAGATAATTAGCATTTTTTGCAGCAATTATACATTTATCAGCGTCTTCAAAAATAATTGGGAGTGCTGAAGAATCTATTTTAATTCTTCCGCAAAGTTTGCCAAAAGCAAAAGAATAAAGATTTTCTTTATTTGCTACCCGATATTTAATTGCGCCAAGAGTTGTAGAATCAAAAACTTTTAAAAGATTTATTTTTTTCAGCATTTTTTCTGCATTTTCAGAAGAAGAAACTGCGGCAATTGGAATCCCTTGTTTTTTTGCTTGTTTGATTATTTCAAGCACATCTTCAAAAACCTTAAACTCCCCTTTAGAAATATATTCATCTAATATTTTTTGTTTAGCTTCTCTAAATTCTTTTGCTTTTACTTGTTTTTCTTTTTGGGTTTTGATTTTTGCTTTTTCATAATAGTCTGTTCTTGTCAAAATAATTTCTGCCCCCTGCAAACCAGGGAGTCCTGCAACGTATTTTTGATAAAAGTCTGTAAAATTAAAATCTTCAGAGATAAGGCCCCAGTTCAATGCTGCCCCCCCCCATGATTTTTCATGAGGAGATTCTATAATTACTCCATCTACATCAAAAAGGAAAATCATCTGCCTTTTATTTGTATCCCCCATTCTTTTCTAATTAGTTTATGAGAAAGTCATTCATAAAGATAGTTGCATAATAATACATCTTTTCTATTATAACAATATTTATATACAGACTAAGGGAATTATAATATAAAAATAGGGGAATTAAAATTTATTCTTTATGGATATATTCCCATGGTTGGGCCTTAATAACTTCCCAATTTTTATTTACCCAATCAATACATTCATCAAGTCCACTATCAAAATCTATTTTTGGTTTCCAGTTTAGTTCATTTCTTATTTTATTAGAATTTAAAGTGTATTCTGAATCTTGCCCCATTCTTTCCTCGACTATTTTAACAGATTCATCAAAATCCTTTCCAACTTTATTGCATACTTTTTTTACAATCTCTCTTATACTTATTCCTGAATCTGGAGATAAATGATAAATCTCTCCAGGGATTCCAGATTCCATTATTTTTAGTGTAGCTTCACAATTATCCTTTATGTGGAGATAAGACTTTACTGCTTTTCCTCCACCATGTAAAGAGATTTTTTTATTAATTTTTGTATATATTATTGAACGGGGAATTATCCTAAATAGTTGCTGGCCCGGACCATAAACATTAGTTGATCTTACTAAATTTGCCGGGAAATTAAATTGGGTTATTAAATTTTGTAGGAACATATCTGCAGCAGCTTTTGAAGTTGCGTAGGGAGTGGTAGGATTTAAATGGGCACTCTCGGTAATATTATTACAAGGACCATAAACTTCATTAGTAGAAATATGAACATATTTTTTAATACTGGGCAATTTCCTTAACTCGGTTGTAAGACTAATCACGGCTAAACAATTTGTCTGAAACCATTGTTCAGAATTAATCCAGCTTTGTCCAACCATTCCTTGAGCAGCATAATTAACAACAAATTTAACATTTTCTTTTTTAAATATTTCAATTATTTTATTTACATCATGGTTCAAATCTATTTGAAAAAATCTAACCCGATTATTTTCTCTTTTTTTATATGGAAGAAAGATTGGGTTTTTCTCAGGAGAACGGCTAATTGCAATCACATCATAATCAGTATTTTCTAAAACAGTGTCAATAAAATGGCTTCCTGAAAACGAATTGCTTCCTATTACAGCTATTTTTTCCATCTTTTAATTACACTGAAATCATTTTTAAAGATTTATATGATTGATTATCTGGCTTTGGTGAAACCATATAAAATAAGGTAGCTTACCACTTTTAACTAAAAAAG
>CAZBOY010000007.1:0-31775 GCA_964493655.1 Candidatus Woesearchaeota archaeon | reverse complement strand
AATGCACCTTCAATTATTTTTATCGACGAAATTGATGCAATTGCCCCAAAAAGAGAAGAAGTTGGTGGAGAAGTAGAGCGAAGAGTTGTCTCCCAATTACTGACTGCAATGGATGGTCTGCAGGCAAGAGGAAAGGTAATTGTTATTGCAGCAACAAACAGAGTTAATGCAATTGACCCGGCATTAAGAAGGCCTGGAAGATTTGACAGAGAAGTTCAGATTTCAGTTCCAGATAAATTCGGAAGAAAATCAATTTTGCAAATTCACACTCGAGGAATGCCCTTGACAAAAGATGTAGACCTTGATGAAATCGCATCAAAAACTCACGGTTTTGTCGGAGCAGATTTATCAGCACTTGCAAAAGAAGCTGCAATGTCTGTTTTAAGAAGATTGCTTCCTAAATTAAAATTAGAAGAAGAAACAGAAATTCCTCAAAAAGTTTTAGAAGAACTTAAAGTTACAAAAAAAGATTTTGAGGAATCCCTGAGAGTTGTTCGTCCGTCTGCAATGAGAGAAGTTCTTGTTGAAACACCAAACACCAAATGGGATGACATTGGAGGAATAGAAGGAGTTAAAGAAGAATTAAGAGAAGCAGTTGAATGGCCATTGAAATATTCAGAATCATTTACAAGAATGGGAATCAGACCACCAAAAGGTGTTTTACTTTATGGCCCGCCAGGAACAGGAAAAACCTTATTAGCAAAAGCAGTTGCAAATGAATCAGAAGCAAATTTCATTCAAGTTAAAGGCCCGTCGCTGTTGTCAATGTGGGTTGGAAAATCAGAAGAAGGAGTTAGAAAAGTTTTTGAAAAAGCAAGACAGGTTGCGCCATGTATTATCTTTTTTGATGAAATTGATGCACTCGCAAGCAAAAGGGGAATGAATGCTGGCGGTTCACGAGTTACAGAATCTGTTTTAAATCAAATGCTCGCAGAAATGGATGGGATTGAGGGATTGTCTAATGTAATTGTAGTTGGAGCAACTAATCGTCCAGACATGCTTGATAGTGCTTTAATGAGGCCCGGAAGATTTGATAGAATTGTTTCAGTTCCGGTTCCCGATGAAAAAGGCAGATTAAAGATTTTTGAAATTCATACAAAAAATATGCCTCTTGACAAAGATGTTGACATAAAAAATCTAGCAAAACAAACAGAAGGATTTACAGGTGCAGACATAGAGTCATTAGCAAGAGAAGCTGCAATGCTTGCCTTAAGAGAAAACAAACAAGCAAAAGTTGTCAAAAACAAACACTTTGACCAAGCAATGGAAAAAGTTATGCCTTCTGTTACCAAGGGAGATGCTGAGAAATACAAACAGATTGAACAGCAGTATCTTAGACGCGCGAGGGCAGCTTTAAACCCGCCGGTTAGTTATACTGGGTAGGGGGGTTGAAAAAAGAAAATGAAAAATAAGCAAGCAATAGGTTTTTATATGGTTGATTTATAGAATTTTTATGAAAGAAAATGAGCCACTTACTTATGAAGAATTTGTAGGAAATAGTCAATGTATTCCTTCAATTCCAAGGTATGATAATTTTCCACTTAGGTTTGTGGATACTCCACAGAATGGAAATAGGCTAAGACAAACAGAAGTAGTCTTAAGATTTAAGAGAGAACATCCAAAATTAGAAGGAAAATTAACAGCCAGGATAACCCCTATTTCAAGTAATGGACTTTCTCGAGAAAGATTAAGACCTTTTGAGAGAGAATTACATGAGGCATATAAAATAATGATGTCCTATGGTTTCACAAATGCTAGGCTTGGTGTTGTTATAGATAGGTAATCTAATAAATTAATAATCCTAAACTATCCAAAATAACCACAACCTCTAATTCAATCACAAACATCGAAGGCGAATTAGTGTGCCTGCGAGGGCGAACAATTTGCTTTTGACAAGAATCATTAAACTTTTCGAAAAGCAAGTTGTGAGGGACATTATTATAAGCGTGACTGGCGTCACGCCAAAATGCGCTTCGCGCTTTAGTAATAACTTACTTTTTGATATGAATTATACACTTATCATCTATCTTTCGCCCACCTAGTTTCATCAACAAATGTCGCATTTCTTTCTTTTGCAACTCGTTCTTTAATATATCCTAAGGCATGAGAATGCGCAATTTCTGCCGCAGAATCCAAATCATTTCCATAATCTAATAGTTGAAGTTTATAATCATCTTCTCGCAAACGAGAAATAACCGGATAAATTTGTGGAAGTCCTATAGGATTACCAGCTTCAAAATATCCGTGATTTGCATGACTATTGGGATCTCTACTCTTTTCAGTTATATGAACTCCTACAGTTCCATCAGTACCAAATCTTCCAAAATTCTCCAAAACATAAACTAACATTATTTATTATACTTAAATAGATTTAAATAGATTATTGTGATTTTGTATAGATAATCGCTTGCTCTTTTGTTATCAAAACAGAATGTTCTGCCTGACTAACCGCCACCCGCCCCTTTTCAATCAAAACAGGAAAATTTTTGAAAATACCTTGCTGTGTTAAAACCTTAAGGCAAAAATCAACTTTCTTAAATCCCGCCCTAACAAGCCACCGTCTGCAAAAAGGCAAGGTGTCATATTTTTCTTTAACAAATTTTAAAATCTTCCGAGCATCACCATCCCTTATAGAACCCCCTTTTTGAAGTGCATAAATCTCACTATCCTTTCCTTCATAAATCTCCCCGCGCCCAGAAGTCAAAAACGGCTCAATTGCAATTGCAATATCTTTTAATTCCAAATTATTATTATTTTGATAATTTGAAATTGTCAAACCAGCATGAATCTGATTTTTATCAAGCGAGTGTCCAGACAAATTTCTCACAACAGAATATTTATCTCCAACAACTTTAGAAATCGCTTCACCAATTTCCTTAATCATGACCCCCGGTTTTATGATTTTCAAAGCAGATTCCAAAGCTTTTTCATTTAACTCAATCATATCCTTGTATTTTTTATCTTTTGTTAAATCAACTGAAAAAGCAGTGTCTGCAATAAAACCATCAACAGCAACACCAATGTCCACACTAAGCAACCCATCTGCTTTTGTTTCATCATCTGGCGAAGGTGTGTAGTGAGCTGCAATTTCATCAATAGATAAATTCACAGGAAAAGCAATATCCCCCCTAAATTCAATAATCTTCCCTTCTATTTTCTCAGCAATTTCTAATAATTTAACACCGGGTTTTACAATTCCCCTAGCATAAGCTACAACTTTTTTTGCTATTTCCCCAGCTTTTTTATAAGATTCTATTTCTTGTTTATCCATGACTTTTAATAAGTTCTAGAGGTTTAAAAAAACTTGTGTGATGTTGGTTTTAAGATATCTACCACCAAAAAAATTTATGAATCTTACAATAAATCTTCGAGGGGTTTTTAGTCATTACTAAACTAAATTCTCTCTCCGTCTCCGCTCCTTAGGAAGATAATTACTCACCATCTTGCAATCAACACTCAATCTTCCAACACCAATAAAATCTTCTTCAAATTTAAGAATAACAAAACTCCCCCCAGCAATATCCCCCACCCCTTGTTCTAATTCAATATCCCTGCCAAAAAACCACTCTTTTTCCTGCCCTTCATTTAACTCAATAATATTTTTCTTTATCTGCTTTTGAAGAAGGTGAACAGCATCCAAGGTAATCCGCGTATTTTTGATTTTTGTTTTTCCTTCAATAACCTCTTTCCCAAAATACATTCCAATTTCTCCTATATGAATAACCTTGCTTAATTGTTGCAGTTCATCAGAAGAAAAACTTCCAGAATAAGCCCTAATTTTTTCTTTTCCGGTTTTAATTAATAAATAAGGAATTTTCTCAATTCCAAAAATTTCCAAATTCTCAATTATTTTTTTCTTTTTTGTTTTATCTAGTATTTGTGATCTCATTTCAGATTTTCCTTATCTAATTTATCCTCAATCTCCCCAAGCTCTTGCTTAGAAATATAATCATAAACTATCGAAGGAACTTCCCCCTCAAAATATCTTTCATATTCTTTATTTATCTTAGTAGTTATTTTTCCCAACCCAACATTTTCTAAAAAAGGAAGCCAAAACATTCTATATCTTGGAATGGATTTTTTAATTATAAATTCTCTTTGGTTTGGCGCGTGAGTATTGGGAATATTTGTAATTATATCTGCAGCTTTAATTAAAACAACTGACGAATCTTTTTTTGCAACAAAAACAAATTTTCCATAAGATTTCGGCCAGTTTTTCTTTTTAGTTTTTGAATCTCTTTCCCACGACATTCCATCCACCAACTCTGCAACTCGCTCACCAAATTTTTCTTTTATCTCTTCTAAAGAAACATCGCAATCCTCAACAACATCATGAAGAAATCCTGCACAAATAACTTCTTCATCTTGATTCCATTTTTTCAATAATTTTGCCACTTTTTCAACATGTTCAAAATAAGGTTTTCCACATGCCTGTTTCTGACCTTCATGCGCTTTTTTTGCAAATTCATAAGCTTGTTTTATTTTCATTTCTCCAACCCCCGCCCGAGCCGAGCAACAAAAAATCCGTCGGTGTTGTTATCTTGCGGATAAATTCTAACGCAATTTTTAATTTGCTTATCAAATTTTTTACCTTCCCATTCTGTTAACCCACAGCGAGTTTTCAGTTCTAATTCAATTGGCAAAACTTTCGCGCCAAATTTCTTCACTAAAAAATCAACAACCGCCTCATCTTCTTCAGGCGAGTGTGTGCACGTTGAATAAATCATCTCGCCATCGGGTTTTAATAATCCAAACGCCGCCCCTGCAAGTTTCTTCTGAATACTAGATAAGTTCTCAATCATTTTAATATTCCACATCAAAAGTGTCTTCGGTGATTTTCTCAAAGTTCCTTCTCCTGTGCAGGGAGCATCAACTAATATTTTATCAAATCTTAAATTTGTTTTTTTAATTATTTTTTCACACAGTTGAACCCCGTCTCTTTTAGTAACAATAGTATTCATCACACCGCATCTCTGCAAATTTGCAGCTAAAATTTTTAACCTGCCGAGAGAAACCTCGTTGGCAATTATTGTTCCAGAATTTTCCATCATAGCCCCAACCTGGGTGGTTTTGCTTCCCGGAGATGCACACAAATCCAAAAGAGTTTCTCCAGGTTTTGGTTTAAGAGCAATCAACGGAAGCATAGAAGAAACATCTTGCACATAATAATATCCTAGAAGATGTTCTCTTGTTTTGCCAAGTTCTCCAGGCCCCAACCGATTTTCAATAATCATAACCTCAGGATTTTTTTTAAACAACTGTTTTATTTTCCAGCCCTTTGCCTCCAACCTTTTTTTCAATTCATCAACACTTATCTTAAGAGTATTGCACCGAATAGAATTAGGAGTTCCTGTTCTGATAATTTTCCAAAACTTATCTTCATCTTCTTTCCCATCTAAAAGTTTTGAAATCCTCTCAGCAAATGCTGGTTTCGGGATGTAGTTGTTTTTCATATAAATACTATAAATCAAGTATATAAAAACTTATTAATTCCTTATCCATCTTTAGATAATGGCTATTACAGATCATGTTCACTGGTTTTTCACCCCCCGTTGTAATTTAAACTGCATGTATTGTTTTGCACCAAATTTTAGTTTTGATGCAACAACAGAAAAATTAAGAGCTCTTGCAAAAATTTTACAAGATGAAGGTGTTAAAAAAGTAACGCTTACTGGGGGAGAATCAACATTGGTTGGAGGATTAGTAGATGTCTTAAAAATTTTGAGTCAGGCAGGGGTATATACAAGTTTACACACAAATGCTACTAAACTTACACCTAGAAAACTAGACAATCTTGCAGGAATTGTTGGAGATATTGCAATCCCAATTGATAGTACAGACAGAGAAATTCAAAAAAGATTAAAAAAATTTGATTACTTGCCGGTTTTTGAAAGAGTAGCTTTAGCAATACAAGAGCGAGGAATTAATCTAGGACTGCACACAGTTGCGACAGCACTAAATATCGACGGCATTCCAGCAATGCGTGATTATCTCAAGAAAAAAGGAATAAAACCAGATTACTGGAGAATATATATGTTCAATGGTGATTTGGTTGAAGACAGATTCTCAAATGTTAAAAGATTTCAAGAAGTCAAAAATCTAATGGGTGGTTGTGATTATAAGGTGGGGGGCACTGATTCTTTATTTGCAAGATTTTTACTAACAGAAGAATTATTTTCTAAAGACAATGATGGAAGTATCCAATTTGTTGGAGTTCATGATTATAAACCCCCTTATATCTTTTTGACTAATTCCGGAGAAGTTAGGATTTGTGATTGGTTTTACACTGATAGGAAGCCGATAGGTAATCTTCTAACAGATGATTTTAACAAGATAAAAGAAAGATTAGAAACCGCAGTTGAACAAGGCCCTTTCTTTGATGAAGCAGCTTTTGCCGAAGCTGAAACAAACAGACCTTTATTTGCAAGATTATGGGATGGATTTTATCCTATTGAAGAAGTAGAAGAAGTAAGACCCGATAGCTGGAACCAAATTGAACATCTCGCCGGACTTTATGAATCGAAAAGAGAAAGACAATCAGTTTTAGTTTAGTTTTCAAAGCAACCTCAAAAACTTTCCCCTTGCTATTTGGGCTAATCTTTATCAATAAAAGATTATTATAAACAAATTCTTATTTCCCCACAATCACATAAAGGAATTTGTATATAAGGTTCTCTCCAATTGTCCCCACGATATTTAGGATTTGGTTCTTCTGTCTTAAGCTTCCAAGATACACCATCATTACTTACTGTTCTAAAATCTCTTACACTTACTAAAAAATTCGATGATATAAATGGATCATATTTTCTTTCTCTTCTGATTACAATTTCTCCCCGCCCCTTTTCTTCTGGGACAAAATATCTTCTCAAGCTTTCTTCATAAGGGCCCTTAAGACCTGCCTTTGCAACAATAACTTTTCCATCAAGAGTTAATTGCTGAGCATTCTTTAAACTATTCAGTCTTTCTAATAAATCCAAAAGCCCTTCTTGTAGTTCTTGTCCCATGATAATTTTAGAAGAATTCTCATTTTTAAGTATTTATATGATAAAGTTAATCAAAACAATCTCTTCTGTTTATCAGCAAATCATAGAATACAATCTTCAATAAACTTTTTGGTTATGTAAAATGTTCTTGAAGCAACTTTTTTAAGATAATGGGAAATAACCTTCCTATTTCCAATAGCAACATATACTATTATTTTTCCAAAAATTTTAGCAGCCCTGACTGCTCCAGAAAAATCTCCATCATTAGAAATTAAGTAGGCTTCATCATAAATTCCTCTTTCTGCATCAAGAGCTAAGTCTAATGCTAAATTAACATCACTTGCCTTTTCAACATAAAATATCTTTCCGTTTCTCTTTCGCTTTTCTAATCTACCCAAGATTATATGCAATTTATCTATCTTATTTAATCTATCAAAGAATTTTTGCTGTTCTAAATATTGGTCTGGATGTGTTTTTTGATTTAAAGGAGAAATATAATAATTTATTTTTATTAAATCATTTTCCCCAGTTAATTTTTTACAAAATTTTTCTATATCAATTTTACAGCCAAATTTTTTCTTAATAGAAAAATAAAAATTACTCCCATCAATATAAATTATAATTTTTTTCTTTTTAAAATCCATTTGGGATAGCATGGGGATTTTGCAACCCCCATGGACTTAATTAATACATTTAGCATTATAAGGTTTATATATTTTTCTAAACAGCATTTCTAGGATATTCAAACCAACCTAAAAAAACTTTTCAAAAAAGTTTTTTCTGCCTTTCCCCATCAATAATCTCAGCAACATCAACACCAAAAACTTCGAGGATACTTTCAACAGCCGCCCCAATTTGATTCTTTAAATAATACTCTGCATCATACCTACCTTTTTCCGAAAGCAACTTGACTCTCTCTCGAACAAGCTTCTTTCCACCACCCTTGGACTCTGCAATATAATATTCAATTAACATTCCTTGGCTAACCGGAATCCCTGCCGCCTCCATTTTTTCAGCAGCAATAACATGAGGCCCCCTCGCAACATAATTTGTAATTTGTTTTTTCAACTGTGTCCTAATCATCAAATCTTTCAAATCAATTTCTCTTTTCTTTAATTTTTCAATAACTTCCTTAACTAATCTCAGAGCGCTTTTCCCATCTCCATCTTTCAAAACTTTTTCAATAACCTTGTTTTGCAAATCACGAGCAAGAGCACACCAATCCCTCCGCACTGTTTCAAATCCCCGAATTTTAACTTTTCCCTTTTCATCAATAAGTGCATATTTTTTCTTTGCACCTGCTTGCGTCGTTTTCTTTGAAACAAACAAACCCTTCTTGTAAAAATCCTCAAGTTCAAGTTCCATAATTCCTGGAAGTTCTTTATTAATTTTCTTAAGCATATCAAGAACTTGTTTTTTTGTTTTTTTGTTTTGTAAAAAAGCAATAGAATCCGTATCTGAATAAATTATTTTATATCTACCTTTTTCAATTTTGTCAATTACACTATGAATATTTTCTCGTGCAAACTCTGCAGTTGCAGCAGCAGCCTCAAGACAATAATACCGCGCCCCGAAAAAACCCTGATAACCATAAGCAGCATTTGCAAGAAGTTTGTAAGCATTGCTCCTAGCTTTTTTCAAATTATTTTTATCTTTAGAATATTCTTGTTTGTATTTTTTTCTTAATCTAATTATCTCATCTAATAGTTCTGGAAAAAAACCCCTTTCTTTTGTAAACTCAACTTTTCCCCCGTTTTTAGAAACACCTTTCAAAGTTGACCTAGAGAGATTATAACTTACAATAACTGAAGCATACATACTTGTAAAATCAAACATCACAATATTTTCATAAAGCCCGGGTTTGGGTTCAAAAACAAAAGCCCCTTCGTATTTTCCACGCCCCCGCCTCTCTCCAATCTCGTCGTATTTCGGCCTTCTCTCTCCAATTTCATTGAATTTATCTAAATTATGCAAAATATAATTTTCAACATGGGCAGACATACTATCCCGCGTAATATTCCATAATGGCTCTTTTATAATCTTGCAAAACTCAACCATATCCAGCCACAACTTTTCAGCTAACTTAAAAGTCAAAACAGAATCTTGCAAATTATAACCAAAAAAATCCTTCCAGTCAGAATCTTTCATATTTCCAATTTTCGAAAAATCAAAATCATATTTTCTCTCTCCAAGAAGTTCAGAAGCAACTTCATTTAAAGACAAGGTTTCAGATTTCAAATACTGCGAATAAACAGTCTGAATAAACCTGAATAAATCAACATGAACAATCCCGTCGATTCTTCCAGAAACAACTCTTCCTTTTCTGAAAACTGGCTGGCTATCATCAATTCCAAGAGAAAGTTTAACTCCGCATTTTTGTGCACGCGCACGCAGATAAGGCAAATCAAAACCATCTGAAAAATAACCAACTAATAAATCCGGAGAATACTTTTTCACATTTTCTACAAATGCCTCGAGCATATCAGCTTCATCTTTAAAACACTCAACAAAATCCTGTTTCCCCTCACATTTTTTCCAAGTCAAAACTTTTTTAAAATTTTTACCATAAAGAGAAACCATTAAAATATTTCCTTTTCCAAGTTCAAAATCATCTGTCTCAATATCATAAGCTAAAATTCGCGGTTCAAATTTTTCTTCATTGATTTTATTTTTCTTCCCAAGTTTAATGCAAAGTTCAACATCAAGACATTTCCCAATCCCGCCAAAATCATCAGAATTACTTATCTCCTCTCCATCAATTTCATACATTTCCAAAGGAGCAAGCCCGCCCTCCATTATGTATTTACTTATAATAGAAATATCATACTCCCGCCTTGCAACAATCTCGTCAAAACCCATTTTGTTAGCAACATCATGCGCATCTTTGAAATTAGAAACAAAAACACGAATAGCCTTCACATCTTTTCCCAAAAACTTTTTATCACACAACTCTGTTTTTAAAACACATGTTTTCCTCCCAGAACCCTCAACCCTAATTTTATTAATTCTCTCAACAACCCCTGCAATTTTCTTCTCACTCAAACCATGTTTTAAAATAGCCCAAAAGTTCGCATCATATTTTTCAACAACACAAACGCGCTTCCCCGCAGACGACCGCCCAATTATCTTTATCCAGTTCTTTCCCTTAAAATCAAATGCAGAATAGTCAATAGGAATGAATTGTGTTTTCATAAAAGCAATAAACTTTAAGGTTATAAAAACATATTGTTCTGTTTATAATTAAATTTGTTAGTTACCAACATAAGCAAGCTGAAATTGTAAAACCAATAAAAGTTTATCTACCTTTTAAAATATCATCTACACAATAGAATAAAGATAAGAATAAATCTAATGTTAATTTACCTTTTTCTACTTTTTTATTAATAAAATCAGCTACTGAATCTAAAATAGGAATTCTTGGATTTTCTTCAGGATTTTGAATATTATACTTTTTAGAATATTCTTTAATTGGAAACATTTTTAAGAACCTAATTAAACCTTCAAATTCCCCTGCAAAAGCCAGACTTGCTCCAGCATATTCATTAGCATAATCTCCAGTTAATCCTGTTTTTTCATATATCTGTGAAATGTAGTCTTTTGCCACGTTTTTATATTTTTCACTAGTTTAAGAATGTTACTATTTAATGGTAACAGGTAGAAAGGTTTAAAAACTTTAATCTTATAATATTAGTATGGAAAACTCAAATCAGGTTGTAGCAGATGTTACAGGATTGTATTTGGACATCAAAGATTTAAGTAAACGTATCTATGATGTTTCTTCAAGATTATACCAGCATCTTGTTACTAACGGACCTGAATCTATGCCTTCGCATTTATCTGATGAAAAAGATAGATATCAAGTTAAAGTAAGAGAACTTAGTAGAAAAATAAGAGAAAAAACACCAGACATTTATAGATTACCTGAACAACAAAGAAGTATTGTTAATGGTCTTTTAGCTGAGTTAATGGAAGAAGATGTAGAATCATTATGCCAAGCCCAAAATTTTTTAAGAGCATTAGCATTAGTAAGATTGCAGGAAAACTAAAAATGGCAACACAAGATTTAAACACACAATTAGAATTTATTCTTAAAATAGCTCAGGCTCCTAATTTAACTGATGGAGAATCTGTTGAAGCTATTGCCAGCACTTTAAATGATATTCAATATGAAAAAGTATTTAATTGTTTATTTGATAGAGTAGATCCAGGCCAACATTTTCCTGAAACTAAATTACTTGATGAAAAAGCTAGAGAAAGATTATCAAAAGGAATTGAATTTTATGGTGTGAATTATGTTAATCAAAATAAGGGAGCAAGATGAAAAAACCATTAGAAGATAGACTTACAAAAGCAAGAAGAACAGCAATAGCAAGACAAGATGCCTCAGTTTATTTTGACCTATGCAATAAACAGGGAGTTCATCCAGAAGATGAATATTTGTTTAAGCAATGGCAAATGCCCCAAGGTGATAAAAGAACAACAGAAGATAAATATGAAAAATTTCTTCAAGAAACAATCGATAAAGAAATAGCTGTTGGAAGTTTAGAAGCAGATTCAAAAAGAAAAAGAGAAATTTTTCAAAGACATTTCCCACATCAATATAGAGCACAAAGATTAGAGAGAGTAGATGATGTCCGGTTAGGAGCAGTTTATAAAAAATTAGTAGAACATGCAAAAAAGTAAAAGCAAGACAACAAAAATAAAATGGCAAATACATTTAATCCAGCACGCTTTGGAGGAAATTCAAGAGATGGATGGATAGGAGATTTTCCAAATATAAAAGCAGTTCAGAAATTAGATGATGAACAACTGCTGGAAATTGGAGGAAGTTATGGAGTAATTGCAGATAGAATGCAGCAAATATGGGTCCATGCAGATAGATACTGGAATTCTGGAAAAGGTGTTCATCATGATGAATGGCAAACAATAATTGATCCCATTATAGATTCTTTTGAAAAGGGGTATGGAAATGATTGGGCTAAAAATCCTGAAATCTGGGAAAAATATTCAAAAAAATGGATAGAATTAAAAGCCAAATTTCCTCAAACACACCTTGATGAAAAAGTAGCTGTCTTACAAGTTTTGGGAACTAGGGGGATGCAACTTTGTCCTTTTGAAAATTGTGGATTTGTATGGAATGAAGATGTTCTTGTAGTAAACAGAGCAACACTAAAACCTCTTACAATAAACAGGGGAACAATACATCTTGCAAGAGAACATCACTTTCTTGAAAAAGGAAACAAGTATGGCATCTCAGCAAGGGAATTTTATGATGCTTTTATGTGATTTATCCAATCAATAAATATAAATATTTCTATTTCCTTATAATTACACAAAAATGGGAATACAAATATCAGAAATAATTCCAAAAAAAGAAATATCACTCAAAGAACTAAAAGGTAAAATCATAGCAATAGATGCATTTAATGCAATCTACCAATTTCTTACAACAATCCGGCAAATAGATGGAACCCCGCTCATGGACAAACAAGGAAGAATAACCTCTCATTTATCAGGGCTTTTCTATAGAAACATTAATCTCCTACTCGAAGGAATAAAACCAGTTTATGTTTTCGACGGAAAACCTCCTGAATTAAAAAATGCAGAAAGAGACAGAAGAAACCAGTTGAAGAGTGAAGCAAAAGAAAAATACAACCAAGCAAAAGAAAAAGGAGATATTTCGGAAATGCGTAAATATTCCCAGCAGTTTGTCAAAATCGACGACGATATTATAAAACAAAGCAAGGAATTACTACAGGCAATGGGAATTCCTGTTGTGCAGGCAAATGGCGAAGGAGAAGCAGAAGCATCATTTATTGCAAATTCCGGAAGAGCCTGGGCAGCAGCATCACAGGATTATGATTCTTTAATGTATGGAGCGACAAAACTAATTAGAAACCTAACTTTGTCAAACAAGAGAAAAACATCCTCTGGAGTTTATGTTGATGTAAACTTGGAGTTAGTTGAATTTGATAGGGTTTTAAATCACCTTCAGGTAAACAAAGACCAGCTTATTTGCTTAGGAATTTTAGTAGGAACAGATTATAATCCTGGCGGGGTTTCAGGGCTCGGGCAAAAACGCGCACTTGAAATCGTGAGAAAATACAAATATCCTGTAACAATTTTTGAAGAAGTGCAAAAGAGCGGCAAATATCAGATTAATTTTGACTGGCAGGAAGTTTACCATGAATTCAAAAAACCAGAGTGTTGCACAGATGAAAAAATAATCTTCAAAAAACCAGACAAAGAAAAAATAAAATCCCTCCTCTTAAAACATGATTTTGCAGAAAACAGAATTGATTCTGGCCTTAGGCGATTGGAAGAGGCGGAGGAGAAAGCTAAACAGAAGACGCTGTTTTGAAAATGGGTTTTGTTGAAAATCTTTTAGATTTAGATTTCCTGCTTAATTACATTTTTTATTAATTTAATGAACTCATCTACTCGTGGGCGTGCGGTTTTGTCTTGGCAATTCTTGAAGAAATTTAGCGCAATAGTTTTATAAAACTGCGCTAAATTTCCGCAGAAGTTTTGCAGAGCATTAACCACAAATCTTTTCGAGAAGTTTTAGAGATTAATAAACCTAAAATTCATTTTGACTTTTTCAACAGAACCTGGATAAATACAAATATTTATATAGTAACTATAACTACTATATAACATGGAAAAAACCACAATACAAATTGGTACAGACACTCTTAACAGACTTAAAATGTTCAAAAGACATGAAAGAGAATCTTATGATATTGTTTTAAATGTCTTGCTTGATGAGGCAGAAGACGATGAACTAACTGAAGAAGAAATAGAAGATATTAAGGTGGCGCTTGAGGAAGTTAAGAGGGGAGAAACAATTCCAATTGAACAAGTTGCAAAAGAAATGGGAATTTCCCTAAAATAAAATGTATTCAGTAGAACTTTCTGACAAAGCAAAAAAATTTCTTAAAAAAATACAAAAACAAGATGCAGATATTATTTTAAACAAACTATATTCTATCCGAGAAAACCCATTTAGATTTTTAAAAAGATTAACCGGTCATAAACTATGGCGACTGAGAGTTTTAAAATACCGCGTAATAATTGATGTGATTATTTCAGGCAGGAGGATTATTGTTTTGAGGATTGGTTTTAGGAAGAATGTTTATGAGAAAGAATCCTGAGGGGAAATGTTTTTAGGGGGCGGGGTTTTAATCACTTAACCCCTCATTAATTCCTTTAGTAAATTCTTCAGCAGATTTACGAGCCCCTTCAAGCCTTATTCTATCAATTTCTTCTTTACTTTTTGCTAACATCTCTCTTCTTTTTTTAGCAATCTTAGCTAATCCTCCTGAAAAATAAATAAGAACAATAGCCCCTACAATTATAATTGCCTTAAACCACCATTGTGAAAATAAACCAACAATTCCTGTTGCAGATTTTACAGTAATCTTTAACTGGATAAAAACAATTGTCATCATTATCCCGACAATTGTTGCAGAATTTTCAGATAATGACGAGTAAAATACAAGGATATTTCTAAAATTTACCAAAAAGATTAATATCAAAAGAAAATTAAGAGTAAAAATCCATGAAATCTCCGGCACCATCCCAAAAATAACCTTCACCCATTCGGCATTTTCATTCAACCAAATATTAATTCCCTCAATCCGCGCCTCTGCAAGTGATTTTGGCTTATCAAGTTTAGAGGCATCAAACTTTCCAGAATCATCAAGAGGAATAGCCCCAACAGCATCTTGGATTTTTTGAGCATCACTATTATCTATTGGCGAAGCAGGTTGCTCTTGTGCATAGATGAAACTAATTAAAAATATCGATAATAAAATCAACACACCGAGCTTTTTCATAACACCATTAAGAATAACTAATTTTTAAATGTTTGTTGAAATGGTTTGTGTTAATTTATTTTAACAGATGTTTAGAATTTTTTTGTGCGGAAATAAAAGATAATAGTCTTAAACCTTTCCTCTTAATGATTTTCCAACACCTTTCATAGCATCAATAGCACCTTCCACTTCTATTCCTCCAGCTTCCGTTTCTATTTTTGACTTTTGTGCATGCATCATTGCCTTTCTTTTCATTATCCATGTTCCTAATTTATTAATACCTAAATTAACTGCAAAAAAAGCTAAAAAAGCCCCACCTAATGCAAGATACACTGCGAAAGTTCCGCCCCACACAAACCATTGAGTCATTGCAACAACCCCATTACCAATCATTTTTGTATTAGCGGCAATTACTGCAACAAAAAAAGCAACAATTATAGAAGTTCCTTTACCAAAACTTGAAAAAGTGCTTATAACATCTGCAAAAGTAATAAATATTAAACCCCAAATACAAAATATAACAATAGATGCACTTGTAGAACCATATTCAGAAACTAATTGATCCGGAACTTCTCCAAATATATACACCAGACCACTTTTTCCAGCTTCCCAAACCCATGAAGTAGCATTAGAAAGACTCTCTCCTAAACTAGCAGCACTAACAAAATTTAAACCTAATGAAAAAACAAAAATTCCGATTAAACCAAAAACCAAAACTTTCTTCATTTCTCTTTTCATTTTAATTGTAGGATTAACTCCTTTATAAATATTTTGTTTTTTATCATGAACTCAAACCTTTTTTAATCCAACTAAAGATAACAGATACAATTCCAAACCCGATGATAATTAATAAAACTTCTTGTGAAGTAATCAACCCATAAATCTCTTCTAGATTAGAACTAATCATTTCACTTGGAAAAACATTATAAATATCGGTCATATTTAATGCAAACCAAATTGCCGCTAGTATTCCTGCAAAAGCCAAACCAGCTGCCCCGCCAAGATTAAGTTTTAAAAATTTATAAAAAGGAATTGTTAAAACCGCAAAAACAACAATCATCATAGCTAAAACCCAGACACCTATCTTTTCCCCTAAATAAGAATAAAAAATATCTCTCCTCACAAAAGCCGCTGCAGTAAGCAAAGCCACACAAATAGAAATAACTATCACAGGACCTTTATAAAATTCTTTTTCAGTAAGCCATGGGAAAGTTCTGTTTGTAGATCTTTTAGTCAAAACATTAGAAAGTGAAATAAAAACAAATGCAAAAACAATTAGAAAAACAATAACAAAAATAAACCAATCATTTTCTAATAAATCTGAAGGAGACCTAATATTCATAAAAGGATTAAAAGCAGAACCAAGTGAGATGAGAAATATCCCTAATAATAAAATACCTAGATATTTTGAATAATTTTTCTTTATCATCTTCTTCTATAACCCACTATTCTTTTTCCTTCATAAATAGGAACCTCCTCGCCACCACCCCCTTTATTGCCCCTACTAGCAACAAAAAGCAAAACAACCCCCGCCCCCAAAACAACCAAACTTCCAACAAGAAGAGAAGTCCCAATCATTCCAGAAACTTCTTCACCTAAAAATCCAAATAAAAAACCCTTGATTACATCAGAACTTGAAGCAGCAACTCCCAAAAGCCCAACTGCAGACAAAACATAACCTAAAATCTTTTTTACATCCATCTCTTCTAAGAATAATAAGAATAAGTTATTTATAAAACTTATCTTCTTTAGAATAAACTAAATTTATTAATCTTAAAATTATCTTTAAGGACTATCTACCTTGATGCTTTGCAAAGCTTCTGCTACTCGAAATTCACTCTTCAGAAAGGATAGAAATTATAGCCAAGAGCAAATCCCTCGAAATTCAACACTATCTTAAAAAACTATTGTGTTGAATTTCTTCAAGAGCTTCCAAGACAAACCATCTGCCCACCAGCCGAAGAATATTAAGAGAATTAATAAATTTTAATTTTAAATAATTATAGATTATCCTTTAATTTATGTAAGACAGATTTTCATAATTTTAGCAGGGTTGATTTTATTAAGGGAAATAGATAAAAATTAAGAAGAATATTTTTAGTTACAATTGAAGCAAAAGTTTAGTTACAATTGAAGCAAAAGTTTAAAAACATTAAATTGTTTATTTTGTGATGAAAATAGAAGACCACAATAGAAATATAAAAGAAAGTATTGAGGTAATCAGAGAAAGTATTCAGAAAAACATCAATGAAAGGCAGAGGACAATAGGTTTTAATGCTTCTGTTGGCGCTGTAGAAATGTTTGAGGTTTTTTTGCATAAAAAAAATCTTATAAACCCTGGAATAATCTTAAAACACAACTGGTTTAATTCTAAAAATATTATAAAAGAAAAATTAAATTTTGATTTTGAAAATAAAGAAAAAATCCTAAGATTATTGATAGATATAGAATCAAAAAGAAACTTGCTTTGTTATGGAAAACCGCAACCAACAGATGAGATAAAATCTGTAATAAATTCCTTCAATCAAATTAAATCATTATTTGAGAAAGAGGGTTTAAAATGGAATTAATAAGTTATGCATTTGATTTTGTGTCTTTTTTCATTCAGAATTTTAAAAATATAGAGAGTATAAAATCAATAATCTTATTTGGTTCAGTAGCAAGAGGAGAAGCTACAAAAAAGAGTGATGTTGATATATTCATTGATGTGACCAAGGATAAAAAGAAGATTGAAAAGCAAACAAAAAAAATAGTTGACAAATTTTTTAATTCTGCAAAAATTAAAGATTATTGGAATCTTTTAGATATTAATAATAACATAAATGTTATCGTTGATAAATTGGATAAATGGAAATTAAAAGACAGCATGTTGGGGAGTTCTATTATCTTATATCAAAAGTTCGTTCCAAAGTTAGAAAATGGGAAAAACAAGGTAATTCTTAGTTGGGGAAAAGTAGAACAGAACTCCCAAAGGGTTATGCTTAATAAAAAACTCTCTGGGTATAAACACAATAAAAAACATTACAAGGGTCTTATTGAAGAGTTTGGTGGAGAAAAAATAGGGGCAAATGTAATAATAATTAACACAGAACAACTAGATTTGTTTCTCAAGGTTTTTAGAAAATTTGGCGTTGCTGTCAAGATTCAAAGAGTTTTTGAATATGAGTCTTAATGGGGTAAACCTAAGATATACTCAACCACAACAAAATATATAAACTCGAAATAGCCTAAGAAAATATGAATAAAATATTTGAGCTTTTGATGGGGCTGATTTTGATTGTGGTGCCTGTCTGGGTTGCACTTGACCAGAATTTCCTCCCAACATGGGGGCCTGCAGCACTTACAGTTATCAAAGGAAGCATCGTAATCGGGCTTGTCTGCATAGGTCTGCTTTTCCTTATCTTAGGCATCAGCGACTTGAAAGAATAAGTTTCTAACAACCTTCGAAAATTTGGGTAATAGAAGAATTTCATAAATCTATTAGTCCCTAGCAAAATCCGTTCGTTTCACTTACTCTCACATTTTGCTACCACCCCCAAAAAGTTTAGTAATCACTGATAACCCCTTGATGATTTATTGTGGAGATTATAAACTTCCCTCGCTCGAACGGGAGTGAGAGCAAGAATGTTCAACATAAATCAATAACCCCAACAAAACAACATAAATTAATATAAACCTCAACCACTTTTCTAAAACATGTTCACTCTCTGCATAAAATGCAAGGGAAAAGGGTGGTGCGGGAAACCTTGCGAGATTTTAGCGAGATTTAAAGACAAAGCTCCTAAACCCAAACTTCACTTTTCCGGAAGCAGTCCGCCTGAAATTTTTGTAGGAAGAGTTGGATACCCTCGGGTCTTTTCCGGGATTCTTGCACCAACAGAAAAAGGCGAAACCTCCCAACTTGCATCTCCAGAACAATGGGTTGAAAATAATCTAAACATTGAACAGATTCTTGAACTAAGAGGACAACTGATTTACGGAAGAAGCATCATTCATATAAAATCAAATCAAGGAAGAATAAAACAAGTCACCCAAGAACTTGCAATGTCCTCAAAACCAGTTTCAACAGAAATTTTCCTATCTAAAAAACCAAATCTAAATTTTCATCCAAGCAAAGTTTTCAGTATAATGACAAACCCTGCCCCATTGAAAAAAGCAATTTTAGAAGAAAATCCAAAAATAGAAAAAAAAGTTGATTACCTTGTTTCAGATTATGATGTAAAATCAACAATAGCTATCAAGGAATTATATCAATCAAAAATTCTCACATCTCATTTGCAAAAATTACTCGCCGCAGGTTTGTTAGGAATTAAAACAACAAGAAGAATGGTTCCTACTCGATGGGCAATCACTGCTGTCGACGACACCCTTGGAAAACAGCTTTTAGAAAAAATAAGAATCTACCCAGAGATAAACCAATTCCAACTTTTTCACTATGATTACAATGGAAATCATTTTGAGATTCTTTTTCTTCCAGGAAATTGGACTTTTGAAGTAATTGAGGTCTCGATGGCAGGGAGTGTTTGGGGTGAGCAATTTACTCTTGGCAAAAATAAATATAAGGGTAACAAGAGTGAATTGGGAATTGGTGTTGATGAAGATGTTTTTATGCAGGACTATGAAGGATTTTTCCCAAGAAAAAAATATGCAGAACAAGTTGCAGGGGGCTATTATGCAGACAGATTAGGAGTTTGTGAATATTTAGAAAAAATAAAAAAACAAGCAACATGTTTGGTTTTTCACGAAGAGCGCCCGGAATATTACGCACCTCTTGGTGTAGGAATAATAAGAGAATCAGTGAGAAAAGCAATGCAGACAAAACCAGAAACTCCACAGACAATTAACGAGGCTTTGATACAAATGGGAATGAGATTAAAAGCCCCCATCCACAAATACAAAAAAATGTCCTGGGTTTTGGAGCATTATGGGAAGCAGAAAAAGATTACTGAATTCTTTAACCACTAAAAAAACCATCCCACTTCACCCCAACCCCCAAACCAAAACCCCCTCAATAATCCCTGCAACAATCAAAAGAGGAACAACAACGAATAAGAAAAACTTCATTGCTTTCAAAAAATCTTTTTTAAAAAATTTCCACCCATCTTTTTTCAAAATATCAACACCTAATTTCAAACCAATTCCAATTGACAAAATTACCGCAGGAAGTTCAAAAATCCCATGAGGAAAAAGCTTCCACAAAATAAAAATACCTTCAGAAGAAACAGCACGTCTTGCAACAAAACCTAGGATATAACCATTGCTGATTGCCGCAATCAAAGGGAGCAAACCAAGCACACCGCCAAATAAAATCATCAATGAACTTGCCTTTAAATTATTTAAAAAAATCTTCAAAATTGTTTCCAATAAACCCACTCCATCAAACATAGCAACCATTTTCTCAATTAATACAGAAATTTCTTTCTCAAAAAAAACAGGAAAAATAAAACCAACCAAGCCAAAAAAAACAAAAATAAAAAAAGCAGTAATAACATAGTTCAAATTTTCTTTCAAAAATCCCCAACACTCTTTGTATTGTTTTGCGAGATTCATCTTGTAAAATACCTACTTATCATCTGAGTTTTACGAGGATATTTTTTTCTAAGATAAAATCCATATCCCAATCCAATTAAGAGTCCTCCAAGATGTGCAGTATTTCCAATTGGAATTCCAACACTAATAGTAAGAATCCATAACACAACCATTAAAAAAATCATTGCCATCCACATTGGCATTGGAATAATAAAAAAAACAAGAACCGGCAGACGTGGAGTAAGAACAGCAAGAAGTCCGCCAAGTGCAAAAATCGCACCAGAAGCTCCGACTGCAAAAATATTCAAATCCCCTCCCGTTAAATAAGCAATCAAAACAAAAAACAATCCAGCAAATAAACCCCCCCCAAAATACAACCACAAAAATCTTTTCTTTCCAATTAATCTCTCAACAAAACTTCCAATAAACATAAGTGAAATCATGTTTACAAATAAATGTGTCAGGCTAGCGTGCATAAACATACTTGTCAAAAAAGTCCACAAACTTTTACCCCCCAAAACTGTCGCAGGTTTCAAAGCAACAAGAGCAACTCCAGCTTCTTCCCCAATATAATTCAGCAAAATCAAAAACCCAATAAAAGCAACCACATTTACCAGAATAATCCATCCAGTATAAGTCGCAAAAAGTTTTCGCCTCATTTTTATTATTAGACAACCTAGTTTAAAAAAGTATTTGTGGGTTTATCTTTTTTGAGAACCTTTCTTAATCTTCTTTTTCACCCTGCCTTTTCCAATAGCCTTCCTAACTTTCCTTACCAACTTCCCAATTTTCTTTTTTACCTTTGCCTTTTTTTCTTTTGATTCTCCTTTCCCTTTCACATTTTTCCCTTCCTTTGCTTTCGCATCTTTCCTCTCTTTTGCTTTTTTCGCCCTTTTAATTTTCGCATTTACTTTTTCTCTCGCTTCTCTCCGCGTTCTTTTTTTCTGTGTTTTCTTCCGAATACCAATTAATTCTTCATCAATTATCTTTAACTCTCTTTGCCGTCGGGAAATTTCCATCCTCAAATCTCTTACTGGCTTTTCATTATCTGCTAATTCATAAACCCCAAAACATTCTTCGCAGGTGAACCCGTGTTCCAGTGCATTCATTTCATTAACTTCAACTCCACAAGGTTTACAAACATAAAATCTTTCAAATTCTCGGAGTTTCAAAGTATCTTTCAAATTATCAATTTTTTTAATAAGAGACTGCTCAATTTTAACAAGGCATTTTTCAGTATTCAAAGTCCAATAATAAATATACCACCCTTTCCTTTTATCTTTTTTCCTGATAAAACTAACAAGCCCTTCTGCAGAAAGTTTGTACAGAATATTTCTAATTTGGTTGATTGTCATCTCCATTTTTTTCGCAATTAAAAATTCATTAACATCTTTTTTACTAAAAAGAATATCCACCACCGGCCCAGCTTCTAAACTCGCCATTTCTTCAACAAGGGTCTTAAGAAGTTTTTGCTGCATTATAAAAAATAGCAGAATGAGTTTATAAATGTTTTTTTAAATAAAAAGAAAATGAGATACTCTCCATGTCGTAACTATAAAATCAAAACAAACCTATAAAAACAAAATCAACGAAAAAGTATAATGGGATGGTTTACTAAAAAAGAACAAGTGCCAGAGCTTCCACCAGCACCGAGGCTTCCAGACCTGCCTCAACAGTCAAGAATATCTGAATTACCCACTCTTCCTTCAACAGAGTTTGGAAAAAATCTCAATCAAGAAATGGTAAAATCTGCAGTGGGCAGCCATAAAGATGGAGAAGAAGATGATTTCAGTTTGCCACAGAACCATTTAGAAGAAGAACAAATGATTCCCTCAATTCCTCTAACTGCTCATGAAGTTCCGAAGACAGAGCACAGAAGAAGAACAATTGAAATTTCTGAAGAGCATAAAGAACCAATAACAAAATCAATAGAGCCGATTTTCGTGAAAATAACAGATTTTCAAAAAGCGCAAAAAGATTTTAGAGAAATAGCAAAGAAAGTAAATCAGACTGAAAAAATCCTCGCGAAAATCAAAGACACAAAAACAAAAGAAGACGAGCAAATTGAAAAATGGATTCAGGAAATAGAAAAAACAAAAACAAAACTTTCTGAAATTGACTCAGAGATATTTAGTAAAATTTAATACTAATAACTAAATATCCTATTCAAAGAGGAAGGTGAACGTCAGGAAACCTAGGTTTCCTAAGTAGTAAAATTTAATATTAATCAAAATGGCACAAGAATCAAAATCCCTTTACATATCCCTTGATTATCCAGAATACAAGAGAAATAAAGCAAATCTTCTTTCAACACAGATAGACCTCATCAATCTAATGAAATATATTCAGACCTTTAAAAAAATAAGACAGGAAAAAAACAATCTGAAAATGCAGCTTCATGTCTTGTTTGAGAAATTATCTGTCGACCTAAAAAATATCAACACTCATTTTCCAAATCCCGCTATTCCAAAAAACCTCAGAGATAAATTCAAGCCGAGAAAAAAACCTTCTTTCAAAATAATTGAACCAGAAGAACAGAACATTGATAATCTCCTTGACAAGGAATTGCTAGAGATTCAGGAAAAGTTGAGAATGTTGAATTCTAGTTGATTAGTCTGGATTTAATCTATTTGAAATTACACTGAGACATTAAGGTACTCTATCTTACAAAACGCCAAGAGAAATTTATTCCAAAAGTAGAATAAGGCAGGAATAAATTTCCATAGAAGCTGCTAAGATAAATCAATTATTTTCACAACTCGACGAGTATTTATTAATAAAAATTAAACTATTCATTCTAAAACATTTTTTTTAAAAAGAATTTTTTCAACTCTTTCTGCAAATCTCTCTCTTCCACCACGAACAAGAACACTTCTTACTTCTTCCCATCTCTTCATGGTGGTTTCTGATTGTCTTAATATTTCTGCATATGTTAAAACTTCTTTTTTAAAAATCCTATGTCTCCGATAATAACCCCACCAATAATAACTAGCAATAGGTATTAGTCCCAAAAGATAAGGCCAATCTTCTGCTAAAATAATCCCCAAATTTTTTGACATCGTTCATATGAAATAATTTAGTTTATAATCTTTTGTATTCAAAATCTTTTTATAGTCCTCTCTTGTATATCTAACATGAACCGAAAACAACTAATCAAAAAATACATTGAATTTTTTAAAACCCAGGGGCACAAAGAAATTCCTAATGCAAGTTTGGTTCCAGAAAACGACCCGACTGTATTGTTTACAACAGCCGGTATGCATCCAATTGTCCCTTATCTTTTAGGACAACCACACCCACAAGGAAAAAGACTTGTGAATGTTCAAAGATGCATAAGAACCGGAGACATTGAAGATGTCGGAGACACCTATCATCATACTTTTTTTGAAATGCTTGGAAACTGGAGTTTAGGAGATTATTTTAAACAAGATGCAATAAAAATGTCTTTTGAATTTCTGACAAAAGTTTTGAAGATACCTATTGATAGATTAGCTGTAACTTGTTTTAAGGGAAATAAAGATGCTGAAAAAGATGAAGATGCTGAAAAAATCTGGCAGTCCTTAGGAATCTCAAAAAATAGAATTGCGTTTTTAGAAAAAGATAATTGGTGGGAAACACCAGGTCCTGGACCTTGCGGACCATGTACTGAAATGTTTTATTGGAAAAACAATAATAAACCTGCTCCAGAAAAATTCAATCCTCAAGACAAAACATGGGTTGAAATTGGCAATGATGTTTTAATGCAATATGAAAAAGACAATCAAGGGAATTATAAATTAGCAAAAGAAAAAAACATAGACTTCGGAGGGGGAGTAGAAAGAATAATTGCTGTTTTAAATAGCTTAGAAGATAATTATCTCGCAGACATGTGGCTTCCAATCATAAAGCAAATTGAAAAAATTTCAGGTAAGACCTACAAGGATAATGAAAAAGCAATGAGAATAATTGCAGACCACATTAAAGCAGCTGTTTTCATAATTGCCGATGGAATAACACCGAGCAATACAGAACAAGGTTATGTTTTAAGAAGACTAATCCGAAGAGCAGTTAGATACGGAAGAGAATTAAATCTAAAAAATTTCACTTCAAAAATAGCAGAACCTGTTTTCAAAATTTATGATGATTATAGTCATCTTCAAAAAAACAAAACAACAATCCTAGAAGAATTAGAAAAAGAAGAAGATAATTTTAATAAGACAATTGAAAAAGGAATGAATGTTTTTAATAAACTTGCATCACAAAACAAAACTCTCGATGGAAAAAACACATTCCTACTTTACCAATCATACGGATTTCCATTAGAAATAACTAAGGAACTTGCTAAAGAAAAAAACATAAAAATAGATGAAAAAGAATTTGAAAAAGAATTAGCAAAACACCAAGAATTAAGCAGAACAGCAACAGCAGGGAAATTCAAATCAGGACTTGCAGACCACAGTGAACAAACAACAAAACTTCATACAGCAACTCATTTATTAAACCAGGCACTGAGAATTGTTCTGAAAAAACCAGACATTTTCCAAAGAGGAAGCAACATCACACCAGAAAGAGCAAGATTTGATTTTAATTTTGACAGAAAACTTACAGATGAAGAAATTAAAAAAATTGAAGAACTTGTAAATGAAATGATAGAAAAAAATCTCCCCGTTCAGTGTGTAGAGAAATCTTTAGAACAAGCAAAAAAATTAGGTGCACAAGGAGTTTTTGAATCCAAATATGGGGATAAAGTAAAAGTCTACAGCATCGGAGATTTTTCAAAAGAAATCTGCGCAGGCCCGCATGTTTCTAATACTTCAGAATTAGGGAAGTTTAAGATTAAGAAAGAAGAAAGCAGTTCGGCGGGTGTGAGAAGGATAAAAGCTGTTTTGGAGTAAAAATTTATATACTTAAAATACTATTAAATAACATGGAAATGGGCAACTTTTTGGGAAGTGATGCATACAAGGGTTTGGGTCAATTAGCTTCAGAATTAGAAAGACATCCAGAGAGGTATAGGGGGGGATTCAGAGATTTGTTCTTGGAACATATTAAATTTCTTCATGGTTCTAAAAGTAAACCAGATAAAAGTCAAAGATTTGTAGCAAGATATCTCCTGAGAATCTTATATCATTTTGGTAATGACCCCGGCTGTTTTGATCTAGGCCCTTATTCAGATGAACAATTACAAGGATTGGCAAAATGTTTAAGGATACCTAGGGAACAATTAGATGGAACAAGAGATAAATTTAGTAGATGGTTAATGGAACGTTTGTCAAGAACTTTCCAAGGAAGTGCTTAAGCTGATTCTAGGAAGATTTGTATACAAAACTCACTACAACAAAAAATGCAACAAAAAACAAAATTAATACTTTATTATATTGCCTGGGCGGTTGGTATAATCGCCGCAGGATTATTGTTATATCGGATTATTTCTTCATTTATCTAATATCAAAACATTTATATAGTTAATATATAGCTAAGGTATAGGAGATAAATAAATGCCCAAGCAATCAACAATTTTAATAAATAAAGAGATAATTACAAAATTAAAACAAGCTAGAGAGCATCCCCGACAAACCTACAACGAGTTATTAGAAAAAATGCTGTCTATCTTTGTTAATCTTCAAGAAAAAAACCAATATGATGAATTTTTACATAAGATTCAGCAACCAAAAATGAAAGAGCTTTGGGATAACAAAGAAGACGAGGCATGGGAAAATGCATAATTTTGGAGAGGTAGTTTTAGCAAATGTTCAATATACAGATACTTCAGAAATTAAAAAAAGACCAGCCCTAGTTTTATTTGAAGAGCAAGGAAATATTGTAGTTGCAGGAATAACTTCTAATCTGAGAATGAAAGGAGTTGTATTAACAAAGAAAGAAGGAGCAATCAAAGAAAGCATAATAAAATTAAATTACTTATTTACTATATCTGAAAAAATGGTAGAAAGAACTTTATTTTCAATATCAAACAAAAAGCGAAGCTTAATAAAAGGTGAATTTCTTAAAAAATTAAGTTAATTAAATATGGTGGAGGAAATAGATATGGCAGAAGAAAATTGTTGCACAAACAGCATTTTTCCAAAATGTCCAAAATGTGGAAAAGGAGTTTTAGTCCCTTTCTCATTTAAGGAAGATGTTTTTGAAAAGTGGCAATGCACAGAGTGCGAATTTGTATTAGAAAAGAAACGGAGAGAAAGATAAACAATTCTTTTTTATTTTGGATTTAGTAAAAGGTCTTAGATAGCACTTTACAATAAAGATTGATTAGGCATTACTAAATCGCCGAAGGCGACTAGGCGTGACGCTAGTCACGCTAAAAATAATTGAACGAAGTTCAACAATATCAACTAGTTGTAAACAAAATAAAAAAAGAAAAAGAAACTTAAGCAGTTATAAAAAGCTCCTTAAGTCCCCACAAAATTAAAATTATCCAAATAATAATTACTAACCATGCCTTTTTTACAACTGCCTTATCTTTAAATATCTTCTTAGCAAATCCAATCAAATCTTTGGAATAAGCTGAAATACTCAATGCCATTAACAAACATAAAAAAGCCATCACAGCAAATATCTGAATAATTGTGATTCCTGCACCTAGTAGATAATACAAAACCACTCCCGCCAAAACAAGACTAACAACAGTTACCAATCCATTATTTTTCCAAATAGCCTCGATAACTCCCCCCCACTTTTTAGGATTAGTCAGTATGACAAGAAGTTTAATCACTGTAACAATTATCAAAACCAGGGCAATTATTTCTATTGGTATCATTTCTTCATCAACCTCCTTTCAATTAAATTCCTTGAATTTTGTTGCATGGGGATTATTTTTTTAATCTCCTTTCAATTTTGTCTAATTGTATTTTTAATTGTTCAATCCCTCTTTCTGCTCTTCTGTTCACAGCATAATCATATTCTGCTTTTAATCTATCTTTCTGCGCCTGCCGATTTTGTGACATAAGAATTACCGGCGCCTGTATTGCTGCTAGACAACTTAGTGCAAGGTTAAGTAAAATAAATGGATAAGGATCCCACTGATTTAACCACCCATAAATGTTTGCGCCAATCCATAAAAAAAGCACAACAAAAAAACCAAAAATAAACCCCCAACTACCTGCCCATTTTGTAATCCAATCTGCAGCCTTTTGGCTTATAGTCCGCTCATAACCAATAATTTTTCTGATTGGTTCAGAAGCTACTCCAAACATGCCACCCTCTTTTTTATCCACCATCTCTTTATAATTAAAGAGATTTCGTATTTAAATATCTTGCCCTGTTAGTTAAAATTTATGAATCACAAAATATCTTCGTGAAAGATTTATGATTACTGCTTTGCAAAGCCTTTGAAGAAATCCAAACTTATTTTATATGATTGTTTGGATTTCCGCAAAAGTTGCCAAGATAGCAACCCCCCATAAATCGAGAGGATCTGAGAATTAATAGAAATTTAAATTTATGAATGTGTCAGGAGTGATTTAGAGTAGCTCTTTATTCCCCTCCTTATTGATTTCTAAATTATCAAAAACTAAAACTCAATCCTTCTCAGCATCCTTCTTCCAACCATCACAGATTTTTGTTATAATCTCACTAACTTTTTGTTTGAACTTCTCGTTCCAAAACCTCACAGATTTGTCAATAAAATCCCCTTCCTCTTTTTTATCTTTAATCAATCCTATTTTAGTGTTGGTTGATACAAAAGCCATTGTTTGAGTTATTAACTTAATTATATCTTTTCTCCCATCATCATCTGAAATCATTTTACTTTCGTGCATATTAATCATACTCTGTGGATTCGGCATAATCAGATTATGAAGATAATTGTTCCAGTTCATATAAGTATCAACAATCCGAGCGCAAAGCTGGCGCGAAAAATTCTCACTCACAAAACTAACATCAAGAACACTGTCCTTAATATAAAATATCTCGTTAAGTTCTTCAAATGTCGCTTTAAAGCCAAGCTCTTGTTTTGTTTCGTCGAATTTTTCCTTCAGTTCCTTAAGTAGTTCTTGTTTCATTTTTTGAGAAGTCGGGGGTGGTTTTTAAGGTTTGCGTTAGTAAGATTTTTAAATTAGTATATCTTAATTAAATCATGAATGTAACATTAATAGTATTAGTAATTTACCTTGCACTGATGTTTGCTATTGCTTGGTATTTCTCTAGAAAAGAGTCTCTTGAATCTTATTTTCTAAACAAAAAACAAACTGGTTTGTGGTTAATGACTTTTTCAACAGTTGCAACAGTTATTGGAGCAGGAGCAACAGTGGCAATTGTCTCAGAAGTTTATAATTCTGGAATTTCTTATGGATTAGCTATCCCAATTTCTTTTGGGTTAGGGATGATTATTCTGGGACTTATGGCGAAAAAAATTAAACAAGTTGGGGATGAATATAATGCGCACACGATTGTTGATTTTTTCCATAATAGATTTGATACAAAAAATAAAATTTTAACAGGAATATTGCAAATATTTTTATTAATTATTTGGATAGGGGTTCAGGCAATAGCAATTGCTTCTCTTGCTTCTGTTTTAGTTGGGATTGATTATACACTAGCATTATTCCTTACAGCAGCAATAACTATTTTATATACTGCAATTGGAGGATTAAAAATAGACATAATAACAGATTTTATTCAGTTTTGGATAATTTTTATAATGTTTGCCATTATGGCTATTATCGGTTATAGTCAGGTTGGGGGAATTTCTAATTTATTATCACAATTACCTGCAGGACATTTAAATCCATTTGCATTTGGAGGAATAACTTGGTTTGTTGGAGTAATATTGCTTAGTGGATTTTTATATCTTGGAAATACAGCTCACTGGCAAAGAATTTTTTCTGTTAAAAATCAAAAGATAGCAAGGAAATCTTTTTTCTTAACAATTCCTTTTTTAATAATATTTGGTGTTCTTATATTGTTTATTGGTTTAGTTGCAGCAGTTTTATTATCTGGGATAAAACAAGATACTGCAATTTTTTCTTTAATGACAAGTATTTTACCTCCTTGGTTAATTGGAATCGGATTTGCAGCAATTCTTGCAGTTATCATGTCCTCGATTGATAGTTTACTTGTTGGAGGTTCTACAATAATCTATCAAGCATTCTTTACAGGAAAAATATCAGATAGTAGAAAACAAGTGTTTTATGCACGGTTAATAACAGGCTTATTTGGTTTATGCGGATTTTTCATTGCTTTTATGGTTCCAAATATTATAACCTTATCAATCTTTGTAGTATACATGGCCCTTCTTTTTGTCCCCCCAATTCTTGCAGGTCTTTATTCAAAGAAGATATCTTCCAATGCAAGTTTTTATTCAATACTAATTCCAATAATAGTCTTATTTTCATTGTATAGTATAGTTGGTAAGAATACTTTTATGATAACAACTCCCTTGGGAATTTTAATTATTCTCTTTTATGACAAGATTTTCAAGAAGAAATCCCAAACTCCCTTAGAGATGGTTGGTTTTGAAGAATAAAAATCATTCAACAAAAATCCCCCCCAATATCTTTATCATCCATTCCTGTAAAAACAATTAAATCAATTTAATTAAACCCTCATCAACGCACTAGATTCATCCCTCAAGGAGAGCATGACTTTCGGGTTTAAATCTCTTCTTTCTTTCAACAAAGAAAAAGTCTGCAATGCAAGTTGAGGGGTATTATTATTTTGGCTTAAATGAGCTAACATTAAATTATTTAATTTTCTTGAACCATGTTCCAGCACACATAATGCTGATTTTAGATTAGACAAATGCCCTAATTCACTAGCAATTCTTCTTTTCAAAAAAATAGGATACCTCCCATCCTCCAACATCCCAGAATCATGATTACTTTCAATAACAAGAAAATCAGAATCAGAAACAGCACCGATTACATTATCACAAATTTTCCCAACATCAGTGATTATTGAAAGAGTTTTGTCATTATTAATCTTAAAACTAATTGGTTCGCAACCATCATGACTTTTTGAAAAAGCCTCCACTTCCAAACCCGCAATATTAATTACTTCATTTTTCTTTATTTTATTTATCAAATTATCTTGAGAACATAAAAAACAATTTTTAATTGTGCCCTCTGTTGCAAAAACAGGAATATTAAACTCTCTAGCAAGAACATCCACACCCCTTACATGGTCTATATGCTCATGGGTTAAAAAAATCCCTTTTATCTTATTTACATCTTCCCCAAGAAAAGAAAGTTTATCAACAACTTGCTTACAACTAATTCCCGCATCCACAAGTATAGAAGAATCTTTATGTTTAATATAAAAACAATTGCCACTGCTTCCAGAAGCTAATGCTGAAAATTTCATCTCTTTTTATCTCCTTTACTAAAGTTCAAGAAAATTGATTTATTTAAACCTATTCAACAAAAATCCCCGGTTTCTCAGGAACAGCTTTTATTTTCTTTCCTGTTTTGCCAGCTTCAGAAATAGATAATATTTCAACAGGCAGATTAAAAGTTTTATTTAACTTGTCCTTTGATTCTTTATACAGCTCTAGCTCTTTAGGAATTGCAAATATTTTTATCTTTGACACCTTCTGATTTTTCGCTTCTAATATCCTAAGGATATTTTTAATATCTTCAACAAGTTTATCCTGGGATTTTTCCTGTTCTTCAAATTTTGCATTGATTTTGCTTTCATCACAAACAGGCCATTTTTCCAAACTAATGAAAGTTTTATTTCCGAGATTTCTCCAAAGCTCTTCTGTTATGTGCGGGCAATAAACATGAAGCAATTTTAAAAATATTCCTGCATATTTTTTATCAATTCCATTTTCTAAAGAATAACTAAACAATTCTCTTAATTTAATTACTGCAAGATTATGTCGGAATTTTTCAATATCTTCACTAACTTCTTTTATTGCTTTGTTGAATCTACTTTCAATTTTTTCATTAGGTTTCACAGATTTAAAATTATCAAAATAATCATAAACCTTAGTTAAAAATTTGTGCGAGCCAATCAGAATTTTTTCATCCCAATTACTATCTTTATCCGGGCTCGCGAAAGAAACAAGGGCTAATCTCAAAGAATCTGCCCCATATTTTTTTATTATTTCTAATGGTTCAATTATGTTCCCTCTGGACTTTGACATTTTTTCACCATCAGTTCCATGCACAATGCCCTGAGTAAAATATTTTAAGGCAGGCTCGTCAAATTTTAACAATCCAATATCTCTTAAAAATTTTGTATAAAACCTAATGTAAATAAGGTGCATTGTAATATGTTCTGGTCCACCAATATATTGATCAACAGGCGCCCAGTAATTTACATTTTTTTCACTAAATATTTTTTTATTATTTTTCGAATCTGTATAACGCAGATAATACCAAGATGAATTTACAAATGTGTCCATTGTATCTATTTCTCTTTTTGCCTCACCATTACATTTAGGACATTTTACACTAATCCAATTTTCTGCAGTTTTCAGAGGATTCCCTTTTCCAAACTTTACTTTTTC
>CAZBOY010000006.1:0-32819 GCA_964493655.1 Candidatus Woesearchaeota archaeon | reverse complement strand
CTGATCATCGGCTTGGTAGGCAGTTACCCCACCAACAACCTAATCAGCCGCAACCTCATCCTTAGGCTCGAGTTTCAAGGTAATTGTATTCCAACAATTTACCTCTATCAAGTATTAGCCTCAGTTTCCCGAGGTTATTCTTGACCTAAGGGCAGATTAGTTACGTGTTACTGAGCAGTTCGCCGACTTTCGTCAAACTTGCATGACTAAGCCTGAACCAAATAGCCGCAACCTCCAGCAGGATAAACTGGAATTTGACTAAAACTTTCTAAAAAATAAAATTCTTAGTTTATAACATTGCAAAGGTTAGCAACATCATGTTTACAAGATCTATCCGTTCTTAAAGAATTATCACTAGAACAACTGTTTGCATCATACCTTATTCAGGGATAAAGCACTCATTCTAGCTTCTATAAATGTGAACACTTTTGACGTTAACATTTTATAATAAGAATGTGGAATTTTCGTTTATAAATGTTTCGTCGAGATAATTTTAGTTTGCCGACGGGAAGTTGTTAGAAAGTTTTATATATACAAAATATATTTTATTAATATGAAATCATGGATTAAGGGCGGCCTGATAGGAGTTCTAGTTTTGATAATACTTGTAATTATCTTTGGTTCTTTATTAGCAATTACTAATAATGGAAGTTGTGATTTTATGGGTGCAGAAGGGATTAAAACATGCTATTTATTACACTATAGGATCTTAACATTTCCAACTGTTTATTTAGGAATAATAATGGCTCGCAGTTTTTATTCTAGTGGAGTAGGAGAACCTGCGCCAACTACAATGTCAACCCTAATGATAGTTCTTTTCTCATATGTCGGCGGAGTTCTGCTTTGGTTTGCAGCCGGTGCATTAATCAGCTGGGTTGTCGGGAAGATTAGAAAAAAATAATTTTATTGTTTTAATCAATCACAAACCCAACCACACAAATTATCTTTTATTTCCCAAGAACCAACACAAGCAACATGAACAATTTCATTTTCAATCGCCCAATTATCACAACATTCTTGAAGATTTTCAAGAGAAACACCAGCACAACCTCCGATTAATTGTCCATCTGAATTATCATTACCTTGATTATTTATTTTATTTGTAAAACTATTCCATAAAAACCATGCACCAATTAATGCTAAAATAATAACCCCAATAATTATTATTCCAAAAAATGCTTTTTTATTCATATAAAATAAAGGTATCTTGTGTTTATAAATTCTTTTTATTTTTCATCCATAAACAAAAAAATACAATTTATAAATCAAGCGATAACTTCAATTTGATTTGTGTCTAACCAACTTCCACCCTTCAAAAACCATCAGCCCAATCAGGGAAGTACCAAAAACCAAACCCAACTGCTCCAAACTCAAACCAACAAAACCAAAATATTTTCCAAAATTAGTATAGATTGCTAACAACTGGAGTCCAACAGAAATCAAAACAGCATAAATTAATATTTTGTTATCTAATATTCCTGTCTTAAAAATAGAACTCTTAGATTTACACGCAAAAACAAAAAACATTTCAAACATAACTCCCGATGTAACTGCCATTGTCCTAGCAATTTCAAGATTATAATTGCCCAATCCAAAATAAAAAATCCAGATAACTAAAATAAAATTTAAAACCCCTGCAATCAAAATCCACTGCCAAATTCCTCCAAGCAAACCATCTTTTTTTGGTTTCTCTTTCATAACATTTGATTCCGGAGGTTCAAATGCAAGAGCAAGTGCAGGCAGAGAATCTGTAATAAGATTCATCCATAAAATTGCAAGAGGTAAAAATGGAAGAGGAAGTCCAACTAATAATGCAAAGAGAATAATAAAAATATCTGCCACATTTGTAGCAAGTAAAAACTTTATTGATTTTTTCAAATTATCAAAAATCCTTCTACCCTCCCTAACTGCATAAATAATAGATGCAAAATTATCATCAAGTAAAACCATATCAGAGGAATCCCGTGCAACATCTGCACCACGAACTCCCATTGCAATTCCAATATCTGCTCTCTTCAAAGCCAGAATGTCATTAACTCCGTCGCCAGTTACAGCAACAGTGTGATGCTGCTTTTTTAAAATCTCAACAATTTTTAATTTTTGTTTTGGAGTAACTCTTGCAAAAACCTTTTTCTCCCTCACAATTTTATCCCACTGCTCACTACTCAATTTCTCTAATTCCTTTCCACTAATAACCTTCCCTCCCAATCCAATTTTTTCAATAATTGCTTTTGTAGTTATCGCAGAATCTCCAGTGATAACTTTAATTTCAATACCAGCCTCAATTGCTTGTCTAATTGCGTCTTTAACTTCAGGTCTAGGGGGATCAATCATCCCCTGAAAACCAACAAAAACTAAATTTCTCTCTGCATCTTTTTGAACAACATTCTGTATTTTCTTAAAACCAAAAGCTAGAACCCTTAACCCATCTTTTTCCATTCCTATTAAAATTTTCTCAAGTTCATCTTTTCTTTTTTTATCTAAAAATTTAATTCTCCCATTATGGTATTCTTGGGCGCATCTATCTAAAACAATTTTTCCAGCACCCTTTACATAAGAAGTCATAGTCTCTCCCTCTTTTCTTACAATAGACATCATTTTTCTTTCAGATGTAAAAATAAATTCCCGCACACGTATATTTTTTTCAGTTTCTTTTTTCTTAGATATTCCAAAATTTTTAGCAGCTAAAATTATCGCTGTTTCAGTTGGATCTCCGATAATTTTCTCTTGTTCATCCCGAGCATTATTGCACAAAATTCCAACCTTCAAAACTTGTTTTAGATTAGCGTCTAATTTATCATTTTGAGAATAAAACTTCCCAGCGTAAATTTTGTCTACATTCAATCTTTCTTCAGTTAATGTTCCTGTTTTGTCTGTGCAAATTACAGTCGCCCTTCCCAGTGTTTCAGCAGCAGGAAGTTTCCTTATCAGTGTGTGTGATTCATACATTCTTTTTATTGCAATTGCAAGTGTTATTACAATAATTGCTGGAAGCCCCTCAGGTATTGCACCGACAGCAAGAGATATACTGATAAGAAACATCTCAAGTTTTTCAATCCCTGATAAAATCCCCACTAAAAAAACCAGAGCAACAAAACCAAGAATAATCAAAGAAATTTTTTTGGAAAAGTCATCAACTTTTTTTTGCAAAGGCATTCTTTCATCCTCTGTTTTTTGCACAAGTTCTGCTAATTTTCCAAATTCTGTATCATCCCCACTTGAAACAACAACCGCAAGACATCTCCCATTCACAATCAAGGTTCCTGCATAAAGCATATTTTTTCTTTCAGCTAAAACAACATCTAATTTAATTGGGTATTGATGTTTCTCAACAGGAAAACTTTCCCCAGTTAAAATCGCCTCATTAATTTGTAAGTTTTCAGATTTTAATATTCTGCAATCAGCTAAAATCTTATCACCGGCATTTAATAAAACCAAATCACCAGGAACAAGAAATCTTGAACTAATTTCTTTCTGCACCCCTTCCCGCATTACAATAACATCATAGTCTAAACTTTTTTTCAATTTTTCAATAATATTTTCGGCCTTATACTCTTGGACAAAACCAATACCCCCATTTAAAAGTACAATGAGTCCTATTACAACAGCATCGACAAAATGCCCTATAACCCCTGAAATTATTCCCGCGACAATCAAAATGTAAATAAGCAGGGAATTAAATTGAGACAAAAATATTTTCAGAAGATTTTTACGTCTGATTTCTTTTAATTCATTTTTCCCATAAACCTGCAATCTGTGAGCTGCCTCTTTCTCACTAAGTCCATGCTGGGAACTTTTTATTTTCTTAAATACCTCTTCTTTAGACAGCGTGTGCCACGTCATGTATATTAGAATAAATTATAGATTATAAAGTTTTAGTGCTTTGTATTTATCTAATAAAACTTTCTAGAATCAAACCCCTTCCTTCGCTCCACGCCCAACTTTCACGACTTTTTCCTCTTCCTTCGCTTTTCTCATTTCCACTTCAGCTTCTTCATCAGCTTTTTCAGCAATCCTCTTCATTCTTTCTTCAATTTTCTCCTCGCCACTCTTCAATTCTTTTTCAGCTTTTTCCTTTGCCCTCTTTTTCTTTTTAGGTTCTTCTAATATAAGTTTTTCTCCAACAAAATCTTCTAAGGTAGGAAGCTCTTTTTTAATTCCTTGAGCTTTCATATACTCTCTGGAAATCAACCAAAAAAATAAACCAAGTGATTTATTGCTTTTGTTGTTTCCAATTATAACATGTTTAATTTTGTTTGCATGATTGTTTGTGTCACAGATTCCAACAACAGGTACATGAACTCTGCCCGAATCCATCAAAGCATTTTTATCTAGCCAAGGATCACAAATCAAAATCATCTTAGTTTCAAAAAAATCCGGTAGTTCAGTATTTGTTAAAATTCCGGCAGGGTATTTTTTTGTAAAAATCCTAACTCCAGTTAATTCAGAAAACATTTTCACAGCCCGCCATCCAGCCTCTCGTTTACAAACAACAACCCATTCATCTGGTTTAAACTGTTTGATGTAGTCAATCCCTTCTTTTAATTTCTTATCAACAAGAAGAGTGTTTAAAATCGCAAGCCCATCTAATCTCCTTCGATAAACATACTTCCGCATTGTCGGAGTTATAACTTTTGTCCCAAGATACGACGCTGTTTTAATATAATCTTCAAGGGGAGTAAGAATTGTCTCGTCCTTTTCTTTAGATTCCTCTTTGCCTTTAATTTTTTCTTTTTTTGCAGATTCCTCTACAACCTCAGGTTCAGATTTATCTTCTTCTGTTTTTTCCTTTGACATTTTATTATAATAAGGTCCAGGAGTTCATGCTACTTTCCATAGGATTTTGCACCTGGTTATGAAATTTGGTTGGATTTTAGGTTTTTAAACTTTTCTCAATCTTCATAACTCTTGCTAATTTCACTAATCTCTCTTTTCCATGAATTCCACACTTGATAAAATCCGCTCCAAACCCTACAGCATAATCAGCAAGAGCATTGTCCATTGTCTCTCCTGACCTGTGTGAGAAAATCATTTTTATATTATTTTTTTTACAAAGCCCGACAACTTTTGCAACCTCCCCCATATACCCCTTTTGATTTGGCTTGACTATCACGGCATTTATCACCTTGTTCCTGATTGCTCTTATTAATCTTTTCAAATCAGTGGAAATTAAATCATCTCCGACAATTAAAACATTTCCTTTAACAACTTCTTTTCTCAAACCAAGAAATCCTGTAAAATCTTCTTCTTGAATAGGATCTTCAACATAAAATAATTTATATTTTTTTATCAAGTGTTGCATATAATCAATTTGTTCCTGCTTGTCCCGAGTCAATTCTTTATTTTTATAATTATAATAACCATTAGAAAAAAAACTTGAACTTGCAACATCAATTCCAATTTGCATTTTAGCTTTCCATCCAAGTTCTTTTAAAATTTCCAAAACTTCTTCACTTGTGAGAGATGTCTGCCAAGCACCCTCGTCTGTTCTTTTCAAAATCCACTTTTTCTCTTTCTTCTTCAACAGAGTTTTTGCATGTTCATAAGTGCGAATCATTTTTGTTACATCTCGAGAAAAACTTTTTTCATTAGGAATCAATAAAAATTCTTGAAAATCCGGCTTCTTATCAATATGAGAATGTTTCCCCCCTGCGATGCAGTTTCCAACAGGCCGAGGAATTTTGGGTTTTTCTCCAAACGAGTCGCAAATAAATTTCCACAATTCTTTATGGTTTTCGCAAGCAGCAGCTTTTAAAAAAGCAGTTTCAAGAGCATAAGTTGCATTTGCACCAAAAATCCCATATCTATTTTCAAATTTCTTAATCCCAGTTTCTAAAACATAAATATCCTCAAAATTTCTAATCATAAAATTCTGGTTTTTCAATTTTCGTGCAAACACATTCAGCATTTTCAAACTATGTCCAATTCCCTTTTCATTATACATAGGAGTTTCATTTTTCCCAATTGATTTTCCACTAGGCGCACTTGCAAAAAATTTCCCTTTCAAAGTTTTAATTTCAACCTCGATGGTTTTCTCTTTCCGAGAATTCTTAATAAGCTTAGCTTTCACCCCTTCTATAAACATATTATAAAAAAGAGTTTGGGATTAATAAAGGTTTTCTATTCTTGGGATTATTTGTTTCAATAAATCTCCGTTTTATTAATCACCAAATTCATCTACTTGTGAATGCTAAGTTATCTCTTTTGGCAACTTTTGCGGAAATCCAAACAATCATACAAAACAAGTTTGGATTTCTTCAGAAGCTTCACAAAGCATTAATCATCAACCCCCACAAATATTTGTCAATTAATAAAAGTTTTTTATTTCCTTTCTTTAGAAAAAATTTAATATTCCCTATATACACTCCAGTTAGTTGGTGGCATGTCTTCAGATTTTAATTCAATTTTTCTATTAGGAAGATAATCTCTTTTAAATTCCCCAACAGAAATAAATTCAAAACCAATTACAAGTTGTGTTGAATCCTCTAATTTTTTTAATCTCTCTAATCTATACAGAGAAAAAATTAAACTCATTTTAGGATTACCATTATTTCCATCTACTCTCCAAATTCCTAAATATTCATTAGCTCTATCGATTCTTATTTCTGCTTCTTTTATCATAAAATAAACTTGGTTTCATATTCCTTAAAAATATATCTAAAAAACTTACTCACTCCTCCCCGCTACCATCGCCATCATTACTATTTCCATCAACAAATCCCTCATCTTCATCTTCTTCTTTTACAAGTCCCATAATTTCTCCCCCTTCCCTTATTTCCTTTTCTTCTTGTTTTTCTGTCTTAATTTTTACTTCATCACCTTCATCTGCTTCAACTTTGATTTTTCCCAAATCTTCTTGTTTTCTTTCAGGCATTGGTCTTTTCACACTAATTGGTAAGACTCCAGAATTAACCTCAATTTCAGCAATTCTCAATGGATCAAAATTTAAATTATCTAATTCCCCTTTATCTATTTTTGAAAGTATTGGTGCATCCATAGAAATCTGTAGCGCCCGCGCCCCAAGAATTCTCGCCTTTTCATATTTTGAAAATTCCCCAATTGTTTTTGTTTTTATTGCATTCATTTTCCCCAAACATGCTTTTTAATTTTAGGAAATAAGACTTTAAAATTCTTTTCAACAAGTTCTAAAATTCCTTCAAAATCTTCCTGGTTCATTGCAACTGCTTCGGCTTTTTGAATTGCAGTAATTTGCGCTTTTGGTTTGTCTGAACCAATTGCTATGCTTATCCTGTAATCTGCAGATTCCTCTTCTTCTTTAGTTGGGTCAACAATAATATAATCCCCAATTTTGAAAAAAGTCATATTAAAAGACATCTCTTCTTTGTTTAAAGGAAGTTCACCCTTGTGTGTTTCAAAATCAATTCTGTCTTCTTTTTCATTATACACAGGCATTTTCGCATTTGCAAGAGCAATCAAACATCCAAGTCCTGCAGCATCAAGCAAATTCCCGTCGTCATTAATAGGATAAATGTCAATAAATACAGTCCAGACTTTTTCTCCTTCTTTAATACAAAGTTTCTTAAAATCAATAAAACCACTCTCTCGAATTCCTCTGTCAATAACTCTTGCAAGTTCAATTGCATTTATTCTTGGAGGTCCTAATTCAAAATCATCAGATGCAAGAGGACTTAATTCTGCAGTAACCATCATAGTTCCCTTGTCAAGAGAATCTGGATAAGGCGTAGAAGTGCCTAATTTGATTCCAACATAAACCTCTGTCTTTCCAAGTTTCACACTGCAACTCCCCTCTGCTTTTTTACTAATCTCTGTTTTTATTTCAATATCTCGATAATCTCCAAGCCCCCGCCCATCAAACCTTTTCCCTTCTTTTAGATAATCAATTATTCTCTTCTTTTGAATATTCGGGATTTGTGGTGCATTACTCATTTTCCTTCCCCTTTCAAAGTTTTCATTTGAACTTTATAAACTTCTTCGCATGCTTTTCTTGCCATTTCTACTGCTTGTTTTAATTCTTCTGTTGAAATTTTTCCATCTAATTGCAAAAGTGAAATTTTTTTCGAACGTGATAAAATACATACAGGGATATCTGTGCTTCCCTCTCCTTCTTTGAAGTCTTCTTCTTCTTTGCTTAAATCAACAACAATAGTTTTGTCAAGTTTTCCAACAGATATTGCGCAAGCCATTTCTTTCATTGGAATCCCAGCATGAGCAAGTGCCATTGCCGCAGCATTTATTCCTGCAACACGAGTCCCAGCATCTGCTTGAGGAATTTGTATAAATAAATCAACAACAGTACTTTTGAATTCTTTTAAGTCAACACATTCAGACAAAGCCCACTCAATTACCTTGGAAACTTCCTGCCCTCTTCTTGATGGTCCAGGCCTTATTCTATCAGAAACTGAAAACGGCATCATCCCATAATTTACTCTAAGAATCCCTGTCTGTGGATTTTGCATATGCTGAGGATGTAAAACTCTCGGGCCTCGAACAGCTGCAATTGCAATTGTCTTGCCTGTTCTAAACATCGCACTTCCATCTGCAGAAGGGATTATACCAACCTTTGCCTCAACCTCTCGAATCTCATCAAACTTCCTACCATCTACTCGTTTTGTGTATTTTGATTTTGCGCTCATTTTAATTAATAAACCTCCTCAATATTTGGTAACTTCCTTCAGTAAGCATTTGTAAAGCTAATTCTCGCAATCCTTCTAAATCTCCTACCCCACAATTAATAAAATCTGTCATTAATCTATGACTTTCTTCAGTTGGCATTTGTAAAGCTAAACTATTTAATTCCTCTATTGGTATCATTTTCCCTTCTCCATATTTTTAATAAACCCTTCTGTTTTTTCAGTCAAACCATGAATCGCAGAATTATCGCAAATAAATTCAATAATTTTTTTTGTTTTTATTTCATCATCTATTTTTTCCCCTTTCACCCAAACCACCCCATTCTGCCCAACAGTTATATTGCACCCTGTTGCATCCTTGATAACCTTTACCATGCTCCCTTCTTTTCCAATAACTCGCGGAACCTTGTTTGGATTTATTTTTATTAACATTCCATCTTCTAATTTTCCATGTCCTCGCGTTTTAACAGAAAGATCAATTCCTCTTCCGCCAATTGACCAAATTTTTGCAACTAAAACATCTCCAAAATTAAAACACTCTGCCATCTCACTCTGGTTTACATATCTTGGAACTTCTGCAAGAGAGAGAAATGCATTGTCTGAATAATTAATATCCAAAAGCCAGCCCTTCCCAATTAAATCAATAACCTTTCCAATAACTACGTTTCCTCTTCGAGGAATATAAATCCCTGAAAGTGGAATTATTTTTACAAATTTATCAGAAACATCGGCTAATCCAAAACGAGAAGCAACAATATCTTTTCCTTCTCGACGAACACCCTCTCCGGGCAAATATCCTTCGCCAGAAACAATTGTCTCGCCTGGAATAACAATTTTTCTAGAATTTTCAATATCTTTTTCTTTTTCTACCATAATATAATAATATATTCTCCATTTTCTTTTCTCTACAAAATAATGGGGAAATTGGGGTTTTTAAAACTTCCGCCAGGAAGTTTTAAAGTTACTGCTCATTTTTTAATTCAAATTTTCAATAAATATTCAACTCATAACTTTTGTATCTAATACTTTTCTTTGAAATCGAACGTAAAGAAATTAAGCAGCGACAACAGAAGCAAAATCATACTCTGGATGTCTTTTTAAAAATCGTCTTACTCTAAAAGAATTCTGTTTTGGAAGATAAGTGTCTTGGTATAATTTTCCAGATTCATGAAGTAATCTCAGGGTTTTAGCAACCATCTCACTCCTTCCCTCTCTTGTATAACCCAATTTTTCACCCACTCTCGCAAGATGCCCTATAGAAAGTCTGGCAAATCTGCTCGCTCTTTCAACTTCCCTTAATGCAGGTTTATTGCTCCCTCTTGCTTTTTCAACTAATTTTTCTAGTGCTAGAATACAACCAGAAACTTCTTTAGCAAATAATTCTACATCCCTTATAAAATAAGGTTTTCAGGATTTATATTCTTTTCTATCTTACTCAGTCATCTCTTCACTCAACGCCGCCCCATGTGTAATGGAATTCAACTTATCATAAAAATCAATAACCAAACCTGCAGGGATTTTCAGAATAGCAACAAGATCCCCATTGCTCTCCCATTCTTCACTTTCTTTATAGTCTTGCAAAATTCCATAAGCACTTCCAGTATATTGAGCAGGAACAGTTATTTTAATTTTCTTAACTTCCATTTTAATTGGTAAAATCGTCTGTATTTTTGCCAAGATTTCACCAACTTGCGATTCAACAGGTTTGTTCTTCACATTAACTCCTGCTTCTCTTAAAGCAGTTTCAATTCTATCAGAAGGATAAGGTTGTCCTGAAGGCGAAACAGCATTCTTAACTAGAAAATCAATAACCTGTTTATATTTTTGATGTTGTTCTCCTTTAATATAATCCGAAGACAAAACAACTTCCCCACGCCTTATAATTTGTTCAGCAACTTGTTCAAAAACATCTGTCCCAAATGCTTTTTTCAAATCATCTCCGGAAGCATGCTCTCCAGATTTAATATTATAAAAAACAGCATCTCCTAAAACAGCCGAGTTAATATTTCCCCCTTCGTCTTTCCGCAATTTAAGAGCTTCCTCTAAATCAACTAAAACCTCAAAATTCTTTCCATCTTTTTTTATTCTTGCAGTTGTTTGTGTCATTTTTGCTTTGCACTATTTTTTATTTTAATTATGATGCCAAAGTGAAAAAGGCATAGTTTTTTTAATTTTATTCAAATTGAATATTTACTTTTCCAATTTGAGTTAATTTTTCTCTTAATGTTTCAACAGGCTCTTCTTCACCAACAATCCAACCTTCTAAGTAGCTTACTCTATCAGTCTTCCCTCTGAAAGGTTCTTTTCCGTTTCTATCTTGATAAATAATATCTATTCTTGCACTAGCTCCATTTAAATGTAAAAAATAGTGAGCATAACCTGACATAGATCTTATATCACGAATTAAACAAACTAGTTCATCTCCCGAAAGATGAACTATAGGGCTATTTCCTTTTTTCCAGATTTCATAATGTTTTTCAAATTCCTTATAAAATTCTGTCGCATCTTCATCCCCTAATCTAAAATGTTTTGTTTCTACCATCAAACAATCACCTTCTTCTCTTCAAGACTTAACATCTTTATCTTTTTATCTTTTTTGATTATAGCGATATCAAATCTTTCTGGATTAAAATCTTTTTCTAAAATTTTTTTAAAAATATCCAAAGCTAATTTTATACCTTGCTCGCAACTCATAGCATCCTTATATCCCTCAATAAGCATGCTGTTGATTTTTTCATCTCTCTCACCAATTGCACTTGCTTTAAATTGTAGGTAACCACCAGAAACATCAGTAACATAAAGGCAAGGTTCAGAATCAAATCCTGCAATCATTAGTGAAACTCCAAATGGACGTGCACCAGCATACTGAGTAAATTGCTGTTTAATATCTGCAATATCTTTGACAATTGCTTCGATTCTTGGTTCTGAATCATAAGTAACTCTATGCTGTTGAGACAACATTCGCGCTCTTTCAATCAAAACTCTTGCATCAGAATTAATTCCTGCAAAAGTTGACATAATATGTGAATCAATCTCTTGTATTTTATTTTCAGATTTACTAACAATTAATTTTTTCTTATTTCTTCTGTCAGCAACAATCACAACCCCGTCTTTACACGCAATCCCAATAGAAGCACTACCTAATCGAATTGTTTTTTCAGCATATTCCACCTGGAGGATGTGTCCATCTGGAGCGAACATCGTCGCAGTTCTGTCATAACCCATCACTTGGTGTTGCATGTCTTCCATTTTATTTTCCTAATCTAGATAAAAATTTAGTGTATTTATGTTTATTGGTGGCGCTTTTTAAAACTTCCGATAAAAGTTTTAAACATGAAAATTCCGAAGGAATTTACATGTTAAGTGTTTCTATTTTCTTTTAATCAAAACTCTTATTAAAAAAACCGCAATTATGATTAAAATAAAGATGATTAAAATATCATTTAGCACAGCAATAATATCATTCCACATTTCCTTGAATACAAACCCGATTAAGGGAAAGATTGAAGCATAAATCAATTCACCTCCAAGCACAGCAAAAATGAATTTTTTTCTATTTAGTTTTTCAAAACCACTAATATAACTTACAACAGCACATAAGCCGGTTAAAAAAAACCTTGTTAAAAAAACCGCAGAAAATGCATATTTTTTAAGGAGATTCCTGGACTCTATTTCCCCCATACTGAAAAATTTAAATTTTCTTAATGTGATAGATAAAGTAGATGAAAACTTTCTGGCGAGGCTATATGCTGTGATATCTCCAATAACTGCAGCGCAAAAACAAATTAGGATAATTATCATAACTTCTTGAATACTTTTCGCAATAGCACCCGCAGAAACCAGATAAACCATTGCACCAGGTATGCCAAAAGAAGAGCCAACTGTCCAAATGAAAACTATCCCTAAGTTTAACAATCCCAAACTCATTAATCCCATCAATATTCCAAAAGATTTAATTCATTTAAGACTTCAGTACAGTTAAGATTATTTTTCTTGCAAATTTGATTAATAGCTAATTTTCTATTGGATATTGTATCTTTAATACCAAGCTTTTGAAATAATGCTTCAGTAGGAATATCAAACTTGTTTAATACTAAACCCAGGGGCATCCACTCTTCTATTTTTTGGTTGGATTGCCTAAAATAATCTTTATGGGTTTTAAATTCAGAATAATGTCTAATTGTTCTAACACAAAAGAGTGCAATAAGCAGAACAACAATTATAATTGCAATAATATATGATATTCTCCAATTATCTCTTTTTCCCATAATTAAACAAACTAATCTCTATTTATCAACTTTTCCTTATAATCCAAAATCCTCAACAAAGCTAATAATATCTCTGTACTTTTCTAAATAAGTAAATCCCTTTTGTGTCAAAGAAAAAAACTTTTTCCCTTTCTCACCTGCTTCTTTAATAAATCCTTTTTTTAATAATTCCTCAATATATTGCGAAAAACTTTGCGAAGAAAGATTAGAATATCTTAAAAGTGGTGTTGGTTTAATTTTATTCTTCTTTTCCTGAATAATTTTCAAAATATCTTTTATTATTTCTAATCTCGACCGTTTCATTTTATTTCCTTTAATACCTTGTACAGTAAAATCAAGAAGACCACAATTGAGAAAATATAAATCCACAATTGAAGTCCAAAAATGAAATTAGGAACAAGAATATCAATGATATTTAAAATTGAAAAAATCACAAGCAGTAAGTAGATAAAATACATTTTAAATTTTTTATTCTTTCTCTCTAGAAAAACTACAACCAAAGCATAAATCAGCAAAACAATATTAACCACAATAAAAAATAAAACATTTCCAGTTAGTAAAACAATCAGAGCAATAACAACCGCAATAAGATGTATGAGTATCTCTCCATTCACCACCCCAAATTTTTTCCAAACTAAACTATAAACAAGGTAAAAAACAGCCACACAACTTGCATAAATAAACACAAGTAAAATTATAGTATTAAAAAAATACATTCTAATGCTAAAAAGCGAACGAACCACTGGCTTTGCAAGAAATCTAAAAAAATAAGCAATTGCAAAAAACAAAAAAGTATTTTGAAAATAACTAATTCCCTTATATTCTGTTAATTTGAAAAATTTATTAACTTCAAAATAAATCATTAGGCATATAGTTAAAACTACAATAGAGTAAATTATCTCTGTTCCAAAGTTTGGTTGAAGTGGGGGAATTGGCATTTTAATTTATATAAATCAGGCTTTTTAAATTTATAAAATACATGGACTTAAAATGCACATTTCTCTTTCTTCTTGTTTATAAAACAATTTATTTTAAATAATCTATGAAAACAATTGAAAGGGGGAAGAGAATAAAATGAAAAAAACAACATTAAGTATTTTAGCAGTTTCAATGCTCGCTCTTTTAGCAGTTAGCACAGTTACAGCATTTGGATTTGGCAAGGGGGGTATGAATGCAAATCTTTCTGAAGAAGAACTTGCAGAACTTCAAGAGCAAAGAGAATCTATGAAAACCGCTATTGAAAACAAAGATTTTGAATCCTGGCAGACATTAATGCAAGAGAGACTTGCAAAAATGCAATCTCAGATGACAGAAGAAAACTTTGATGAGATTGTTGAGAGATTTAAAAACATGAAAGAAAATCAAGATGCAATGAAAACAGAAAGGGAGCAATTCTGCAAAGAAAATGATTGTCCAAATTTCAAAGAAGGCGAATTGAACTTTAAAGGACCTCGAGGACTGAGGATTAGAATGCCTTTTGTAGAATAAAAATCTTCATAAACTTTTTTATTTTTTAAATGGACCTAAGGTCCACATTATTTATAAGTAGAAATTATCTAAAATTATATGCCAAAAACAAAAGAGATTATCCAAATTAAAACAGATAAAACTCAAAAATTTATCTTTTTAATAATCTTAATTATCTTTTTAATAGCTACAATATATGGAACTTTTAAAATAATCAAAATTTATCAAAGAGGACCACGAAAAATACACGAAGACTCCCAAAATTTTTTCGAGCCAGGTTCTTTTGATTTATTAACCTCTGCTTGCGAAGGAAAAACTGAAAATGATCTTTGTGAAATTGCTAATGACTTAGAGATACTAAATGGAGTCTGTAAACTAACTAGAGAAAACGATTTGGTTTGCATACCAGATAGGGTTTAGGACAAAAATGAAACAAAAATTAATTCAGATAGATAATTTATGGAAAAAATACAATATGGGCAAGGCAGGTCCTCTGGTTGTTTTAAAAAAAGTAAATCTCACTATTGAACAAGGGGAATTTGTAGCAATAACTGGTTCATCAGGTTCTGGAAAATCTACAATGATGAATGTGGTTGGAGCTTTAGATACCCCTTCTTGGGGTTCTGTATATCTTAAAGATAAAAATATCTCTGAAATGGGAGAATCGGATTTAGCAGAACTTAGAGGAAAAACAATCGGATTTATATTCCAGCAGTTTAATCTCTTGCCAACATTAAGTGCATTACATAATGTAATGCTTCCTATGGAAATGGTTGATGTTCTAGAAGATATTGCAAAATCAAGAGCAGAGTCTCTTTTAGCAATTTTAGGTCTTGAGGATAGAATGCATCATAAGCCTAAGGAATTATCTGGGGGACAACAACAAAGGGTTGCAATTGCCCGCTCATTAGCAAATGACCCCGAAATTATTTTAGCAGACGAGCCAACAGGAAATCTTGATAGCAAAACCGGGCAGTTTGTAATGGATTTTTTGGGAAAACTGAACAAAGAAGGCAAAACAATAATTCTTATTACTCATGATTTGAATTTAGTAAGATATGCAAAAAGAATTGTAAAAATAAAAGATGGGGAAATAATCAAAGATACTAAAGTAAAATAGTGGACTTTAAGTCCATTTCCTTTAAAAACAAAAAAACAAATAAAATAAAATGAATACAAAAAAAAGTTTGGTATTTGTGATTCTTGCAATAATTTTAGTTTTTAGCTGTGCGAATTTTACTTTTGCTAATCCTTGTAGTTTAAATGTATCTTTAGTAAACCAAGACCCTTATCCAGCTACTCCCCATAATTACGTTAAGGTTGTTTTTCAATTAAGTGGTCTTGAAAATCCACAATGTAAGGGGGCCATGTTTCAATTAGTCCCAACCTATCCCTTTTCCTTAGATGAAAATGAAAGTTTAGAAATTCTTGATGGATCAACATGGATTGCAAATTATAAAAGAGATTGGATGATTCCTTATGCTATAAGAATCGATAAAGAAACTTTAGATGGAGATTATGATCTGACTGTGAAATATGGGGAAGAATCTCTTAGTATAACTGAATCTTTTTCAATTTCCATTGAGGATTCGCGAACAGCTTTTGACGCAGTAATCCAAGAATCTACTTCTTCAGAGGTTTCAATAGCAATTGCTAACATAGGGAAATACACTGCAAATTCCGTTGTAGTAAGAATTCCAGAACAGGAAAATTTTAGAACCACTGGCACAGACGGACAAATGGTCGGTAATTTAGATTCAGGGGATTATACAATTGTTAGTTTTGAAGTAACTGCGAATAAAGCCAGTGCTATGAGTTTTAGAAACAATCTACCTCAAGATAAAGAAATAGAAGGAGAACAGAATAACCTTTTCCAATTTGATATCTATTATACAGATACTCTTGGAGAAAGAAGAATAGTTAATATGATTCTTCCATTAAATATGATCGCAGACATAAACGCTTCATTAGCAAGCGGAAATTTTTCAAGAGGAAAAGGTTCCAGTTCTGGAGTAAATTGGACATTAATAATCCTACTTTTATTCTTAGGAGTAGTTGCATTTTATATCTATAAAAAATACCCTCAAAAAACAAAAGAATTTTTAAAACATCCAATAAAAAAAACTAAAGAAATCTTTAGGAAGAAAAAATCTGTAGAAAAACCAGAAGAAATTCCTAGTTGGTTAAAAGATTTGCAAAAAAAACATCAAAAGAAAAAATAGTCAAATGAAATATGAAATTAAAAAAATCATTTCAATTAGCACTGAATATTTTTCTACATAGCAAACTAAGAAGTTGGCTTACAATTATAGGGATCATTATCGGAATTGGGGCAGTGGTTGCGATTGTTTCAATTAGCGAAGGAGCTCAACGGCAATTAGAGGATAGATTGGGAAACTTGGGGGCAGATGTTTTGACAATTACTCCTGGTTTTTCTCAGGCAAGGGGTTCAGGAGGAGGCTTTGGAAGGGGGCCACCAAGCGGATTTGGAGAAGATTCTTCTTCAGAAACTCAAGAAAATTTGACATCAAAAGATCTGATTGTTTTAAAAAATATAGAGAATGTAGACGTAGTGATGGGAACGATTTCGGGAAGGGGGGACTTGACTTATTCAAGTAAAACCGCTTCTGTTTCTATAAAAGGAATTGATCCGACTGTTTGGAAAGAAATAACAACCGAGGAGATTGATTCTGGAAGATTTTTAACTCAAGGAGAAACATATTCTGTAATTTTGGGTGAGAGAATTGCAAAATCAACTTTTGAAAATGAAGTGCCTTTAAACAGCAAGGTTATAATTGAGGGGAAATCATTTAAGGTAGTAGGAATCTTAAATGGGGGTTCAACAGTTTATATACTAATAGATATTGCAAGAACAATCTTAGAAGATGTCGATGACAAATCTTTTGATTCTATTTCTGTTAAAATTAAAGATGTGGAAATAGCAGATGAAACAGTTGAATTAATAGAAAAAAAACTTATGTTTTCAAGAGGAGCTTTAACAGAAAAGGATAAAGATTTTACAGTGACGAATCCCTTAGAAATGCAGGAAACAATGCAGGAAACAATGAATACTATGGCAATTTTTTTAGGAGCAATAGCCGCAATTTCCTTATTAGTCGGAGGAATTGGAATTGCAAACACTATGTTCACTTCAGTTTTGGAAAAGACAAAAGACATTGGGATAATGAAAGCAATCGGAGCAAAAAACAGGGATATTATGATTATCTTTTTGTTAAACTCTGGATTAATTGGTCTTGTAGGTGGATTAGGGGGAATAATCTTAGGAACAATTGGCTCAAGTTTTATAAGTGTTTTAACTTCTACAAGTGATACAGGGGGAATGACAAGGATGTTTGGTAATACCACAATAAGTCCAAGCCTTTTGATTTTTGCACTTTTATTTTCAATCCTTATTGGGATGGTTGCAGGTACAATTCCAGCTTATAGGGCTTCAAAACTCAGACCGGTTGATGCATTAAGATATGAATAGTTATTTCTTCCCCAAACCTTTCAAAGTCCCACTCACCCTTCCAACAGAAATCCCAACAAAACCCAACCCCGCCACCACCTCATTCAAACTTTCCCGAACAACAGCCCCAATTGTCTTATCTCCCGCAGATTTAACTTTCATATAACCAGATTTGGCAAAACCCAAAATCCCAACATAATCCAAAATCGCCTTTTCAATTTTCTCATTATTTTTTTCATTTATCAAAAGATATCTCCGATTATCCCGCGCAGATGGTTTTAATTTAAGTTTTTTCATAGTCCAAATAGATAAACTAGTAAAAATATCAAAATCAATATTAATACTATTGGCCAATTTTCTGAAAGCCATCCAACAAATTTATTTTTCATTTAAACCTCTTTTTTAAATATAACAAAAACAACAAATTGACGTTTATATAAATTGCTATAACTAAAATTACAGTCAATAAATTAATTTTTATTATCTGATAAACATAATAGGCTATAGCAAACAAACCAACTAAAAATGTCACAAAAGCAATCATACTCGTAGCAACTTCCATAATCTTCATCCCAAATCCCAGACAAAAGCCTTTTTAATCTTTATTAGAAATTGAATTTAATACATTATAAATATGGATTATCTAAATCCTTCAAAGATATCTTTTTATACTTATCTCAACTAATATTCCTATGAAACTAAAAAACCTGAGCATAAAACACCTATTCAAATACAAATATGTAAAATTAATTATTTTGACAATTACAATAACTCTTGCTTATCATATTTTTAGAGAGCAATCAGTTTTCAATTATGTTAATAATTTCCAGGCACTAAGTTATTTAGGTGTCTTTATTGCAGGAATTCTTTATGTTTTTTTATTTTCAGCACCTTTTGGAATTGGTTATTTTGTTGCATTAATCCCTTCAAATCTTTATCTTGCAGCAATAATCGGTGGGCTTGGAGCTACAGTTGCAGATATTTTAATTTTTAAATTTATAAAAATCTCCTTTGAGCATGAAATAGATGAAGTCGAGCATCACCCAGTTTTTAAAAAATTCTCTCACAGATTAAAAACAAAATTAAAAGCAAAAGTCCGTCTTTATTTGATGTATCTTTTAGCAGGATTCATAATTGCAACCCCTCTCCCAGATGAAGTTGGAATTCTAATGCTTGCAGGCTTGAAAAAAATAAATTTATTTTGGTTCGGAGTAATTGCATTTATAACTCACACAATTGTAATCGGACTTTTACTTGGGATTAGGATTTAATTCCCTAAAATTGAGGAAGTCTATTAATTACAAAATTTTTATTTTAAGTTTATTATACTTAATGCTCTGTAAAACTTCTGGAGAAATTTATTCTAGGTATATTAAGACAATGATAAATTTCTTCAAAGGTTGCCAAGATAAATAGTCTACTTTTCACAACTCGAGGATTTATTGATTAATAAATAAAATCAAACTAAGATTCAAGCAATACTAACATTCAACGCCTGCATAGAAATTTGATTAATTGCTTTTACAGCAGCATCTGCCTCAAGTGCAAATCCTAACCCTTCGGAATTCCCAACCTTAAAATTATTAATCCCAATTACCTTCCCTTTTTTATTTACTAAAGGCCCTCCGGAATTTCCAGGATTTAATGAAACATCTGTCTGAATATATGCTTCAATATTATTAAGTCCCGGCCTGTTTAAGGCACTTACAATTCCTTCACTAACAGAGAAACTAAGTCCCAGTGGATTTCCAATTGCAACAACCTTCTCTCCAACCTTGACATCATTAGAATCTTCAAATTCTAAAGAATCATGACTTCCAGAAATTTTCAAAACCGCAACATCCATTTTCCCATCATACCCAATCAAACTTGCATCTTTTAAACCATCTTCATAAGTAAGAGCCCGCACCCAGTGCGCACCATTCAAAACATGGGCGTTTGTAATAATATAACCCTCGTTACTAATAATAAATCCAGAACCCTGCGCAACATCTGTCTGAATACTTACAACTGCCTTGACAGCACCTTCAATAATCCCAGAAAAATCCGAACTTGCAGAAGCTTTTAATTCTGACAACTGCACCTCTAAACTCGCCTGTGTCGCTTCTAAATTTTGCCCAACTTTATCAATCTGCGTCTGAGATTCTTGTTGCTGTTGCGTAAGTTGAAGTTCTAATTGCATTTTAGTATTATTCAATTCTGCCCTAAGTTCAATAAGATTTATATTAAAAAAAACAACAGCAACAGTTGCAAAAATCAACAGAAAAACAACTAACCCAAGAATAATATTCACTTTCCGGTTTCCTCTTTCTTTAGCCATTATTACAAAAGAAGTTACCAGAATTTATAAATGTGTTGATAGTCAAATATAAAAACCCTCTCAACCAAATAATAAAAGGTGATAAATTGAAAATTCATACAGTTGGAGGTTACAGCGAAGTTGGAAAAAATATGACTGTTCTCGAACTTGAGGACGACGCATTTATTTTTGATGAGGGCTTTTTCCTTCCGGCAATTGTTGGTTTAAACGAGAGAGACAAAGACGAATTTACTTATACTGAAAAAAGACTAAGAGACATTAAAGCAATTCCAGATGATCACCTGATTGAGAAAATTCGGCACAAGGTGATAGCCCAGTTTGTAGGACACGCTCACCTTGACCATGTAGGTGCAATACCATTTCTTTCTGATAGATACAATGCACCAATATATGGAACACCATTTACCTGTGCAGTTCTAGACACTCTCCTTCGCGACAATGAAATTGTTTTAAAAAATAAAGTAATACCCATCCATCCGAATAATTCTTTTTTCATTCAAGGAAAAAAACAAAAATATCTTGTTGATTTTATAAACATCACACACTCAACAATACAAACAACATTCATAGCAATTCATACAAAACAAGGGGTTGTTCTTTATGCAAATGATTTCAAACTTGATGACAGCCCAATTCTTGGAGCACCTCCAAATTACCGAAGATTAAAAGAGATAGCAAAAAAAGGAGTTCACGCTCTTATTGTAGATTCTCTTTATGCAGGTTCAGATAGAAAAACACCCTCTGAAAAAATAGCCCGTAACCTTTTAGAAGAAGTTCTCCTCACAATTCAGAATAGAAATGCAGGAATAATTGTCACAACATTTTCTTCACACATTGCAAGATTGAAAAGTATTGTTGAGTTTGGAAAAAAATTAAACAGAGAGATTGTTTTTTTAGGAAGGAGTTTGAATAAATATACAAAAGCTGCACAAGATGTAAAACTCGCGCCTTTTCTAAAAGATGTCCGTGTTTCAAGTTATCGAAGGCAGGTTGAAAAAACTCTTTCTAGAGTAAATAAAAACAGAAGAAACTATATGATTGTGTGCACAGGTCACCAAGGAGAGACAGGTTCAATTTTAGAAAGAATGTCAAGAAACCAGCTCCCGTTCAAAATCAACAAAGAAGATAATATAGTTTTTTCATCAAGTGTTATTCCAACTCCAGTAAACCAGGAGGGTTTTGCAAAAATGGAATCAAGACTGCGAAAAAGCAGAGCCAGGATTTTTAGAGATGTTCATGTATCTGGACATGCAGGCAGGGAAGATTTAAGAGACTTGCTGAATCTTCTAAAACCCCACCATGTAATCCCTGCACACGGAGGTTTGGATAAAACAAAACCAATGATAGCACTCTGTACTGAAATGGGATATAAGTTTAACAAACAATCCCATTTAATGACTGATGGCGGAGTTTTGAAAATCTGATATTCTCAAAAATCTAAAATCAAAATTATTAATTCAAAAACCTCTCTGTAAAAATCTGTTTTACTACTCTGCAAAACCTAAGTGAAATTCAACCTTGTTTTATATAATTGGTTGAATTTCCGCAAGTGTTGCCAAGATAATTAGACCTAGCTACAAGTCGAAGAATGTTAGTAAATTAATAAAAAATTTAATTTATTATGGTTATCCTTGTGAATTGGTCAGAGGCAAAATCCACAACATTTAATAATAAGTCTTTCTAAAAACAATTATGAGTCAAAGCCAACTAACTGGTGGAATCAAAAATGCCCTTGAACGCGGAGAAAGTTTAGGAAAAATTAAACAGAGTTTTCTCAATGCCGGTTATTCTCAAAAAGATATTGATTCTGCTGCATCTGCATTTTTTCAAACAGGACAGACTCTACAACCAATCACAAAAACTCAAACCCTTCAACCAATTGAAAAACCATATCCTCAAACAAATATCCCCTACACAAATCTAAAACAACCCCCACAACAACCACAACTAAAAAAGAAATCTCGCAGATGGCTGGTCATCCTAGCAATTTTTATAATCTTATTTGTGTTAATGGGTGCAGCAATCTTTGGTTTTTTCTTTGATGAAATAATGCAAGGTTTGTTTGGATAAAATGTACACACCACAAGAAGACTCTTTTTTCTTTGCAGAATTTTTAGAAAATTATTTCTCTAACCTCAAAGATAAAAATATAAAATATCTTGATATGGGAACAGGCAGCGGAATTTTAGCACAAACTGCCTTAAAAAAAGGAATTCCCCAAAAAAACATTTTCACAGTAGATATTGACAAAGAAGCAGTGACTAATGCAAAAAAACTAGGTTTTAATTCAGTACAATCAGATCTCTTCCAAAACATAAATGAAAAATATGATTTAATCACTTTTAATGCACCATATCTCCCCCAAAATAAACACGATAAAAAAACAGATACAACCGGTGGAGAAAAAGGGGATGAAACAGCAGTTGAATTTATAAAACAGGCAAAAAAACATTTGAATACAAATGGGAAGGCTTTCCTTCTTATCTCAAGCCACACTCCTATAAAAACAATAGAAAAATTTAAACCGGAAATAAAAAAAGAAAAGAGATTATTTTTCGAAAAATTAAAAATATTAGAATTTAAAAATTAAAAATTAAAAAAGAAACGACATTGATTTACTCTTCGTCTTCTGCTTCGTCTTCAGCCATTTTTGTCTTTACCTCCACTCACCAAACGAAAAAACCCTATTAAAAACATTACGAAACGCTTATAAAACCCTAAATTTGGCTACCTTATTTAAACCTTTTCAATTTTTTCTTTATTTAAGAGTGACTAAAAATTCTGTAAGTATATCATCAATCACACAAATCAATTTAAACAAAAACAAGCCTTTCTAAATATGAAATTTGCACATTTAGCAGACTGTCACCTGGGAAGCTGGCGACAAGAGGAAATGCAAGAGCTAAATTTCTTATCTTTTCAAACCGCAACAGACAATTGTATCAAAGAGAGTGTAGAATTTATTTTGATTTCCGGAGACTTATTTGATTCTGCCTACCCCCCAATAGAAATTCTAAAAAAGACCTTTGCACAATTCAGAAAAATAAAAGACGCAGGCATCCCGACATACTTAATCGCCGGATCTCATGATTTTTCAGCATCTGGGAAAACTTTTTTAGATGTGCTTGAAAAAGCTGGCTTCTGCAAAAACATCGAGCAATCAGAAGTTCAGGAAGATGGAAGAATAAAACTAACCCCCCACTTACATAAGGGGATTGCAATCTTTGGTTATTCCGGGAAAAAGTCCAGTATGGAAGTTGAAGATTTAAAAAAAATCTATTTTGATTCTGTCTACCCATTTACAATTCTTATGCTCCACACAACAATCTCAGATGTAGTAGGAACAATCCCCATGGAATCAATAGATAAAATAAAACTTCCTCTTGCAGATTTTTATGCATTTGGACATATTCATCAGGTTTTTGAAAAACACGAAGCATCTGCAATCTACACCTACCCTGGTCCGACATTCCCAAATAATTTTCAAGAACTTGCAGACCTAAAAACCGGGAGCTTTAATTTAGTCACTATGGAAAATAAAAAAATCAAAATAGATAACAGAAAAATAAACCTCAAGGAGGTAGTTTATTTTGAAATAAAAATTGACAATGCCCTGACAGCCACAGAGAAAATTATCCAGGAGTTTAATAAGCCTTATCTTAATGATAAGATTGTTCTGATGAAGCTTGTCGGGACAATTAACCAAGGGAAAACCGGGGACATTAGGTTTGATGAAATAGAGTCTTTTGTAGACAAAAAACAAGCTTACACTTTCATAAGAAATATTTCCTCTCTCAAATCAGAAGAATCTGAAATTGAAATAGATGTAGGTGATATAGAAAACCTTGAAGAAAAAATAATCGAGGAATACTCCCAGAAAAATCCTTCTGATTTCAACAAAACAATTCCACAATTAGTAACTGCTCTTTCAATTGAAAAAAATGAAGATGAAAAAATAATCATTTTTGAAAATCGCTTAATGGATGAACTAAAAAAAATTCTCAACTTGCCAGATGAAAACTAAATATAATATCCCGGTGAACGAAGTGAACCTGCTAAACAGGAAAGGTGAACTCGAACAATTTGCTCTTGTTTTCTTGTATGATTTTACAAGAGTGAATTGTGAGCAAGGAAAACCTGGGTTTTCCTAAGAATGATACTTAAAAGACTAAAACTTCAAAACATAAGAAGTTATGATGAGGCAGAGCTTGAATTTCCTAAAGGCTCGCTTCTTTTATCTGGAGATGTAGGCTCAGGAAAAACTTCAATTCTTCTAGCACTGCAATTTGCTCTTTTTGGTTTGCAACCCGGACAAAAAGGAGCTTCAATTCTAAAACAAGGTAAGGATGAAGCCAGGGTTCAATTAGAATTTGAAATTGATGGTCAGACAATAATTTTAGATAGAACACTTAAAAAAAAGAAATCAATAACTCAGGAGTCAAATATCATAACTATCGACGGGAAAACAGAAGAACTTTCAACATCTGAAATAAAAAATAAAGTTGTAGAATTATTAAACTATCCAAAAGAATTCACAAAAAAATCCAATCTTCTTTATAAGTTTACAGTTTACACCCCCCAGGAAGAGATGAAGGCGATTATTCAGGAGAGGCCAGAGGTCAGGCTTGACACTCTTAGGCATATTTTCGGAATTGATAGATATCGAAGGATTAAACAAAATTCTCAAATTCTTATACAAAAAATAAAAGAATCTGTAAAAATAAAAGAAGTGGAAATTAAACAAATAAACATTTTGAAAGAGAAATTAACAAATCAAACTGAAGAAAAAATAAAACTCACAAAAGATATCACAAACCTTAATGTAGAATATAAAAAATTTTTTGAACAAAAACAAGAAGCAGAAAGGAAGTTAGCTAATTTTAAAATAAAAATTGAACAAAAAAGAAAGTTTGATCAGGAATTGGAAAAAAAGCAAATTGAACTTCAGGGGAAAAATACTCTAAAAGCACGTCTTGAAAAAGAACTTATGCTTATGCATAATCAGGTTAAAGAGAAAATAAATTTTTCGCCATTAGCCCTTCAGGAAACTACAAATCTTTTACAAAAACATCGATATATATTTGAGGAAAATACCTCAAAATTAATGGAGATAAATTCACAGATTTCTGTTTTAGAATCAAAAAAAGAAAAAGCCTTGCAATTAAAAGAAAAAGTCATCTCACTTGAAAATTGTCCGACTTGTTTTCAATCAGTAGGTCAAGAACACAAAGACAAAATACATAAAAGAACGCAGTTTGACATCGAAGATATTGAGAAAGAATTAGAACCAAAAATTTTTGAGAAGAACCAGATTGTGAAGGATATAGAAAAAGAAAAAGAACTTATCAGTGGCTATGAAAAAGACAAGCAAATGTTCGATAGAAATAAAATAAGATTTGAACACCAGAGCCAGATAGAAACTAAAATCAAGAGCGATTCTTTTATTCTTGACAGGGCCTTAAATGAAATTAGTGAATTTGAAGAAGATATAAATAAATTGAAAATTAAGACAGAAGAGTTTTCAGAAATCTCTTCGTTGTTTGAAAAACAAGACTCTCTTTTTGACGAGATAAGTTCTAAATTAAGAGGTGTTGAAATAACTCTTGCAGAAAAAAACAAGGAGATTGAAATTCTGAAAAAATCTTTTGAAAGTCTAAAACAAGAAATCAAGCAGAAAGAATCTGTAAGATTACAGATTAATTATCTTAGAGAACTCCAGGACTGGCTTGACGAGAAATTTCTTTCTATAATTACAATGACTGAGAAAAAAGTCCTCGCTAAATTAAGGGCAGACTTTTCAGAGATTTTCAATAAGTGGTTTTCAATTCTTGTTTCTGATTCACTCTCTGTTCGACTTGACGAAGATTTCACTCCGATTATTTCCCAGCAAGATTATGAAATTGATTATGATTTTCTTTCAGGTGGAGAAAGAACCGCGGTTGCACTTGCTTATCGGCTTGCACTAAATCAAATACTGAACTCTCTAATTTCAAAAATTAAAACAAAAGACCTTGTTATTCTCGACGAGCCAACAGACGGGTTTTCAGACCAACAGCTTGACAAAATGCGTGATATCTTTGACCAATTAGAATCAGAACAGATTATCCTTGTTAGTCACGAGCAGAAAATCGAGAGCTTTGTCGATAATGTGATTAGAATAAAAAAAGACGGCGTGAGCATGATTACTTCTGGGTGATTTTATTACAAATCACAAAACCACAAACACTCAAGATTAAATTTTTAAACCCAGAATTTAATAAATCCTATGGACATTCAAGACAGAGAATCAGTAATGAATTATGCAAGAGCTTTTGGAAGAGATATCGGTACACAATTAATCTTCCAAGACCATCCAACATCTTTTTGCATTATTGGCAAAACCGGCTATGCAGTTGGAGTTATACTTCAAAATGGAAGAGGAACAAGGGTATTTCCTGAACATTGGGAATACGATTCTTTTCAAACCCCCGAAGAATTTATTAGAAAATACCATAGTAGATTCCAGGTTATGGCATCTCCTTATAAAGATTTGGATAAGGAAATAGATTTGGTTTCTAGATTTGGGCATGCTTGAAATTAATTTGTATAACCCCTGTAAAAATACGTTCGCATAGCTCACTCTCCCATTTTTGCCAACCCCTAGATTTATAATCATAGATAACATCTCGATGTTTTATTATTGAGACCCTAAAACATAATCCAAAACCTTAAAAACCCATTTCAAGAATTATACTTATGGAAATAAAAATCCTCAAGCAGGATAAAAGCGAATTAGATGTTGAAATAGACAACCTTACAATTGTAGAACTTTTGAGAAACTATCTAAACAAAGACAGTTCTGTTAAATTAGCTGCATGGCGAAGAGACCACCCCACCAAGGCCCCAGTCCTCCACATCGAAGCACCTTCACCAAAATCTGCACTTCAAAAAGCAATCAAGGCAACTGAAAAAAATCTTGATTCCTACGAAAAAGAATTTAATAAAGCTAAGTGATTATCTTTTTATAAAAACGTCTTAATCTTAACAATATAATTTAAAATTTATGAACCTCTAAAAATCTTGTGGGTGTTTATACTTAAAGCTCTAAAAAACCCAATCAATCCAACAACCCCAAGGATAGGGAGATTATTAATAAAAATTTAAATTCTTGCAAACAAAACACAAAAAAACATCACAACAATCCTTATTAATTTGCAAAATTTCCTTAATCTATGAATGAAACAAAAATTTCAGCAGGAAGCTACGACTTGAACAAATTCCTCTTCGGAGGATATGAAACAGACATAATCACAACACTCTATGGTCCAGGAGGAAGCGGAAAAACAAATTTCTGTATTCTTGTTGCAGTAAGCCAGGCAAAAAAATCAAACAAACTGATTTACATTGATACAGAAGGAGGGTTTTCTCCAGAGCGAGTAAAACAAATTTTAGGGGACAATGAAAAAGTTGATGAGGTTCTGGAAAACATAATCTTACTAAAACCAACCACTTTTGAAGAACAAGAACTTGCTTTTGGCGAACTTTTGAAACATGTAAAAAAAGGTTATGTTTCTTTAATAATTGTTGATAGTATTGCAATGCTTTACAGACTTGAATTAGGCGATGCAATTAAAACAAAAGAAGATGAAAAAATCAGAGAAGTAAACAGAAAACTTGCAAGGCAGTTAAGAACTCTAAATGAAATCGCAAGAAAACAAAACATCCCAATTATAGTTACAAATCAAGTTTACAGTCAGTTCACCACAAATGAAGATAATGAACTTGAAAAACAAAAAACAATTTCAATGGTCGGAGGGGATCTCTTAAAATACTGGAGCAAGTGTTTAATAGAACTTCAATACAACAGAGGAAAAAGAAAAATAGTCTTAAGAAAACACCGTTCTCTTCCGGAAAAATCCCTAGATTTTGAAATCATTCAAACCGGGATTAGAAAGAAGGGGTTGTTTTGAATTTTAAAAAAATTGAAAAATATTTAAATTAAAACATTTTTAGATAAAGATGAAATCAGATTTGGAAGGTAGTGTATTGACTAAAAATGAAATTTTGAATCTTCCAGAAAGTCATCCATTTTATAGATTACCCCTCTCAAATAATTATGTAGATAATTCTAATGTTGCCTCTGAGGATTCCCTTCTATTACAAGTTGTTCTTTCCCCATTTCTTTTGCCATATGCTTTAGCAAGAGAAGTGTGTGAAAGAGTTTCTATAAAAATAAGGCATTATTTTAAATCAAGGACTCGTGAATAAAAAGATTTTGAGAAACAAAAGAAGATTAATTTTTAGTAATAAAATGAGTGGGCTTATCAAATTATAGCCCTAAGCGTTTATAGCTATTGCGGAAATTCTTCCTTATCTTTTTATGCTTGGGAAGAATTTCTGTTTCCCACTGCTACCAGTCCAATCACAATTAAATTAGAGATATTTGTTATTAGAATTATAAAAATTATTGTGAGGATTTAAATCCTTTCTAATTTTCTATTTAATACTTTTTCTCTCTTTCTATGAAAATAATCTTCGGGCATACAATCTAATAAATTCCACATAAATGCACAATAAATTCCTTTTAGAAAATTTTTTAATGTTCTTTCTGCAGGTAATGGAGAGTATTTCCCCAAAGCTAATCTTTTAGCAAAACATCCAAGGGTTAGAATTCCTTCATCCTCTTCTAATCTAGAACCAGGACCTCTTTTTCTTAACCTTACCATCTTAATCTATACAATCTAGAGTTTATAAAAATTATTGTTCCTTACTTTTCTTCTTCCCACCACTCTTTACAACCTTCTCTTTCTTATCTCCATCTTTCTTTTCCTTCTCATAATTCTTCCTAGTAACACACTCAGGATTAAAACAAAACTTCCAAGGACGAGAACCTTTTTTTAATCTAATAACCAATGGAAAACCACACTCAACACAAACTTCTTGTTTTCCTTCCTTATCGCGAGCAGGTTTCATCATCCCGTTTGGAGGAAGTGAAAAAGTTGTCTTACATTTGGGATAAGCATCACATGAAACAAAATATCTCTTGAACTTTTTCCCATACATAATCCTCAAATGTCCTTTGCTACAAACAGGGCACTTTGTCATTGTGCTCTCTTCTTTTTCTTTTTCCCAAACTTTTTCATTTGCATCTGCAAGCGCTTTCCCAATTGCACTAAGATGCTTAGTAATATCTCCAGCAATTTTATTAACATCTTTTTTTGACCTCTCAAGAATTTTCTTCTCTTTTTTCTCACAGTCCTTTTTAGAATGTTGTATCTCTTCTAGCTCTTTTTCAAAATCCCTTGTTAACTCTTCATCTAAAATAATCGGGGAATATTTAGTTAGAGTTTCAACAATCTTAATTCCCAGTGGTGTAACTTCAATACTCCTACCATCAACATACCCTCGAGAAAACAATGTTTCAACAATACTTGTTCTTGTTGCTTTTGTCCCAAGATTTTTCTTTTCTAATGCACGAATAATAGATGCATGGCTGTATCTATTGGGTGGTTGTGTAAGTTTTTCTTCAATTCTAATTTCTGAAATATCAACCTCTCCGTCAATTGTAGGAACTTTCTCTTCCTTAGTTGTGTGAGGATAAACAGCAAGCCAGTTTTTTTCTTTAACCTGCAAACCTTTTTTAACAAATTTCAAATCATCAATCTCAACAATAATTTTCTTACTCTCGATAATTGCCGACTCACAAAAACAAGAAATAAATCTCTTAACAATCAAATCATAAAGTTTTTTGTCTCTTTCTGAAATCTTCCCCATTTCACCTGTTGGATAAATCGCCGGGTGGGCTGGGTCTTTTTTCTTTCCTTGTGTTGGTTTTTTATTAACCGCATATTTAACAAGAGTTGTATATTTTTTCAACCTATCTAGAATTTTCTTATAACCAATTGCTTCAGGATATTCTTGAGAAGAAGTTCTCGGATAAGATATAACCCCCCCTAAATACAATCTCTCTGCAGATTGAAGTGTTTGCGTAGGCGTATTCTTAAATAGCCGATAAGATTCTGTCTGCAAGGTAGTTAAATCAAAAGGAAGCGGAGGCGCAATTTTTTCATCTTTTATTTCAGTTCTTGCAATAGCTTTTTTACCCTGAAGATGTTTGAACTTCAACAAATCTGATTTATTAAAAATATCTTTAGGATACATAACTTCTACTTTAGTTCCATGAATATCTTTCACAATTAAAAAAATCTGCCAAAAAGGAATTGGTTTAAATTTTTTAATTTCCATCTCCCTGTCATAAACAATTTTCAAAGCAGGACCCTGCACCCGCCCAATACTCAAAATCCTAAATTTTCCAGTAGAACTTAGAGCCTTCATCAAACCCCGGGATAAATTAATCCCGTAAAACCAATCTAAATAATGTCTTGTCTCTCCAGCAAACGCACTCCCCCATTCAAGATGCGGCATTAAATTTTTATAACTATCCTCCAACTCCTCTTTAGTTAGAGAAGAGAACTTCATTCTTTTTGCATCTTTTTTATTAGCAATAAACCTAACAATATTCCACCCAATAACTTCTCCCTCAACATCAAAGTCAGTTGCAACAATAATATCATCAGCTCGCTTAATTAATTTTTTAAGAACATCAAAGTATTTTTTTGTAAACTCCGCACCCTTGCCTTCGTAATTTGCTCGCCACTCAACTTCATAATTCGGAAAAGGCCCCCGAGTAGCAATTTGCTTTATCCCAAACAAGTGCCCAACAGCACATCCAACTAAAAATCTTTTCCCATTTTTATCAAACTCATAATATGAAACTTTATTTCCGTCTGTAACCTTCTCATCAGTAGCCCCAGAAAGAGCCGCAGCTATTTTTGCAGCAGCCTGAGGTTTTTCAGTAATAATCAAGGTTGCTTTTTTCTTTTCCCTTGTTTTTCTCTCTTTTTTTAACTTCGGCATTATTTTTATTAGAATCCTACTTATTTATATGTTTTGGGGGTTTTGAGTTCCAAAATCAAACCTCCAAACCCTTTCCAGAAAAATTTCAGTCATAACATTTTTTTATTCAAGATTATATGACTAAAATTTTTCCATGCCGCCCAACATTCACAACCCGCGTCTTACCAATCTTCTCCTCAATACCTTCTGCTTCATGAATATGTCCTGAAATAAATAAATCAGGTTTAAATTTATCAATAGCTTTTCTTATTGCCTTGCTCCCAGGAAATCCAGAAAATTCTGCCCGTGTTCCTGCAGCATGCATGTGAGAAACTAAAATCTTTTTCCCACCTTTTGTTTTTATTTTTTTAAAACTACTCTCTAATTTTCCTAATGCTCTTTTTTCATCAAGTGTGAGTTCAAAATCTGGATTGCCAATTCCGATAATATCAATACCTTTGTAGTTTACATAATAGCCATCAAGATTTTTAATTCCGTGAACATTTCTTAACAAATCCGCTTCTAAACTTGTATCCCAATTCCCAGGAACAAACACAACCTTTTGCTTTGCATCTCTAAATGGTTTTAAAACATCCACGCCTTCAACAGCCCCGTGAATATCCCCCGCCAGAACAACCAAATCAACTTTTTCTTTTTTCGCTTTGTCAGAAATTCTTTTAGCAATACCCACACTTCCGTGGAAATCACCCGCTGCAAGTATCCGGAGTTTTTCCTGTTTCGAGGATTTAGCGCTTTTTGTCATATTTAACCTAAAGAATACTTTTTTAAATATCTTGTTATTCATATTGATATGAAATTCGGCGAAATAAAAAACTGGTCTCCGGAAATGGAAAACCAGATAACTGAGAAATGGAAAAAATCAGAGATGTATCTATTTGACAAAAACACAAAGAAAAAAATTTATTCAATTGACACCCCCCCACCTTATGTAAATTCCCCGATTCATATTGCACAGGCAGTTACTTATTGTTATATGGATTTTTTTGCAAGATTCAAGAGGATGAAAGGTTTTGAAGTTATCTTCCCCTTAGGCCTAGATAGAAACGGACTTCCAATAGAACTTGCTGCTGAAAAAAAATTTGATGTTTCCCCCTTTAAAATCGGAAGAGAAAAGTTCATAGAATATTGCAAAAAACTAATTGACCAAGGTTCAGCAGGAACAGAAGAAACTTTTTCAAAATTAGGAATTTCATTTACATCCTATAAAGAAGGAGAAAAAATAGGTTCAATATACAAAACAGATTCTCCAGATTACCGAGCTCTGACACAGTCCACCTTCATAGAACTTTACAAAAAAAACCTTATTTACGAAGACACGAGAATAAACAACTGGGACCCAAAACTTCAAACAACCATCGCAGATTCTGAAATAGAATACAAAGAACTAGATTCTACTTTTAATTATGTTAAATGGAAAATAAAAGAAACAGGTGAAGAAATCATAATTGCTACAACTCGTCCTGAATTAATCTGCACATGCGGAATGGTAATTTTTAATCCTGAAGATAAAAGATACACTCATCTGGATAATAAAACTGTAATATCTCCTATCTTTAATAAAGAAATAAAAATAAAATCTCATCCTCTCGCAGATAAAGAAAAAGCAACAGGAATTGTAATGATGTGTTCTGCAGGAGATTTGTCAGATATTCAATTTTTTAGAGAACAAAATCTAACACCCGAAATTGCAATTAACAAAGACGGCACCATGAATGAAAAAGCAGGATTTTTACAAGGATTAAAAGTAAAACAAGCAAGGGAAAAAATTATTCAAGAATTGAAAGAAA
>CAZBOY010000005.1:18219-34586 GCA_964493655.1 Candidatus Woesearchaeota archaeon | reverse complement strand
GGATTCGAACCCTCGTAGGCACTAAGCCACTAGGTTTCTTACATAAGACAACCAAGGTTTTCTTGTCATTCAACTTTCCTTTGAAATCGTCCTAAGCCTAGCCCGTTTGACCGCTCCGGCATTCCCCCGTGATTAATTTAAAAAAAGCGATTTTATAAGTTCTTCTATTTGTTACAATTAGCGAGTGTAAAACAAAATTTAAAAAGGCTAAAGACTATAAATATTTAGCCAGCAGAAGAATCTAATTAAGCTTCGGTTTTTTTAGGCTTCGGATGTTGGCTGTTTTTATTTTTGGGTGATTCGTTAGATTTATAAATGAGGATTTTATTGTAATCTCGAGACAGCCATAATAATCTGGTAACACCTGTTCCCATTCCGAACACAGAAGTTAAGCAGTTTATGTTTTATGCAGTACTATCTCCTTGATGGGAAACATAGAAGCTGTCTTGTTTTTATTTTTGGGGAAGAAGTTGTGGAGAATAAAATGAGATTATTAATTTAATTAAACCAAAAAATGTAGCAGAAATCTTAAATGTAACTATCTCCACAATTTATAGATGGTTTGGAGAAGGAATACTCCAACCTTGGAAACTTGGAAGAACTCTTAGAACCACCCTTGAAGATGTTGCATTTATGGGTCAGCCAACAGGAGGAATTCCAAAAACAAGAGAATTTTTTCTTAAGAATGTAAACGCATTATATTCTGCTTATTTTTCTAGACATCCTAAAAGAAAAGAATTTCAAAGTGAGGAAGAGGCAAAAATAATTTGGGAAGAATATGCTGAAAGATATGCTAATGTTTGTAGCGTTTGCTAAATCTTAAAACTTCTTAAACTTATTAACTAATTCTAGAATATCTGTTTGTCCGAGGAACATTGCTCTGCAACAATATCTTTCCAAGCCAAGTTCGTCGAGGACTTTTGCTGGTTCTTCGCCTGCTTGAACTTTTTCTTTATATTGTTTCCAGAGCTGTGCAATTGGTTTTCCACAACTGAAACAACGAATAGGTATAATCATAATAAAATGTCTTTCATAAGGTTTATAAAGGTTTTTATGTGTTTGTTGTTGGGGATTTCTAGAGGGATTATGATGAAAATGGAAAGAAGAATGTATATTAAAGCAGAAGAGATAGCCAGACTGTTTAGGACTACTCGTACGACTGTCCATAGATGGTTCAAAGAAAAGAAGTTGAGATATTACCGAATTCCTGGAACGAGGGTGGTTAGAACTACTTTGGAAGATTTCACTTTTGCATTAGAAACCCCTGGAAGAATAAAAACAAGGGAAGGATTCTTAAGATTAATAAGAGAAACTTATGAAGATTTTTTTAATCTACATCCTGAAAGAAAAGGAGAGATTTGTATTGAGAACCTTAAATTTGTATGGGAAACATATGCAGAGAAATATGTCACATAAATTTAAAATGAAACAAGATAACAACGAAATAATAAAACTGAAAAATGTATGTAAAGAATATGATATGGGAGAAGTTAAAGTTAAAGCTGTTTGTGGTGTAGACCTGAGTGTGAAAAAAGGAGATTTTGTTGCGATTATGGGACCTTCTGGTTCTGGCAAATCAACAATGATGAATCTTGTAGGGGCTTTGGACTTGGCAACAGAAGGAGATATTTTTTTAGATAATTTAAATATTGAACATTTAGAAGAATCTGATTTGGCACAGATAAGAGGTAGGAAAATTGGTTTTATTTTTCAACAATTTAATTTAATTCCAAATTTAACAGCTAAAGGAAATGTTATGTTGCCTATGACATTTCAGGAGTATAGTCAAGAAGAGAGGGAAGAGAGAGCAGAAGAACTTTTGAAAATGGTTGAATTAGATGACAGACAAGATCACTATCCAAATCAGTTGTCGGGGGGACAGCAACAGAGAGTTGCAATTGCGCGAGCATTAGCAAATGACCCAGAAGTTATTTTAGCTGATGAACCAACTGGAAATTTAGACACAAAAACCGGAGAAAAAGTTATGAGATTTTTAGAAGATTTTAATGAAAAAGGAAAAACAATAATTATGGTTACTCATGATACTGAACTTGCAGAAAAACATGCTAAGAAAATTTTCTGGCTTAGAGATGGAACTGTGGAAAAAGTTACAGTTAAGGAAAAGGGGAAATGGAAGGTGGAAAAGCTTAAAAACCTAGAATTATAAGAAAAATTAAGAGGAGATGGTTTGGAATCGCCTCAGAATTCTGGAAACAAAAATGAAAAATAAAACAACAATCGCAATCGCAGGGATTTTTCTAGTTTTGCTTATGACAAGTATGGCTTCGGCAATGGTGGTAAAATCTGTGGATTATGACAAGTTGCTTCCTGGTGAAGAAACTGGATTAACATTAAGAGTAGAGAATAATCTTGATGATGACTATAAAGATGTAAGTTTAAGCTTGGATTTTTCAAATGTCCCGTTATCCCCTGTTGGGAGTTCTGAATCTACAACAGACATAGATGAAGGGGATTCTGAAGATTTTAATTTTAAAATAAAGGCGTCAAGTAGTGCAGCTCCAGGAGATTATTATATTCTTTATGTTTTAAAATTTGAAAATATTACTAAAACAGGGACAATCGGAGTTACAATATCTGGAAATGTTGATTTAAGTTTTTCAGTTTCTCAAGACAATCCTGTTATAAATCAAAAAGATAAGATTAGTTTAAAAATAGTAAACAAAGGTTTTGCAGATGCAAAATTCGCAACAGTTAGGATTGTGCCCTCTGGATTTACATTATTGTCTGAAGATGAAGTTTATATTGGGACAATTTCAAGTGATGATTTTGAGACAGTTGATTTTGATGTTTTGCTAACAAGCCAATCTGCAATTTTAAATTTACATATTGAATATAAAGACTTTGAGAACAATTTACAAAAGAAAGATGTTAATTTGCCTTTGACTGTTTATACTAGAGAGAAGGCATTGGAGCTTGGAATAATTGCGAAAAATAATACTACTACTTATGTTATTGTAGCTATTGTTTTAATTATTATCTGGTTTGTTTATAGAAGTTTTAAAAAAAGAGCAAAGAGGAAGAAGGCTGAAGCTGCGGGAAGGGTTTAAAATGGGGGGAGAAAATCCAAAAACTTACGAAGAATTGGGCAGGGCTCTTTTTGAAACTGGCCAAGATCCAAAAATCCGATTTTATGAAACTTTTAGAAAAATAAAAGATGTTTTAACTGAAGGATTATTCTTATTTTTTGGAAATAGCCCAGACATCCCACTCACTGAAATAGATAAAATTTTGTCTTCTGATTATAAATATTATATGGAAGAGTCAAGGGGCTGAAAATGCTCAAAGATTACTTTATTCTCGCTGGGAAAAATCTTAGGAAAAGAAAATTAAGAAGCTGGCTTACTATTCTTGGGATTATTATTGGGATTGCTGCTGTTGTAGCTCTTATAAGCTTAGGACAGGGCTTAAGAACAGCTATATCAGCACAATTTGGAACATTATCTCCAGACATATTAACATTGCAAAACAAGGGAAGCGGATTTGGACCTCCTGGCTCAACTGTTATTGAAAAGCTTAGTGATAAAGATGTAGATATTTTAGAGCAAGTTAATGGGATTGATGTAATCTTGCCTAGAATACTGAGGCTTGTAAAATTTGAGTATAAAGATAAAATTGTTTACAAATATGGTTTTAATATTCCTAAGGATAAAAAAAAATTAGATATTTTCTACAGCAATATTCCGGATATTTTAGATGGAAAGGAAATTGCATTTGGAGAAAAAGGGAAGGTCTTGCTTGGTTATGATTTTGTTAATGATTTTGAGGGTAAAATTAAACTAGGGGATAAGATAAATATTCAAGGGAAGGATTTTGAAGTTGCAGGATTATTAAAAAGTTCAGGGTCATTTACAATAAATTCAGTTGTGTTTATGAATCAAGAAGAAATTCAGGATCTGCTGAATATAGATAATGAGTGGGACTTTATCAATGTAAAACTTAAAAACCAGAATGAAGCTGAAAAAATCGTAGAAGATATTACGAGAAAATTGAGAAAATACAGAAATGAAAAAATTGGTGAAGAAACTTTTTCAATTGAATCTCCTCTTCAATCTTTAGAATCTGTAAATACTATTTTAAATATTATTAATATAATTGTTGCTGGAATTGCGGCTATCTCTCTGCTTATTGGCGGTTTGGGAGTTATGAACACAATGTATACTTCTGTTTTAGAGAGAACAAAAGAAATTGGGACAATGAAAGCAATAGGGGCTAAAAATTCTGATATTTTGATTTTGTTTTTAATTGAGTCTGGGTTAGTTGGATTAATTGGAGGGTTAGTTGGGGCAGGAATTGGAAGTGGTATGGCTTTATCTGTTGCTGGAATTGCAAATAGTTTTTTTGGTGAAAGTATTTTTGTTGTTAATATTTCATCTAGTTTATTTTTTGGGGCTGTTTTATTTTCATTTGTTCTTGGAATTTTATCCGGAACCTTGCCGGCCTATCAAGCTTCAAGATTAAAACCAGTGGAGGCTTTGAGGAAATGATAACTCTAACAAATCCATTGACAACTAAGGAAAGATTAAGTGTTGTGAGGTTGCTGGGGCACGATAGTCAAAATCAGATTGCGATGATTAGCTCAAATCTTCGGGCATATGAAATTATTGCTAAAAACCCTCGAAGAGATAATACTAGAATTCTTCCTTATGATGTTCTAAAGGCTCTGGCGATACATGTTTCACATACTCAACAAACAGTAAGAGATCTTGTGCAATTTAAAAAAATTTATTTGCACAAAACAGATTTATCTAGTTTAATAAATAATTTGGTAACATCTTTTAAAGAATGGGGAGGAAATTTAGAGTATGACTTAAATCCTAATATCGGAGAAATACATCTTGAAGAAAATATTCTCCACTCCATTTTATTTAATCTTGCTAATAATGGTTTTAATAACCAGGAAGTACCAAGAAATGAAAGGAAAGTAAACTTAACTGTAATTCCCTGCGAATTACCAAAAGAAGCTGTTTATGTTTCAGAAGGTGCAAGTGACTATTCACAATTTGTTGGTTTTCATTTTCAGAATACTGGGAGAGAATTTCCAAAAGATAAACCTTTAATTGAAAGATTAACAATTTGTCCCTCAGAGATGAAGGGGGGTTTTGGTTTATACTTTACTGGCTTGGCTACAAAGGTTTTAAGAGGTTGTGTAGATATTAAATCAGAAGGGGAAGATACAACTGTTTCTTTTTATCAGCCGATTTATCCAGATGAACAAGCAAGAGGGGGAAATAAAACATGATAACAGACTACCTAAAACTTGGGATAAAAAACATAAGGAAAAGAAAACTGCGAAGCTGGCTCACAATAATCGGGATTATTGTAAGTATTGCAACAATCTTTATTCTTATTAGTTTAAGCATAGGTTTGCAAAATGCTGTAAATGAACAATTCAGGATGTTGGGGGCAGATAAGTTCTTTATTTTGCCAAAAGGGCAGGCAGGGGCTCCGGGGAGTGGGGGGGCTGTTGAACTTACACTTGAAGATGTTAGAATTATTAAAAAAGTTTCTGGGATAAAATCTGTTTCATATTTTAATATTGTAAATGTAAAAATAAAATTCAATGATAAAACAAGATACTATATGGCTGTGGGAGTTCCACTTGATGATAGTGGAATGGGAAAAGTATTGCAAGAGTCTTTAAATATTCGGGCTGACAAAGGTCGGCTGTTAAAAAAAGAAGATAAAGGAAAGCATGTTGTAGGACTTGGAAGTTTATATAATGAAGTTTTTGACAAGCCAGTAAATGTAAATAATAAAATTGAGATTAATGATATTCAATTTGAAGTTATAGGAATTTTAAAATCTGTTGGAAATAATCAGGACGACCAAATGATTTATATGCCATTTGAAACAGTTCAAGAGGTTTTTAATACTGGTGATAGGGTTGATGAAATTTTTATTCAAATTGATTCTGGAGAAGATATTAAAAAAGTTGCAGATAATGTTGCAAGAAAATTAAGGAAATTTAGGAATGTTAATGAAGAAAACCAGGATTTTTCTATTTTAACACCTGAAGAACTTTTGCAAACAGTTGGGACAATCTTAAATATAATTACTTCTTTTCTCCTCGGGATTGCGGGCATAAGTTTAGTTGTAGGTGCAATTGGAGTTGCAAATACAATGTATACTTCGGTTTTAGAAAGGACAAAAGAAATTGGGACAATGAAAGCGGTGGGGGCTAAGAATTCTGATATTTTGATTTTGTTTTTAGTTGAGTCTGGGCTACTAGGATTAGTAGGGGGAATATTTGGAGTTATTCTTGGAATTATTGGAGTTAAGATTATTGAGCAAATTGCAATGCAATCTTTAGGAACAAATTTACTTCAGGCATATGTTGGTTTGCCTTTAATTTTTGGATGTTTAGGCTTTGCATTTGTAATTGGAAGTTTGTCTGGAGTTTTACCAGCAAGACAGGCTTCAAAACTTAAACCTGTTGATGCTTTAAGGTATGAATAATAGATGATGAATATTTTGAAAATTTGCGAAGGGGAAGATTACAGTATGAAATGGAATTTCTTGTTCTAGGAGGTTTGAAACGAACAATTAATTCTATGAAAAACGAACAATTGAGAAGAAGAAAACATATCCCTGAACCGATTAAATTTGAAATGAATTATCCTTTAAGAATTAAAGAATTATTCGAAGACTATCGAGCAGTTAGAATAATGATGATGGCTGCAAGAATGGATGTTAAAGGATATGAAAAACGGATTGAAGATTTAATTTCTTGTTTAACTAAAGATTTGAAATTAAGAGAATAAGTTTTTAAAACATCACAGCAAAGTTTAAAAATGGTTTAGACCATAAAAGAAAGGTTTGAAAAAAGGGTGATAAATGAAGAAATGTATTTATTGTAATGCTGGACTTGAAGAGGATTCTGTTATCGACATTTGTTTTACATGCATGTATAAAGTCTGGGGTGAAAAAATGGCTAATGCAATTGTTGCAAATATGAAACGTGAAAAGGCAAATGGAAATTTAGAACTCGGAAGAGTCCATGAATCTTGTGTTGATAAAAAAGAGGTTGATATTGTAGAAGAGATTGATAAAAAAGTTCCTGACGTGGCTGAGGAGTTCATAGACCCTTTTCCAGGAGATTTTACCCTTTCTGTCAATTGAAAACATTTTTAAATCGAGTTTTTTTGATTCTAGTAGGTATAAACAATAAAACAGCACTATGGGAAAAAGCAAGAAGATTAGAACAAAGGGAAAGATTAAACTTAGTAGTTACTTTAAAAAACTAAAAGATGGTGATAAGGTCACAATAATAAAAGAACTAACTGTGAGGGCGGGGTTTCCAAAGAGGGTAATTGGGAAAAGTGGTCAAGTAGCTAGCTCAAGAGGACGATATAAATTAGTGGAAATCATGGACGGGAAGGCAAAGAAAACATTTATAATCCATCCTGTTCACTTAAAAAAATTAGAATAATGGTAATAAAAGATTCAAGGGCATTGACGTTGGCGGAATTATCAGAGATAGTTGGAGATGGAGAGAAAGCAAAGAAAATCAAAGAATTTATCAAAAAAATGCATATTAAACATTTAAAAAAAAGTGAAAAAATAAAGGGAGATATTGGGGCTTTAAATCTTCTTAAATTAAAAAATGAGCATATTGTAAAAATTGCAGATTTTATGCCAGAAGATTCTGCAGATCTTAACAAAGTTTTGCAAGGAGTTTCACTAGATCAAGATGAGGTCAATAAAATACTTGAAGTGCTTAAATAAGAAAAATGGAAATAGACAAAAGAACAACTGCTCAGAAAGAAAATCTTCCAGATACTTCTCATAGGACAAAAGAAGAATCCGCAGTTGTACTTGATTTTTTACCTTATGGTTATCCGCTTGAAAATAAGCGGCTTCCGATGATCCAAGCAATTGGAAAGGAAAATTTTGTTTTACTTCAGATTGTTCCACGAAGAGGGGAAAAATTTGAACTCAAAGAAGAAGTTTATATTGGCGACGGTAAAAGGGACAAGGTACAGTATATTCTTGGAAGATTGCCTAAAGAAAAATTAACAGAAACTGCAAAAATGCAATTAGAAGAATTTGTAAAAGATATTATAGCAAATGATGAAAAGAAATTTGTAGATTTTTTTAATAATGCTCAAGGAATAAATACTCGTTTACATCAATTTGAATTGTTGCCAGGATTTGGAAAGAAACACACTAGAGCAATAATTGAAGAAAGGGAAAAGAAACTTTTTGAATCATTAAATGAAATAAAGGAGCGGGTTTCAAACATCCCGGATCCAAGAAAGGCAATTGAAAGAAGGGTAGTTGAAGAATTGACAGAGATACAGAGAAACAATTTGTTTATAAAATGAATAAAGAAAAAAAACCAGAACAAGCTGAGAAAAAAATGGAAGCAAGGTTAATTAGAATTCTTGCAAAAGATATAGATGGAGATAAGAAAGTTTATACAGGTCTAACACGGGTTAAAGGAATCTCTTGGTCTTTTTCCAATGCAGTTTGTAAGAATCTTGGGATTGATAAGGATAGAAAAATTCAGGATTTGTCTAAGGAAGAAATTAAAAAAATTGAAGAGTTTGTAGAAAAAAACAATCTGCAGGATTTTTTATTGAATAGAAGGCAGGATTTTTATTCTGGAGAGCAGAAACATTTGGTTGGCTCAGATTTGGTGCTTCAAAAAGAGTTTGATATAAAAAGATTGAAGAAAATTAAATCCTACAAAGGGATTAGGCATACTCTTGGACTTCCTGTTCGTGGACAGAGAACAAAATCTCATTTTAGAAAAAATAGAAAAAAAAGTGGGGCCGTGGGTGTAAGAAAGGTTGCTAAGCCAAGTGGGGGAGGTAAAAAATAATGGGAGAGATAAAACGGAAAAGGAGAAAGTTCCGAAAACCAAAAAAACCTTTTGACAAAGAAAGGATTGAAGAAGAAAATGTTTTGGTTCAGAGGTATGGATTAAAAAATAAAAAAGAGATTTGGAAAGCAGAATCAGAAATTTCTAAAATTAGAAGGCGGGCAAAGGCCTTGATTCCTCGTCCAGAAGAAGAGAAAAAAGAATTTTTTGCACAGTTGAATAAACAAGGTTTTAAAGTCAGTGAGATTTCAGATGTTCTTGCCTTAACTAAAGAAAATTGGTTGGACCGACGCCTTCAAACAATATTGTTTAAGAAAAAAATGGCAAATACTATCAAACAAGCAAGACAACTCATTACTCATAAATATGTTTTAGTTGATGGGGCGATTGTTAATGCTCCTTCGCTAACTGTAAAAAAAGAATTAGAAAACAAAATTGAGTTAAGAATTAAAAAAGAAAAGATTAAAAGAGATGAGAAAGAAGAAACAGGAGAGAAAGAAGATGGCAATTGAAAAAGAGAACACTGGCGTGGTATATATTTATGCTAGTTTTAATAATACGATTGTACAACTTACAGATTTAGCAGGAAATACTATTGGAAAAGTTTCTGGGGGGCAGGTTACAAAACACAATCGATTAAAGGCAAACCCCACAATTGCGATGTTTATTGCGAAAAGGGTTGCTGATCTTGCAAAAGAGCAAAGAATTAGATCCCTTTATGTTAAAATAAAGGGGCAAACTGGCGCGACAGGGGTTGGACCTGGTGCAAATGCTGTTGTAAAAAGATTAGGCAAGGAAGGATTTAATGTTTTAAGTATTTCGGAAATTACTGCCATTCCTCGGGGGGGACCTAAAAAGAAAGGGGGTCGTCGTGGGAGGCGGGTTTAAGTAGGTTTATAAATGAAAAATTACGAATTAATAACATGATAGAAACAATACAAAAAACACCTGAGAAGATTGTTCTTATTACAGATATGGAAATCTGTCTAGCAAATGCCATCCGTAGAAGTGTGAATGAGATTCCAATTGTTGCAGTAGAAGATGTAGATATTTATAAAAATGATTCTGCATTGTATGACCCGATTATTGCTCATAGAATAGGATTAATTCCTTTAAAACAAGAAAAATTAAGGGGAAGTAAAACTCCGCAATTAAAATTAAGTGTTGTGGGTGGAGAGGTTTTATCTAAGGAACTTGGGAAAGATGTTGCTTATGAAGAAATTCCAATTGTATTATTAGGGAAGAACCAAGAACTAGAATTAGTTGCGAAATGCAAAACCGGTTTTGGTAGGGAACATTCTAAGTTCAGTCCGGGGTTATTTTATTATAGGCATTTACCAAGTATTCAAATTTCTGGAGAAGGTGAAAAACAATCTGAACTTGCAGAAATTTATCCAAAAGTCTTTGAGTTTAATGAAAAATTAAAAGTGAAAAACGAGTGGGCTTGTGAAATAGATAGTTTAGATATTGAGAAATTTAGGGGAGTTGAAATAAACTTTACAAAAAATCTTGTTGTTTTTATTGAATCTTGGGGACAGATTAAAGTAGAAGATATTTTTATAGAAGCAATGGGGGCACTAAAAGACAATTTAACAGAGTTGTCTAAGGAACTCAAGTGAGGGAGTGCCAGAGCGGTCAAATGGGACACGTTAAGGCCGTGTTGGCTTAGTGCCTACAGGGGTTCGAATCCTCTCTCCCTCATTACTCCCAGATTCTGAGAGTAAGATAGTTGAGAGCAATAAGTTCGATCCCAGATTAATTCAAAATGATAAGCAAAACCAAAATCGAAAAAAGAACTAGAAAGAAAACAAATCCAAAATTAGTTAAAACTATAATCAAAATTAAAAAAAAGAATCCTGAAATAGCAAGAATTCTTACTCACCCAACTAAAAAAAATATCGGAATTAATCTAAAAGATATTGAAAAAAAATCTGGGGATTTTAAGGAAATTTTAGTCCCAGGAAAGATTTTGAGTTCAGGGGATTTGACAAAAAAAATTAAGATAGTTGCTTTTTCTGCTTCTAAAACTGCTAAGGCAAAAATTGAAAAAAGTGGTAGCAAATTTATAAGTTTATTAGAAGAAATACAAAAAAATCCTGAATTAAAAAATCTGGAGTTGGTAAGATGAAGCTAATTGTAGATGGTGAAAATGCAATCTTTGGTAGATTAGGAAGTTTTGTTGCTAAGGAATTATTAAAAGGAAATGAAGTTATCATTATAAATTCTGAGAAGGTTATTATCTCTGGAAGTAAAAAAGATATTTTAGATAAAGTAATTAACCTACGAAGAAAAGGGGGTAATTCAATGAGGGGGCCAAAGATTTCTCGTATTCCTGAAAAATTTTTAAAGCGTAAAATTCGTGGAATGCTCCCATGGGATAGGCCAAGGGGTAGAGAGGTTTATCGAAACTTAAAGTGTTATGTTGGCACTCGTTTAAACGAGGATTTGAAAGATATTAAGAAATTTGAACACAAAAAACCTTTAAGGTATTTAACAATTAAACAAATTACAGATAATTTAAAATGAATGGATTAGTTGTTTCAGGAAAAAGAAAAACATCTATAGCCAAGGCTACAATTAAAGCTGGAGACGGAAAGATAAGGATTAATAAAAAACCATTGAGTCACTTTCCATTTTTGCAACAATTAGAATTAAGAGAGCCGTTAATGATTGCTGAAAAAATTTTAGGGAAAATTGATTTTGAGGTTTCGGTGAATGTTCATGGTGGGGGGATTGCTTCTCGGGTGGAAGCTTCTAGGCTGGCGATTGCACGAGCAATTGTTGAATTTACAAAAAATGAAGAATTAAAAAAAGCATATCTCATTTATGATAGGAATATTCTTATTGCAGATACTAGAAGAAAAGAGGCGTATAAGCCCAATGATTCTAAGGCGAGGGCTAAGAGACAATCATCTAAACGATAATTGTCATAACCCAATCAGAAATTGTTTTAAGACCGAGTTCTAAGATATAGAGATTTGTGGGGGTGTTTATCCTTGGGAGTAATTATCACAAAAACCTTAACTCCTAGAGATTCCCTTCAACTTTCTCTCTACAGCATAAAAGATTTCAGGGGAGACTAATGGTTTATGAGTTCCCTTACTTAACTGACCGGCAAATTTGATTTCACCGAGATATGTTCTGTTTTGAAGGAGTTTTTTTATTCCTGAAGTAGTCATGTTATGCTGTTTTGCAAGTTGGGTTAAAGAAATGTTTTGTTCTAAGAATTTTTTGAAAATTTGATTTAATTCAGAGCCTTGCCCATCATCTGGAATTAATTGTTTATCCACAATTTTATAACCTCTCGGCGCTCTTGTGATAAAACCTCCTTCCTTAGCCTTTCTCTCCATCCCAAATTTAGTTCTATCCCCTATAATGTTTCTTTCAAATTCTGCAAATGCTGAAATAACATGAAACATTAATTTGCCTGAAGCAGAAGTTGTTTCTATTTTGTCTTGGAAAGAAACAAAATCAATGTTCCACTCTTTTAGTTTGTCAATTGTGAGGATTAGATCTTTTAAACTCCTTGAGAATCTATCTAGTTTGTAAATGAAAATTGCTGAAAACTTTTTGTTTTCTGCATCTTGGAGCATTTTGATCATTTCAGGACGTTTGAGATCTTTTGCAGATTTTCCCTCATCCCTATAAATTTTGTGGACCTCATAACCAAGAGCAGTTGCATAATTTTCAAGGGCTTCTTGTTGGGCATTTAGAGAAAAACCGTGTTGGGCCTGTTCCATTGTTGAAACTCTAACATAAATTGCTGCAAGGGGTTTATTTTGGGTCATTTTCCTCTTTATTTTGTATACTTAGGGTAGCTAAGTGTTTGTTTACGTTTATTTAGGGTGCCCTAAGTATATAAATCTTGCGGTTTAAAAGGGATTTTAGATGATTTTAACAGCTAAGAATCATTAATATAATCCTGTAGAGACCTAAATAAGTTATTAAATCCGGATTTTTAAAAATGAAAAGAAAAATAAAGAAAAGAAAAAGGGGAGATAAAAAAAGGTTTATCTCTGAGCAATTGCCATGATCACTCCGATGATTGTTCCTACCACCACCACCCATCCTGCGATTGGAACAACTGCTTTGATATATGGAACTGTTAAAGTTCCGCTGATCATACCAAAACCAACTGCCAAGGAGACGATTATTCCTACAATCCAAGTTATGATTCCTAATAGACTTGTACTAGATTTTGCCATTTAATTCAACCTCCTTTCACCTATTTTATAGTTTTAAGTTATATTTAAAGTTATTGTTTTTTTCTTAAGACTATTGATAAGATTACAAAGGCCAGAATAAAAACTGAGACCAGCACTATGATATAAGATTCTGTTAAACTTGTTGTAGAACCAAAATATTTATTTTCGAGTTGGTTTTGTATGTGAATGTCTGGGTTTAGTGTACAAAGAGTCCAGGTATATTTTGGATTGGGAATGTTCGGAGCTGTTTGACAGGGGATAATGTTTAAACCTAATGATATAAAAAAGATAATTAATGCAAAGGTAAAAGAATAAACAAGTTTTTTGTGGAGTATCATGTTATAAATATGTTAAGGAATGTTTATAAATGTTTATAAATGGCTGTCCAAAACTTGGACAGAGTTGTTTGGACAGGGATTTTTATAGTGCAATAAGGTATTTTCAGGTTTAAAATAAGGAAACTTTAGAAAAATTTATAAAGAGAGGTTGTTTTTAAAAATAAGTATGTTCTGGTTTTTCGGGAAAAAGAGGCAAATTGAAAAATTAAAGGAAGATGTGCAAAAATCTTTTGATTCTGTTAAAGATGATTTTGGAAAAGTTGGAAAATGGATAAGTCATCTCGATGAGAAAAAAGAAGATCATTCCAAAGAAATTTTAGAGATTAAATCAATAATTTTAGATGTTCAAAAAGAATTAAATGAAGTAAAAGAGTTTGTTTCCTTTTTTGGACAGGGGCTGTCCAAACAGCAAAGGGTGTTGTCCAATAAACAAACAACTGTCCAAGCTGTCCAAACAGCTGTCCAAACAGCTGTCCAAACAGGGATTTTTTCTAATTTTACAATGATGGAAAGGGCAATTATTTGGGCATTAGTTAATACAGACATGAAATTAAGCTATGAAGATTTATCTTCCTTACTAGGTAAAAACACAAGTACAATCCGGGGGCAGATAAATGGTATAAAGCAGAAAAGTGAGGGGTTAATAATGGAAATAAGGGAGGGGAATGGGAAAAAGAGAGTGTTTATACCAGAGAAAACAAAGGAAATATTTGTAAAAGATGTAAAAGTGAGAGTTAATTCAGGGAAAAACAAGGTAAAGAGTGAGAAAAATAGTTAAGTTATTAGCATAAGTTAAGGTAAAATAGTGTGTTACAAAGTTAATCGTTTAAACGAAAATGTAATAGTGTTAGAGGTCTCTAAGTCTAATAATCGTCGATAAAGAGGCAAGGTTCTGTAGTGTTGGTGAGACTTGTAGCACTATCTTTTTGTTGTTTTTACGTATTTTTAACACAGGAATCCCTTTTTGAGTGAGTTTTTTGATGTAATCTCTAATTGAAGATTCACTAAGGTTTAGGTGTTGCGCAAGGATTCTATAGGTGATCTCATCCATATTCTGTTCTTGGAAATCATATAGTTTTGAAAAAACCATCATTTCTTGAGGGGTTAAGCGTTTAAATTTTAATCTTATTTCTTTTTTCGCACTATCTAAAGAATCTAAAATTTCTCTTATTTTTTCAAAATCATTAAATGATTGATTACCTTGAGGTTTTTCGTTTTGTCTGTCTGTCTGTTGGTTTGTCTGTCTGTCTGTTGGTTTGTCTGTTGGAACCCCCCTATTTCCTGTGGAAACATACATATTTGGGCTTCTTAGGAGTTCTAAAGGGTGTTGGAGTGTCTGAATATGTGTTGGAGTGTCTGAATATGTGTTGGAATTGTCTGGGTTTATAGATATAATTGCTGAGGGGATCTTCTGTGGTTTTTGTTTTTCAAATGCTTGTTTAAGTTCTAAAATCTCTTGTTTAAGTTCTAAAATCTCTTGTTTAACTTTGTCAAAAGCGTTTTTAATTGAATCCATTTTAAGATAAAAATTTGAAGTTTTATAATTTTAATGGTATTTTAATGTATATTTTGGTTTTGATGTTTAGAATAAACTTCATGAGTTTTATTTGAAATTCGCCACCTAAGACGCCTAAAATATTTTATACCTTGAGGGTTCTTTTCTATTTTGACAATCAATTGATCTCCTTGCAAATCTTGAAGTAATTTTTTAGTAAATTCCTCATCTCTTGCAACCTCTCTTGCAATATCTGATGTGAAAACCTGTTTAGGGAAAATAGAATATAGGTAAAAAAGGATTTGTTCTTTGATCTTTTGTATTTTTTGTTGGCTGATTTTTGGCATCTTTGTAGAGAGTTATTTAATTTATATACATGTTGGAAACGCCCCCACCCTGAATCGAACAGGGATGCCCATAGGGCCTGGTTTTCGAGACCAGTGCAGTACCATTGTGCCATGGAGGCATTTATTAATTAAAAGAAAAAAAGGTATTATTTAAACTTAATCTGATTTTTTTGGGGTGACTGAAACCTTTGGCATTTGCATATGAAATGGTAATCCAATTTCTTCTTCAAGTTTAAGAGCTTGTAAGGAGGATTTTTGAATAACTAAATTAACAATCACGGCCCTTAATTCAGGATCTAATTTTTTGCTCCAGTTTTCAAGAACTTCTTTTAATGATTGTTTATCTGGAAGAAGAATTAAGAAGCCCTCGAGGGAAAGTGTTCCTAATTCCCCATAATTTACTATAAAACTAAAAGAAACTTTTATAGAATCTTGTTTAACAAGGTCTAGTTTATGTTTCTCAACAGATACTATATCAATATTAGATTTTATCTCTAGTTTACCTTGAAAATTTTGTTTTTTTTCAACAAGGATTTTTGTAAAATTAAACCCAAGTAATTTTAAATCTCTTTCCATAAATTATCTTGATAAAATGAGTTTTTAAAGTTTATTGTGATATCACATAAGATCTTCTTCAGAGACTACAATAAAATCTCCTATTGCAATTACAGAATTATGAGGGACTAAGGCCTCTTTATTATTTGTTGCTTCTAAACTTAGATGATTTGTATAAGCACTTAAATCTTTTAAAACAAAGTGAATTAATTCACCAGTATTTGCTTCAAAAGTTATATCTTTAATTGTTCCAAGTTTTTTCCCTTCTTTTGTAACAACTTGTTTTCCGAGCAGAGATTTAAATGGTTTTTTATCCATGTGCTAATCAAAAGAATCTTCTTTATAAGGTTTTCTGTGATTTAGTGATAATTTAAAATTTAGAAAAGGTATTAGGGAAAACACAATAATAATAGAATATATAGAAGAAAACAGTAAAGGAATGAAGTGTGGTGACCCTATGGTTTCGTTTGGAGAAAGATTTATAAAGAAAAAAAGGATTTTATTTTTTAAAATTTTTATTTATAAGCTTATATATATTATATTATATATATTATATTATATATAATAAAGTATCTAAGTTAT
>CAZBOY010000005.1:0-18119 GCA_964493655.1 Candidatus Woesearchaeota archaeon | reverse complement strand
TTATATATATTATATTATATATATTATATTATATATAATAAAGTATCTAAGTTATAACTTTAAATAAATTTAAATTTTTTTTAATATCTCTGAGTTAATTAAGTATTTCATCTGGAGATGAATTGGGGGGGTGACTCTCATTTTTATCTTTAAATCCTTTATTTTTTAAAATTTTTATAGATTATTTTCTTAATTAAATATTTTTTGAGTTTTAATGTTCAGATATTTTAAAAGGGTTGTTCTTAGTTGTTTTTATTTTTTGAGGAGATTATATAAATACTTTTTAAAATAATTAGTATTCTTAATTATTGTTGAGATTCTTTATAGATATGAAACAAAGGTTCTAAAATATAGTTTCAAGTATATGAGAATTTAAATACTCCTTTTCTTATATTTATTTACTTTTAGAGTCTTAAAGGGGGTACATACATGAATCAATTAGATAATATTTTCAATTCTGCTTTGAAAGACACATTATTTATAGATAAGTCTGTTCTTCAAACTAATTATACTCCTGAAACTATCTCTCATCGAGATGATCAAATTGATCAGATTGCTTCTATTCTTGCTCCAATACTTAGGGGGGAGAGACCAAGTAATCTTTTTTTATATGGTAAGACTGGAACTGGAAAAACTCTTTCACTTTTGTTTGTAAGAGATCAATTATTGGAGAGGGCGAAGAAATTAGGTGTTAATGTTAGAATTGAGTATCTTAATTGCAAATTGCAAAAAGTTGCAGATACTGAATATAGAATTTTAGCCGCTTTAATTTCTAAACTTGGGGGAAGTGTTCCGGCAACAGGACTTCCAACAGATAGTGTTTATGCGAGATTTATAGAATTAATAGATAGTAAAAAGCAGCTTATTGTAATTGTCTTTGATGAGGTTGATCATGCCATTAAAAAAATGTCAGATAATTTTATTTATAATTTTACGAGATTAAATTCTGAACTTAGTAAAGCTCAAATTTCATTAGTTGGAATTTCAAATGATATAACTTTTTTAGAGAATATTGATCCTAGGGTTAGGAGTTCGTTAGGGGAGGAGGAGGCTGTTTTTTCACCTTATAATGCCTTGCAATTAAAAGATATTTTGAATGAGCGGTGTAAAATTGCTTTTAAAAAGGGGGTTGTTAGTGAAGGGGTTATTGCAAAATGCGCAGCTCTTGCAGCTAGAGAGCATGGAGATGCACGGCGTGCTTTAGATTTAATGCGTATTGCTGGAGAGTTGTCTGAGAGAGATAATAGTAAAACTGTTGATTTAAAATATATTGATTCAGCTAATAAAAAAATAGAAAGAGATAAAATTTTAGATATTATTGGAACTGAGCCAAAACAATTTCAGTTAGTTTTATACTCTATTTTACAGTTGACAAAAGGACATAAGGAGCAGCTTTCTTCTGAAAAAATATTCACTGGAGATGTGTATAATTATTATCAGGGTGTTTGTCAGAGGAATAATACAGAGTGTTTGACCCAGAGGAGGATAAGTGATATTATTGCGGAAATTGATATGCTAGGGTTGATTAATGCTAGGGTTATTTCAAAAGGAAGACATGGTAGGACAAGAGAAATAAATCTTTCAATTCCTAGTCCTTTGTTTGATAAAGTTGAAGTTATCTTGATTGAAGAACTTGGACTATAACTCATAAAAATTAAATTGCCTTCCAGCAATCTTGGTGAGGAATGGAAAAAAACATATTGAAAATCTGTATGGAAAAAGGGTTTCTTTTGGATAAAGAAATGTTAGAACTTTTTTCTGGCTTAGATGAATCTACTGCAAATGATTTGATTGATAGTTTGGGTCATCTAAAAATTGAAGAGAGGGTTATAACTAAAGGATTTTTTTCTAAAAATATTGAAAAAATTCAGAATATGTTTGTTGCAGGGAAAAGTAGGATGGTTATTGAAAAATTTTTTGTTAATCTTGGTTATTCTAGGACAGAGGTTGAAGAAGTTGAAGGGGTTGAAATGGAGAGGGATATAAAGATAATTAGTTCGCCTAGGTTTTTTCCTAGGAAAATTGGCGTGCAGGATTTTGTGAGTTTTTTTAGGGGGAGATATGAACAGATTCGGAATATTTTGAGGGGTAGAGATTTGGAAAATCTGACTTCTATAAGAAGGATTGGGGAAAATAAAGATAATTATTCTGTGATTGTTTCGATTCTTAGCAAAAGAATTACTCGGAACAAAAATCTTCTTTTAGAAGTTGAGGATTTGACTGGGCGTGCGCGGATTTTGATTAACCAAAATAAGGAGGAGGTTTTTTCAAAGGCAAAAGATTTAATGCTTGATGACATTGTAGCTTTTCAGGTTTCTGGAGATTCGGAATGGCTTTATGCAAATGATGTTATTTTTCCAGATGCTTTTTTAACTGAAAAACGAAGACATGATAAGGAGATTTTTGTAGCATTTACTTCTGATTTTCATATTGGCTCCACAATGTTTTTGGAAGATAATCTAAAGAAATTTATTAGTTGGCTTAATGGGGAAACTGGGGAGGCCGAACAGAGAAAATCTGCAAAGAATGTAAAATATCTTTTTTTGACAGGGGATAATGTTGATGGGATTGGGGTTTATCCTACCCAAGAGAAATTTTTGAATATAAAAGATTTCAAATCTCAGTATAATAAACTTGCAGAGATTCTTAAGATGATTCGGAAAGATGTGAAAATAATCATTTGTCCGGGGCAACACGATGCTGTTTGGGTTGGGCATCCTCAACCTACAATTGGGGAAGATTGGGCGCCAGAATTATATAAAATGGAAAATGTATTTCTTGTTCCAAATCCTTGTTTAGTTGAAATTGATGGGGGATTTAAGATTTTGATGTATCATGGGGCGGGGATGCATGATTTTGTTAGTGAAATCGAGGATATAAGATTGAACTACGGGCATGAGTCCCCTACCAGAGTTGTTAAAGAGATTTTAAAAAGAAGACATCTTAGTCCTTCGCATGGCAGTGCAGATTATATTCCTACTGAAAAAAAGGATTCTTTGGTGATAGATATTCTTCCAGATATTATTACTACAGGTGATTGGCACCGAGCAGATGTAGGTGTTTATAATAATATTTTAATGATTGCCGGTTCTTGCTGGCAGTCAATAACACCTTTTGAAGAAAAAGTCGGGAATAATCCTGATCCTTGTAAGGTGCCTATATTAAATTTAAAAACAAGAGAGATAAAAATTTTGGACTTTAGTGGAAATGTTGAAGAAAAAGAAGAATACAAAGAAAAAGGTGAGGAAATAATTGGGGAGGTGAAAGATGGAAAATCAAATTGACCTTTATTTTGATAGATTAGAGAGTGGTGTGAGGAAAGAGTGGAAGGTGGCTGAAGAAGCGAGAGCTAAGGGCTTGGATCCTGCAGATAAAGTAGAAATGTCTCTTGCAATGAGTTTGGCTGAGAAAGCTATTGAGTTGGTTGCTACAATGTATCCTCAATTGAAAGATAATAAAATTATTAATCGGGTTTTAGAGTTAGAAAAAGAGTTTGGGAAATCTGACCTTGCGGTGTCATTTAGAATTGCAGAGGAAATTGCAAAAGAAAAATTTTGCAAATTTGAATCTCTTTTGCAAGCAATTGATGCAGGTATCCGGGTTGGTTTTGCATATAGCACTCTTGGTGTTGTTGCTTCTCCTTTAGAAGGTTATACTGGACTAAAATTAGGTAAGACCCAAGATAACAAGGATTATTTTATTGCTTATTTTTCAGGACCTATTCGTTCAGCAGGTACAACGGCAACATGCACTGCTTTGATGTTAATTGATTATTTAAGAGAGTTGTTTGGTTTTGCTAAATATGATGCAACTGAGAAAGAAATTAAGAGATATGTAACTGAAAATTATGATTATCACGAGCGTGTTACGAATTTGCAATATCTTCCTACTGAAGAAGAGGCAGAGTTTCTTGCTAAGAATTTGCCAATTCAAATTGCGGGAGATCCTACTGAAAAAAAAGAGGTTTCAAATTATAAAGATTTGCCTCGAGTGGATACTGACTTTATTCGTGGGGGGATGTGTTTGTGTTTTTCAGAGGGGCTTGCGCAAAAAGCTCAAAAGGGTATGAGGATGTTGAGGGCTCTTAAGGAAAAGGGGTTTAAGTCTACAGGGTGGGACTTTTTAGAAGATTACATTATATTACATAAGAAAAGAGAAAAAGGGACTGGAGAGGTTGTTGCAATCTATATTCAGGATATTGTTGCAGGAAGGCCTGTTTATGGACATCCATCTTGTTCAGGGGGTTTTAGATTTAGATATGGCCGAAGCAGGATTAGTGGATTTTCTGCAACTTCTATTCATCCTGCAACAATGGGGATTTCTAATAATTTTTTGTCATCAGGAACACAGTTGAAACTTGAGAAACCTTCTAAGGGGTGTATAGTCACTTCATGTGATAAAATTGATGGGCCGATTGTAAAAATGAAAGATGGGAGTGTTAGGAAAATAAAAACTTTTGAAGAAGCTAAAGATTCTTATAAGGATGTTGAGGAAATTATTTATTTAGGAGATATACTTTTTCCATTAGGGGATGTTATTAATAGAAATTATGAATTACTTAAACCAGGATATGTTGAGGAGTGGTGGGGGCTTGAATTAGAAAAAATTTCTGAAGGAAAGGAAAAGTTGGATGCTTTTGATGTAAGTTTTGAAAAGGCAGTTGAGATTTCTAAAAAATATTCTCTACCTCTGCATCCAAATCACATTTACTACTGGAGTCAAATTTCTAAGGAAGATTTTTTTTGGCTTCTTGATTGGCTTAAAAATTCTGAATGGAGAGAGAAGCTTATTTTACCTTTTTCAAAATCTTCTAGAGAAAAATTTAAGGAGGGGAAACGGGCATTGGAATTAATTGGTATTGAGCACGAGGTTGTTTTTGATAATGTAGTTATTAATGATGGAAAATCTTTATTAGCAAATTTGGGGTTGGGAATAGATTCAGATTTTAGGGGGGAGGTTCAGAAGATTATTGAAAACAATAAAGAAGGAAAAGATGTTTTAGAGATTATTAATAAAATTTCTGATTTTAAAATTAAAGATAAGGCTGGGGATTTTATTGGTTCTAGAATGGGGAGGCCGGAAAAAGCAAAACTTAGAAAACTTACTGGAAGTCCGAATGGTTTGTTTCCTATTGGAGAACAGGGAGGGAGATTCAGAAGTGTTAATAAGGCTGTAGAGGTTGGTTTTGTCAAAGGAGATTTTCCTATTTATTATTGTGAGGTTTGTAAAAAAGAGACAATTTATCGGGTTTGTGAAGGATGTGGGGGGAAGACAAAAAAAAGGTATTGGTGTTCTGAATGTGGGGGTATTGAAGAATCAGAGTGTCCAACTCATGGAAAGGCTAGAGGTTTTTCAAATAGAAAAATAGATAGTAAATATTATTTTGAAAAAGCAATTGAACATCTTGGGTTTGAGAAATTTGAGGTTCCTGTATTGATTAAAGGTGTTCGTGGAACTTCTAGTGGAAGTCATGATCTTGAAAATATGGCTAAAGGGATTTTGAGGGCGAAACATAATTTGTGTGTGAATAAAGATGGAACTGTTAGGTATGATGCGACTGAGGTTCCTGTTACACATTTTAAACCAAAAGAAATTGGGACAAGTATTGCAAAATTAAAATCAATTGGTTATCATAAAGATATTTACGGGGAGGACTTAGAAAATGATGAGCAGATTTTGGACTTAATGCCTCAAGATATTATTCTTCCTTCGTGCCCAGATTCTGATGACGAGAGGGCAGACGATGTTTTTTTAAATATTTGTAATTTTATTGACGTGGAACTTGAAAGATTTTACAAACTTCCGAGGTTTTACAACTTGAAATCTAAGGAGGATTTGATTGGACAGTTAACTGTTTGTATGGCTCCGCATAATTGCGCCGGGGTTTTAAGTAGGATAATTGGATTTTCCAAGATCCAGGGTTTGTTAGCGAGTCCTTATATTCATGCTGCTGTTCGTAGGGATTGTGATGGAGATGAAGCTGCTGTTATGATGTTGATGGATGTTTTGTTGAATTTTTCTAGAAAATTTTTACCAGATCATCGAGGGGGGAGGCAGGATGCTCCGTTAGTATTAAATGCACGAGTAAGGGCCGGAGAGGTTGATAAGGAAGTTTTAGATTTTGAAACTTGTTTTAATTATCCTCTGGAAGTTTATGAGATGGCTGAACAGAAAAAACATTCTTCATTGGCAGAACCTTTGGTTGAAACAATTAAGGTGCGGTTGAAAAAAGGGGAAAATGTTTTTACGGGAATGGGATTTACTCATGATAGTTCTAATTTTAATGCAGGGGTTGTTAATTCTGCTTACAAATTTTTACCGACTATGCGGGAGAAAGTTAATAGTCAGATGGAGTTGGTTGGTAAAATCCGGGCAGTGAATACTGGGCAGGTTGCACGATTGATTATTGATAAACATTTTATTAGAGATATAAGGGGAAATTTGAGGAAATTTGCCAAGCAACAATTTAGATGTGTTGCGTGTAATGAGAAATTTAGGCGGGTGCCGATGGCGGGTGTTTGTACAAATTGTGGGGGAAAAATTATTTTCACAATTTCTGAAGGGGGAATTGTAAAATATTTAGAACCTGCTTTAAATCTTACTGATAATTTTGAGGTTCCGGAATATACTCGACAGTGTTTGGATTTAGCTAAAGAATATATTGAAAGTATTTTTGGGAGGAAAAAGGATAAGCAGATTGAATTAAAGGGGTGGGTTTAAATTGCTAAGGAAGGGAGTCTTTCATCATGCATTTTTGTCGCAATTTGTCCAATATCGATAATTCCATGTCGGAACAATCCTCCTAAATATCCTTTGAAGTATTCTGGAAGAGGTTCTCCATATCTTTCTTGATATTTTTCCCTAATTTCTTCGAAATCTATTTTGGGATTTTGTGTGGTTGTATCCATTTTTGTTTTGGATGAATTATTAACTTAATTTCACAGCAGTTCCATAAGCCAGCATCTCGGCTGCACCAGTCATTATCATTGCTGTTGAAAATCTTATGTTAATTATTGCATCTGCCTTGAGGGCGATTGCGTCATTTATCATTCTGTTAAATGCTTCTTCTCTTGCTTGAGTTGTCATGTCTGTATATGTTTTTATTTCTCCGCCAATTAAGTGTTTGAAGCTTGCGGCAATATCTCTTCCAACATGCCTTGCTCTGATTGTGTTTCCTTTAACTACTCCAAGAATTTGGCTTATTTTTTTATTAGGGATAAAGTCTGAGGTGGTTGTTATTATTTGTTTGTTCATGTTATTTTATTCTTTTGGATATTTTAAATCTTTTCTTTTTTCAATTGTTTCTTCATCTCTGTTGAAAATGATTAGGACAATTCCGAAGATGATGAATAAGATTGCAATGGTTATTGGTATTTGTTTGTAAATTAGAAATATCCCGAATGTAATGCAGATAAGTCCTAAGATGATTGCTTCTGCTCCCATGTTTTAATGATGATGTTTGGGTTTTTATATTTATACTAAATAATAATTTTCATGTAATGTTTTGAATGAATTATGGGGAATATTTATAAGCAAGATGAAACTAAATTAATTATGGCAAAAAAAGAGGTAAGTGTGTCGTTAGATGAATCTGTTTTGACTGTTATTGATTGTCTTTGCAAAGAGCATTTTGGGGCAAAACGCCCTGCAGTTATCAATAATATTCTCAGAAACAATTTAGAAATTAAAAAGAGGTTGAAGAAAAAATGAAAAAAACAATTCTAAAAATTGCAGACTTTTTTGCAGGGGTTGGGGGGATAAGATTAGGATTTGAAAAGATAGGATTTGAAACAATATTTGCTACTGATTTTGATAAAAATTGTAAAACTACTTATGATAAAAATTTTAAAGAGCCAAAATTATTCTTAGAAGATGTTTGGAAAATTGATATAAAAAGTCTTCCAAATTTTGATATTTTTGTTGGAGGATTTCCTTGCCAATCATTTAGTATAGCCGGAAAAAGAAAAGGTTTCAATGATAAAGAAAGAGGTAATTTGTTCTTTCGAATAGTAGATATTCTAAAGGAAAAAAGGCCCCAAGTAGTAATTCTTGAGAATGTAAAAAATCTAAAAACCCATGATGATGGGAATACCTTTAAGATAATAAAAAAAACTCTTGAGGAGTTAGGTTATTCTGTTTTGGCGGAAGTATTAAACAGCATGAAACATGGAAATGTTCCTCAAAACCGGGAAAGAATCTTCATTATAGGGTTTCTTGATAAAAAGAAAGCAGATGCTTTTGCATTTCCAAAGCCAATACCTTTAACTAAAAGTTTTAGAGAATATGTTGCAGAAGAAGCAGATGATAAATATTATTACAATAATAAACCCTTATATGAAAAAATGATAAATGAAGTAAATTCTGAACATACTGTCTACCAATGGAGAAGGAAATATATTCGAGTAAATAAAAAAGGAGTTGTTCCGACTCTAACAGCGAATATGGGGAGGGGAGGACATAATGTTCCACTAATAAAAAATTCAAAGGGAATAAGAAAACTAACTCCTCGAGAATGCTTTTTACTGCAGGGATTTCCAAAAAATTTTAAACTACTTAAAGAAATTTCTGATAGCGAATTGTATCATCAGGCAGGAAATAGTGTTACAGTCTCAGTAATAAAAAGAATAGCAGAAAACATAATGGCAGTCATGGATGGAGAAATTCTGAACCCTCAAAAAAAGATTACTTCTTAAGTATCTTTTGATGTCTAAATAAAAATTATTCTAAAAGTGAAGAAATATAAATACAAAATTCTAATTATTTAGATGCACAGTTATAAAGATTTTAACAAGGAAGAAAGGGAATATTATGAAAAAATGCTTAAGATCATCGGATCTCTCAGCAGACTATTTTCAGAAAGTGATGTGCCCTATTTAGATTCAAGGGTTGCGGAAAATCTTTATTGTAAATCTTTCAGGGCAGAAAATAAAGGTAGGGATGATTCTGCAGTAGATGCTGTCTATGAAAAAATAGGTATTGGAATAAAAACCTTTATGGGAAATTCAGCACAAAAGATTGCAGAATTTAATAAAGCCCTTCTTCAATTTACATCCCTTCCAACATTAGAAAAAACAAAGAAAATAGCAGAACTTAGAAACAAAAGAATCGAATTTGCCAAAAGAGTTTACGGCTTAGAAGAAATACAATATCATTGCATTAGAAGAGAAAAGGGGAAAATGATGTTATATGAATATCCTATGGAGAAAATAGACATTGCAAAACTGAAAGTAATAAAGGATGGTGGTAAGTCAATAGCGTTTACAGATGGTAAGGGAGATTATAATTTTAATATTTCAAAGAGTGTTTTATTAAAAAAATTTCCAAAAGAAAAGATAGCATCACAAATAAGTATAGAAATCTTAGAAGACCCTTTTAATATTCTTGATGAAAAACTTGAATGTCATAAGAAAGAAGTTTTGAAAACTATGAAGATTCAGCATCAATTTATTATTCTGCCTTTATATTCAATTGAAAAAGAGGATAAAGTTGTCTCGGCAAGAAGTGGTTTAAATCAATGGAATGCAGGGGGAAGAAAAAGAGATAAGGATGAAGTTTATATCAGAATACCCTCTTGGATTCATAGAAAATTTGAGGGATTCTTTCCAAAGAGAGATGTTAAGTTTAAACTGAAGTTGCCCAATGGATATTATATGTCTGCAAAAGTCTGTCAGGACAATGATAAAGCATTAATGAGCGATCCGAATAAAGCACTTGGAAAATGGATTCTAAGGGATGTATTGCAGTTAAAGGATGGTGAATTGCTTACATATAAGATGCTTCAGGAGATAGGAATAGATTCTGTAATAATTCAAAAAACAGGAAACTTGGAATATTCAATTGATTTTAGAGAAGAAGGAGAATTTGAAAAGTTTGAAGAAGAATTTTTGTCTATAGAATAAAAAGATTAAGAGTTTTAATTAAGTTTTTATAATCCTACTTTTTATTAAGTTATTAGTCCTAGAGTTGTTTTAGAGGCTAGACTAAAATTAGTTTTTAGAACGGAAGATAAAGTAAAATAGTGGGGATGAGAAGCGCCCCCATTAGATGTCCTCGGCGGACTTGAGAGTAGATGCAGGTTAATCCAAGAAAACTTGAGACAAGAAAAACAAGGAGACCTATAAATTCAGAGAATGTAAAAATTATTATTGTTAGGAAAATTAGAATAAAGAAAGATATTTTTGTGTATTTTATTTTATGAATGTTTTTTGTAAATATCTTTGATATTTTTATTGTTAGGAAAATTGAAATTAGGGCTGTTATTATTGTGGTTGCTAAAATAAGTGTTAGTTCTTTAAGAGAGATTGCTGTTATTTGCTGAATTGCCGATGCTGCGCCTGTTCTGGGTTTGTCGATTAGGTAGAGGGTTACAAATGAAATTGACATTACGAGGGTGTTGATTGAACCAAGAAGAATGAGAAATTGTTTTCTTGAAAGTTCTTTTGTTATGTTTGAGCCGATTATTGCTGCTTGTGATGAGCCGAGGCCTGGGAGGAATGAACAAATTGGCGAGACAATTGCTGTTGCGATTGCTGGTTTAATAAGTTCTTTTTTTGTTAGGATGAGTTTTCCTATTTTCTGTTTTGGGATTTTTATTTTTTGAGAGATTGAATAAATTAAGGTTGATGAACCGAAAAGTCCTGTGAGAAGTGGAAGAAGGGGTTGATTAATCTGAAGGTTGAGAGTTGTAATTCCTAAAAATCCTGCAAGAAGGAAAATTATAATTGCCCAGAGTTTAGAATTTTCCTCTTTTGAAATAAGAAAAATAGAAATCCAGATTAAAAACCAGGCCATCATTTTTTGGACAAAGGGATAAATTTTTGGAATTACAAGAATAAAAATCGGGGTTATTAGGATTGTGATTATTAGTGCAATTGTCGAGCCTGTGAGTGTTAGGAGAACTGCTTGGTGGGCTTTTCCTTTGAGAAGAAACTCGTGTCCAGGCATTATTGAAAGAGCTGTATCCTCGTCTGGTGCTCCGAGAAAAATCGCCGGGATGAAATCTAGGAAAGTGTGGGTAATTGCCATTGATGTTATGAAAATAATTGCAGTGAGTGGTTGTAGAAATGTAAATGCAGGAACTGAGAGAAGTATTGTGGCTATGAGGTTTGTGTGAATTCCTGGGATGAGGCCGGTTATTGTCCCGAGGATGATTCCTAAGAGCAAGGCAATTAATAATTCAAGCATAATTAAGAAGGGTTTATAAATAATAAAAATTTATGGGTTAGATGGAAAGAAAAGTTAATTGGGTTTTGGTTTTAGTAATGTCTGTTGTTTTTGGTTCTCTTGGAGTTGATAGATTTATTATGGGGAAGGTTGGGACAGGAATTTTAAAGTTAATTACTTTTGGGGGGTTTGGGGTGTGGTGGTTGGTGGATTTGATTTTAATTGCAACAAAACATAAATTTAAGGATGTTCAGTGGGTTTACTAATAATTTTATCTGCAATAATTTGTGGTTTATTTTTGTAAGTTTCTTGGGTTCCATAAACGGTAATTTTTTGTCCTTGTCTAAAATCAAATTGTTTTAAATCAAAGAGAATTATTTCTGTTTCTTGGTTTTCTAGGAGGATTGTAATTTTGTTTTGTGAATATTTTATTTCTGAGATTGTTCCTTCTATAATTGGTTTTTTTATTTGCGTGAGAAAGAGTAGGATTAGGATTCCTAAAATTGTTAGGATGAAAAAGATTTTTTGCTTGTTCATTTTACCTGCAATTCCACAACATCTTTATCTTTTAAGATATGTTCTATGCCTACGATTTGATTTTGGAATTTTGCAGAAGGACCCCAGATTTTTGCTTTTTCAATTTTTTTAGATAGTCCTTTGAGAATTTTTTCTGCAATGTCTGCAACTGTTGAATCTTTATTGAGAATCATTGGATCTTTTGTTGCTGGTTTATGGGGTTCTTTTGTGTAAATTCTTATTCTTGGAAAGGAGGTGAAAATTTTTTGTTTTAATTCATTTAGATTTTGTGGGTTAATTGTGGAAAAAAGAAAGAAGTTTAGTTTTTTTGAACTGAGGGTTGCCTGTGTTTTTCTTTTTTGCTTTTCATCAAGAATGTCGGTTTTATTAAAAATGAAAATTTTTTGTGCATTTGATTTTTCTAGATTTTTCAGAGATTTTTCAATTTGTTGAAGATTGTCTATTATAATTAAAAGAGTGTCTGTTGAATTTATCATTCCTGGGTCTTGGTTTGGAAATGGGGGGGTGTCAATTATCTGAATTTTTACATCTTCAAAATTTATTGTTCCAAGTTGAGGTGTGTAGGTTGTGAAAGGTGCTGGAGATATTTTTGTTTCTTGATTTGTTAGAATATTAAAAATAGAAGATTTCCCTGTATTTGGTAGCCCTACGAGTATTGCCTGCATTTCAGATTTTTTAATTCCTTGTTTTTTTGCTTTGCCTGATTTTTTTGCTTTCTCAATTGACTGTTTTAGTTTTTTGTATCTTGTTCTAAGGTTTGCACGCATTGATTCTCCTGCCTTGTGTTTTGGAACATATTTTAGCATTTCCCGAAGACAATCTAGTTTTTCTTCAGGGGTTGTTGCTAGTAAGAATCTTTTTTCTGCAGAGATATATTCTGGTGATTGATTTGTTGAAGCCATAAAGTTCTTAAGGATTAAGAGTTTAAGAAATTTATGAAAGTGGGAGTTTTGTTTTCAGGGGGTAAAGATTCGTGTTTAGCCTTGCATAAGTTCGGAATTGAGAAGATTGATTGTTTGTTAAGCCTTATTCCTGAAAATTTAGATAGTTTTATGTTTCATAAACCTGATTTAAAATTATTAAAAAAGCAAGCTGAAATGCTTGGAAAGAAATTGATTATCAAGAAAACTTCTGGAAAAGAAAATTTAGAACTTAAAGATTTGGAGAGTTTAATTAAAAAAAGCAAGGTGAATAAATTGGTAATTGGTGGAATAAAGAGTTGTTATCAGGGGGAGAGAATTAAAAAAATTTGTTTTGAACTTGGTGTTGAAGTTATTGCTCCTCTTTGGAATTATGGGGAAGATAAATTGTGGGGGGAGTTATTGAAAAATAATTTTAAAGTTATTATTACAAAAATAGCAAGTGAGGGAATTTCTAAAGATTTTTTAGGTAAAATAATTGACGAGAAAACTTTGGAAAAATTGAAAAAACTTGCTCAAAAATATAAATTCAGATTAGATTTTGAAGGTGGCGAGGCTGAAACTTCGGTTTTGTTTATGCCTGGGTTTAGTAAGGAAATTAGGGTTAGCGGTGCTATGGAGAGTGAGGGTGATTACAGACATTTTTTGAAATTGAAGGAAGTTTTTTAAACTGTGTAGCCCACACACATTTGTCACCACCTTAGATTCCTGTGGAAACTAAAATAAATTTGTGAAGGAAATTCAGAATACAGACTTGTATGAGGCCTGAAGTGATTGTATCGTAATCGAAAGAACTCAGAATTATTATTACAAAAGGGGAGTTCTTTCTCCAAGGTTTGAAAGAACCTTTCTATCTTGCCTGTTGTAGTCGGGGAATGAATCGCTGTGCGAATATGTTTGATTCCTCGACGGTTACACCATCTATCGAATCTTGAATGTTTACTCCTCAAACCAAAAACGTTTCCATTGTCAGTTAATATTTCTCTTGGTCTTCCAAACTTCTTGATTAAATCATCAAGAAGTTTTGTTATTATTTCTGTTGAAATTCTGTTTAGGGCGAAGAGCCCTAAACAATACCTCGAACAATCATCAAGAACTGCAAAGCAATATTTGTCTTTCAACTTTTGATCAGAAACATCCATCTGCCATAATGAGTTTGGATGTTTCCTTTGCCAGCGAATGTACTTGATTCTTTTTTTCCTTTTTGAGCCATAATCAATTAGTTTGTTTCTCTTCAGAATTTTGTTGATGGTTGTATGGCTTAACTCAACAAAATTCTTTATTTTGTGTTCGCCCCATCCCGTTCTTTTTCTGATTGAGATAACTTCCGTCTCTTGTTTGAAAGTTATCTTATGATAAATCCTCCTTGGTCTTTTTGATTTATCTCTTAAGTCCCATTCTTCTATTCTATGCTTCTTCTCCCAACGTTTCAACGTTCTGGCAGACACTTTAAAATTAAAAAGGACTTTCAGTAATTTTTTACATTGAAGATATGAATGTCCTTTGATCCTCAACTTAAAAAATTCTTTTCTGATTTGTTCTTTTTTCATTAGATTCACAAGATTCTACCTGCGAACTAATTTTCGGTTAGCCCAGTGACATATGTCACTTGGCTCTACAGGAAGTTTTTTAAACTTAGGTTTATTTAGGCTTGGATGAAAACAATGATCTGTATTGTTTTGTTTTTGTTTTTGTCAATTGGATTTGTTTATTCTTTTGAATGTATTGATAATGATGAAGATGGTTATAGCTCTAATGGAGTACGTTGTTATATTGGAGGTAGTACTAAGGTAGATTGTAATGATGATGATCCTTTAATCTGGCCACAAAATCAAGCAGAAGTTGGACCCACATGTAAAGATGGTATTGATAATGATTGTGATGGAAAAACAGATTGTAATGATGAATGGTGCTATTCTCCCCCGGGGCAGTCTTCTTATGCAGTTAAATTTTTTTATGATTTTGATGGTTTTAAATGTACTTGTGATTTTGATGGGGGGGGTGGAAGGAAACCCTGTTGCCAACTTTCTAAACCTGGAAGTTGGAGTCGTACAACCTGTAATAGTTGTTCTATTGAAGGAGTATACTGGACAACTAATGAAGGACAGGAAGTAGATCGTGTTGAAGAAAATAAAGAAGTTAAATTAGTTGCAAAAATGGTAAATCAGGAAGAATGTGTCGGGGATAAAGTTAACTTTAATCTTAAAATTTACGAGGATTCTTCCTTGAATGTCATGACTTCAACTAGACCAATTAATGAGGGAACATCAGAAGCTTATTGGCATGCAACAATACATAAACCTGATTTAGAGGATCCAGAAAAATCTGTAAACCATTATACTTTTGAAGCTTATTTGGAATCTAATCCCAGGGATATTAAAACTTCTAGAGAACTGACTGTTGGTGTTTCTTGTTTTACATCAGATAAAGAAAATAATTGTCTTAAATGTCAAAAAGTCTGGACACCGAATATAAATCCGCGTTCAAAAGATTTTGGAAAAATTATGGGGGGCGGTAGTTTTTCTTATGTTTTAGTTCCAGATAAAGAGGATCATGCAGATTGTTACAAGTGTGGGTGGTGTTCTACTACTCGTTTTGGAGGTCATATTGCTGGAAATTCTAAGATTTATGTTCCTCTTTTAATAAATAATCTAGGTTGTACAAAAAGCAATGGAGAATATGGGGTATGTACTCAGGGAAAATGTGAGGATGCTCCAACTTGCGATGAAGAAAATCCTTGTAAAAATATTTGTGAAAGTTTAGATAAACTTAGGATATATAGATGTGAAAATGGAAAATGTGTTGCAAAGGGTTATGGTAAAAAACCTTGGTTTAGAATTAAAAGTGCAAAATGTACTCAGGGAAAATGGCAATTTTGGAGAAGAATTACAGAACCTAAAACAATTGCTTGGGGAATGAGAATTGGGTATACTCTAGATAGTATTTTTGATAAAATGGTTATTGATTTTGTTAGGGCTCCAGGGTATAGTGGAATTAAACTGAGGCGTTTAGTAGATAGTAAAGGCAAAAAAAGACTCCAGCTTGAAGGGGAACTTCCATTAGGTCTTGCAGGTTTTAGAATTGGTCTTTGGACTACAAATGATGATAAATGCAAGGAGAACCTTGTACCTTAAAAATGAAAACAATATATCTCACAATTTTGCTGGTGCTTATGGTTGCATTGCCTGTATGTGCAGAATCTTATACTTTTCATAGTAGCTATTTACAACCTCCCGAAGAGAATGTTATTTATTATAATTCTATTTTTGGTTTTTTAAATTCAATTATGGAAGAAGGTGTTGAAGGCGTAATTGTATATGATGCTAAGATAAATGAATCTATTATTCAAGACTATGCATCTTTTCTAAATATAAGTTTCTTTAAGTATGACGATTATCCTAAAAGAATTATAAGAAGTCCTTTAAGAGTGGATAAATCAATAATTTTTATAGGGAACAAGGATTCACAATTTATTAATTCTGATTTAAGAAATCTTTTACAAGATTCTGATGCATTGATCGTCCTTGATGAGGATACTCGGTCAACTCTTACAATTGTTTCTCAACAAGATCCTTTTGTAGTTTTTAACTTGCTTTATAATTTGAAGTTTTATTATAATTTCCCAGAATTAGACGAGAGTTTTGTTTATTTTGATATTGAAAATAATTTTACTATCTTTGGGGATATGGAGTGTGATGAAACTAAAGAAACAGATTTAGGTGATAATAATCTTACTTCTGGGTGTTTGAATAATGATTTTGATTGGATGTGCGATGAATGTTATGATAGATCTAATTTAGTTGAATTTTATTGTAGTGATAATACTTCTTTTTTCAAAATTTACAAATGTCCTTTTGGTTGTAAGAATGGGGCATGTCAGGAATGTACTAAGGGTTGGTTAAATGAATACAGGTGTTCTGGAAAGAGATTGATGAGACTTTATCAAAGACCTATAAAAAGCCATTGTTACTCTTCTTGGAAAACTTTTAGATATTGTCTTTCTGGATGTGATAAAAAAGAAAATAAGTGTGTTGGAGATAAAAATTTAGGCGTGATGGAAGCTAGGGGTGTCAGCTCCAAACCAATTTCAGGAAAAGTGATTTCAGAGATTTCAGAATTAGGGATTTCAGATAAGATTCATGATATCTTTTATAATTTACTTTATTAACTTTAGAGTAGTTAAAATAATAAGGTTTAAATACCCTTTTTCTTTAGGTTTTTTATGGAGAATCCTAGTGGAGTAGATAGAAGAACTGCTTTAAAGATAATAGCGGGGGGTTTGCCTTCTTTGATGGGGCTAAGTTGTGCTGATCTTCCTGGTTTGGAACATAATTCCCCTTTTGTAAAAAAAGCTGGAGATTCTGTAGAAAAGATAGAATTAAAAGATGTAAATGGAAAAGGGCATTTGGATTTTCCAGACCGTGTACAATTATTCTTTTTTTTACCTTCTCAAATAGAATCTGCTAATGTTTATTTAGCTTTAGAAGAAAGATACAGCTATCATCCAAACAGGGATGAAATTGTTTTAATTGCAATTACAGACCCACATAAATCTCGATTAGATTATAATCATACTAACTTAAGGATAGTTTATGATGCTTCTGGTAAGATTTCTAGGCAATTTTTTAAAAGACCCACTACTGGCTGTACAATTGAAGTTGTAGCTGGAAAAATCAAAAGACAGGGATTTAGAAAACCAAGATTAAGATAGATTATTAAATCTCTAATTCTTTCTTGAGAGATGGATCTTATCCAAAAAATCAAAGAAAAGAAAATATTTTCGCAATTGCCGAATTCAATTATTGAAAGAGCTCTGGATAAATCTCGGGGGGATGTGAAGGTGGCGAGGGCTTTGCTTAGAAAATATTTTGGTGTTTTTTTAACAAATAAGATTTTGAAGGCAAAGATTTTGGATGAAGAGATTTTGAAAAAACATCTTTCAACTAAGGAGAGGGATTATCCTGAACTTTATGCGCAGATTATAAAAAATGAAAAAAGTGTGGTTGATTTAGGTGCTGGGATAAATGGTTTTTCTTATGGGTATTTTCCAAAAAATGTTGATTATGTTGGGATTGAGGGTGTTGGGCAGTTAGTTAAATTAATGAATGATTATTTTAAACAGAAATGTTTTGATGCTTTGGCAATTCAAGGAGATTTGTTTAATCTTGATTTTGTCTTAGATATTTTGAAGAAACAGAAAAAACCAAGAGTTGTTTTTATGTTCCAGATTGTGGATGCTCTGGAATTTTTTGGGAAAACTTTTTCTAAGGAATTTATTTTAAAAATTTTTAAGGAATGTGAAAAAATTGTTTTGAGTTTTGCTGAAGGAAGTTTGAGCGGGAGAACTAAATTTAAAATTAAAAGAAAATGGCTAGAGGAATTTATCGACGAGAATTTTTATATTTTAGATACATTCTCGATTAAGAAAGAGAAGTTTATTATATTAAGTGAAACTCCCCACAGCAAGCTATGGGGCATCTAAAAATTAGTTAATTTTAA
>CAZBOY010000004.1:0-37849 GCA_964493655.1 Candidatus Woesearchaeota archaeon | reverse complement strand
ATTTATAGTTTTATCCCTACAGCAAGCTGTAGGGTATTAGGAGAGAATAAAAAATCCAAAACCAGCATTAGCACTAATAAAAAATAAAATAGCAGAAAGAACAAAACCAAAGATAAATGTATGAAATATCCCTCGGTGATTAAAAAACCACTGCAAAGGGCGAAAATACCATCTCTTCCCAATAAATGACTTTCTAGAATCAATATCAATAATTATTGTAGCAAACAAAAGAAAAGCAAGAAACAAAAAAGGAGAATCAAGATAATCAAAAATTAAAACCCCAATCAAAATTGAAAAAACAAGATGAGTTCTAAGTAACATAAAATAAAAAAACAAAAGCTATTTTTAATTATTTCCTTCCAACTCCCCAATCAATTCATCAACATTAATTTTTTCAACACTTCTTCCAGTTAGTTCTAAATTATTAAACAAATTATTTCTTTTCACAAGCCCACTTATATAAAACTCGGAACCTAAAAAATCCTCCCTAAAAACCGCAAGTTTTTCAAAATCCTTTAAATCTTCTTCAGGGATAATTTTATTAATTTCATCTGAAAAAAGCACAACACGAATTGTCTCTGTCCCATCGTCTAAAACAAAATTCATCAACGAGCGTTCCTTACACTGAACCTTCCCATGCTCTGCACAAACAAAACCCTCTGTCTCTTCTTGAACTTTTTTTCCACACTCAGAACAAACACTAAAAAATCTCGGATTAAACATCTGCACAACAATCCCTTTTACTCTCACCTCCTCTCCCTGTTGCAAATCCTTAATTTCTTTTTTCTGCATCACCCTCTCTGTTTTTATATTCTCGACAATTTTATCGCTTTTTTTAATTTCAGAAAATCCCCCTAAATGAAGTTCATTCTCTTTCATCATAGCATTGCTTATTTCAACAAAATCATTTTCCTTGATATTTTTCTTTTCAATTAACTCAATATGATTTGTATCCCACAAAACAACCCGAACATTACTTGTATCATCGGCAATAATAAGACTTCCAATTTTCCCTTGTCGATTATTTTTATTATACTCTCTAACCGGAAACAAATTAATTACTTTTCCAATTAAATTAACTTTTTTCATTCCAGGCATAAGTTCTTTAATCTTCAACTGAACATTATCAAAACTAACCCCCAACTCCGCCGCCACAATTTGAGCAGCTCCTTCTTTAGAAATCAAACCAGAAAGTTTTGCCTTCTTCGCCTCAATCTGTCTCTCAACCTCCTCTTTTTCTATTTTCGCAGATTCAGCTATTCGCTCAACAAGCGCCTCATAATTTTGCATATCTACACTGAATTTCCGGAGTTTTTAAGTATTATTGAGATGAAATTCAATCTAAAACTTTATAAACCAAAATTCAAATAAACAAATATGGGAACAATAGGAATAAAAATAAAAATAATGCTGGAAAGCCCTAGCACAGATTTAGAATCAATTAAGCAAAATGCTCAAAAAGAAATTGAATCTCAAGAAGGCAAAGTTAATGCTTATGAAGAAGAGCCTATTGCATTTGGACTAAAAGCACTAATTGCAACTGTCTCAATGCCAGAAACAAAAGACCAGGAATTCTTAGTAGAGATTTTCAAGAAACAGCCAGGAGTTTCTTCTGTTGATGTTATTGATTATCGAAGGTTGATTTAACCCAAAAACCTATAAACATTATTCTCTAAATAAAAATATGCCACTAACCCTCGAACAAGCAAAACAAATCAAAGAACAACTTCTAAAACAAATTTCCAATCTCCCTCCAGAACAGCAAGAACAAGCAAAACAGCAAATAATAGCTTTTTCAAACAAGCAATTAGAACAGTTACTTATAAAAAATCAACAAGCTACTCAAAATCAGAAATTGCCTCAAGATTGCATTTTCTGTTCAATTATCGAAGGAAAAACACCTTCTTACAAAATAGATGAAAATAAAAAATCTCTTGCTATTTTAGAAATAAACCCCCTAAGCAAAGGGCACGCCCTGGTTATTTCAAAAGAACATGATAAACTTCCTTCACCAGCTTTTACACTTGCAAACAAAATTGCAAAAAAAATAAAATCAAAATTCAAACCAAAACAAGTAAAAATCTCCTCAACAGAAATATTCGGGCATAAAATTGTAGAAATTCTCCCACTTTATGGGAATGAAAAAGAAAGGAAAAAAGCAACAGAAGAAGAGCTAAAGAAACTTCAAGAGCAATTAAAAGTTAAGCCAAGAAAACCAGCAAAATCCAAAATTAAAAAACCAAAATCTTTGCCTAAATTAAAGCCAAGAATTCCTTAACAATCTCTAACAAACTCTCTGCTAAAAACCCATAACAAATAAGAGCAATTAAAAATCCAGGAACAAAAGGAATCCCTTCCTTAACTAAAACATTTTTGTGCCCCCCCCTTAATAATTCCAAATCTTTTTTAGTCAACCCTTCCCAATTTGACTTAACAATTCTCTTTCCAATTCGCACATCTTCAACAATCCAATCTCCCTCGCGTAAATCCCGAGAATTAACCCGCCGGAGCATTGCAGAATTTTCAAGTGCTTTTGCAAAAATAAAAAGCAAAATAAACAAAATATAAAACAAAACTAATACCAAAAAAAGATTATCAAGAAAAATAAGAACCACAAGCAGAACAAAGATAAATAAAAAAATAGAATAATATCTCTTATATTTTCTAAATTCTATTTTTAATTGATTAGTAAATTTCTTAAAATTAAGAAAAACAAGCCCACCCCCATAAACCCCACCCCACACCGCTCCCCCAAACAAAAGAAATATTATAAAAATCCCAATGTTCTGCAAACTCGCAATCAAAGAAGAACCTACAAAAAGAGCAAACATTGCAATCAACAATTTTGCATCCCCCCCTGCAAACACCCGCCCATAATAAAACAAATTTCCAAGAACAAACATAATCCCAAAGCAAAATAATCCAATTAAGACAATATTAAAATCCATATTAAAAATAGAATCAAAAATTAAAAAACCAGCCCCACCAATAAGCAAAAGATAATTCAACCAATTATCTACCTCTCTCCTTTTCAAATCCTGCAAACTCGCAACAACAATTCCAGCTAAAAACATCCAAAATAAAAAATTCATTTTTCTCTTTTTTTGTTGATTAGTTTAATTATTAATAATAAAATAGATGCACCAAGCCCTATAAATGTAACGCTTAAATCAAAAGTATTAAAACAATCAGTCCTCAAGGTTCTAATAAAAATCAATACAAATATTAAATAATTCAAAACAATAATACTCCAATCAAAAAATTCTTCTTGCATTTTAAACAAGACTTTTTATTATTGCATAAATAAGGATTCCCATGGCTACAAAACCTATTATAAGAGCAATATAATTCAATATCTCCAATGTTTTTTTACTTATTTTCATCCTATCTACAACAACCAACCCCTGTTTTTAATTATTTCTTTTTACCCTTCCCCTCGTCAACATTTTTGCTCCGATACTTCCCGCCTTTCTTGTAAATCTTATACCGCACCTTAGCTTTTTTATCGCCTTTGGTTTTTCTCCTTCCAACTTCTACATAATCAGACATCTTAAGAACAATCCTTCAAATTTATATTATAAGTTTTTTCAAAAACCCATTCAAGTTTTACAGGAAAATTATTCTTTCCTTTTATTTCTAAGGGAATTAAATTTCTGTTAATCTTTGCTCTTCTTTTAACAACAACATTTTTTCCAGATTGACTAACACTATAGAAACTTGCTAATAATTCTAAATCGCCTCCATCTGTGGAAGTCTTATAAGTATCTGCAAATAAAAAAGCAAATAATTCTCCATAATACCTATACAATATTTGTTGTTTAATCTCCTCAGATAAATCTTGATTATAATCTCTATATTTAAACTCACAAACAGAATTTTTAATTAAAACACCCTCGGAAATTTCAAAAAGCTCTTGTTCATCTTGAAGTTGAAGCACAGGCATAGGAGACACAATTGTATTCTCCATATCTTCTTGTTGAATAGAATAAATAACAAAAGACAAACCACACATAAACAAAGTTAAGACAAACAAATAAAGTGCAAAAAACTGTCCGCGTTTACAAAACCGCAAAGGTTTTGGAAAACATGAAAATTTCTCATAAGAGAAATTTGCTTTTTTATTTTTCATTTTTCCCCCATCCAGTGATTTGTAAAGCTGCATCAACATTAGTATTTTCAAGCCAAATCATTTTTCTCGCTTTTGTCAATTTCTTAAAATTAGAAAAATAATTATTAAATTCTATCTCAAGCTTCTCGCTTTCTTTTAATTGAGAATTAAATTCTTTAGGAGCCCCACGAGTGTTCTTAACAATTACCCCAAGAATTGCATAAACAACTAATAATAAAACAATTGCAATTGTTACAATTATCGTAGCTATAGAAGCTCCTACAACTGCCTTCTTCGAAAATGATTTAAAATTCATGTCCAACAAAAACCTCCACTTTTAATTCCCCACCATATGCAGGATTCTTTCCATCAATAATCGCTACCTCATAAACCCCATATTTTTCAGAAACAAAATGTCCTGGAACATATTTTTTGATATTCTCTGTTTGTTCTTTAGGAACCCCATATTTATCCGGAAGATACTTTGGACCATATTCAGGGGTATTTTTTGCCTGTGCCTCACTCTCTTCTTTATAAATCTCAAGCATCCACAAAGCCCCTGAATCTCCTTGTTCTAATTTTTCTATTTCATTTTCAGCACCATCTAAAATCAAAACCTTTGCATAAATCCTATCCATATTTTTAAATCCACAATAATCTAAAATTTTATTTTCGTTTCCAACTAAAGAAAGCAAATTAACAGAACCCTCAGGAGCGAGACAATCCACAATTTGTTTTGCTAAAATTCCAGCTTCAATATCTCGTGCTTCAATATAAAAATCATATGCAAAAGAAGCAAAACCAAGAACAAAAACAGCAATAATAGAAACTAAAACTATTCTGTAAAGTGTTAAAATCATTTCCCCTGCAACTGCTTTTTTCCCTTTTATTTTCATAAACTTATTGGAAATTTTTATTTTTGACAAACTTCTGGGGTGGCAGTGGTGTGGAAGAAGGGCGGGTCTCGACAAAGTCGAATTTAGTGGGTATCTGCAAAAATCAAAAAATTTCCAATTCTTAAAACAACTATTTTTTCTCATCCTATTTTTATCAGATATCTGTCCTCCTCTTTTACCAAACTCACATCATAACGAGAAAAATAAGGATATCCTTTACTAAACCCCTGTCCAGCAATATAAACAAAAACCCTGCCTTGTTTTAATTCAATATTCCCAATTGTTCCACCCTCAAGATAAGTCTTATCAATAATAAAAGTCATCCCCTTATCAGCAGCATCAATCAACAAGGCAGTCTGCTTTTCCAGAACCTGTTGCTTCACAACCTTAGATGTAACCTTGCTTGTTGCAGCAAGAAAGAAAATAGCAAAAATAAGAGTTATCAAAATAAGATGAGTAATTGTCTGATATACTATGTCGCCTCTTTTGCAAAACCGCAGAGGTTTTGGGAAGCAGGAGTATCTTTTTGAGGCATCTAAGTGGTTTTTGTTTTTCATTTTTTAGGCTGGGATTGATTCTATACTACACGAACTAATATCATCTTTTCCAACTTGTGCAAAAAAAGGATAGGCATAAGAGTATTTAACAACAGGGGGCCATGCCAATTCAACATTATTATTAGTATAAAAATAGCTTCCAATAAAAATATCTCCATCTAAAGGGCTAATTGCAAATCTCATACCATATTTACCAGATTCCCAATTATTATCATCTAAAAATATAAAAAAATCCGACGTACTATAACGTAAAAAATTTGCAAGACTATTCTTACTTATCTTTTCAAAATTCATAAACTCATTAATTTCATTAGTTGAAAGCAAATTTCCATTAATATCATGAGTAGCTAAATATTCCCTAATAAATAGGGGAGTATATTTAGAGGTTGAATCAGGGGAGATTTTTTTTATAGCTTCTTCACTAAAATGTATTCTTGCACAAATTATGCAATTCTTTTTTTGTGTAATAATGTTCGAGGGAAAAATATTATATTTTCCTTCCCCAACAAGAGACCAACACTGAGCCATATTATCTGCAATAGTCTTTATGAAAAAATCTATATTTTGTTTATAATTATCATCCCCATCAGAACCTTTCTTATCGTCCCAATCAAGGTTTATAACCTGAGTCTTACATTTTAATGGAAATTGGTTTTTTAGCTGTTCAATTTTAACTGTCGCAAGTCTGCTTGCAGTAGGCATTGTATTCCTCAGAACAATACTCTGCCGACAACTCTCCCAATCCAACTCTTCACTTGTAAAAAACTCGTGAAAAATATAAAACAAAGACAAAGCTAAAATCATAATCCCTAGGATAATTGAAATAAGAATATAATACTTCTCACTTCCTCTTTTACAAAACCGCAGAGGTTTTGGAAAACATGAAAATTTCTCATAAGAGAAATTTACTTTTTTGTCCATAAATAATTAATCCAAGAGATATTAATAAACTTAACTAAAAAAGAATCACAAAAAAAATCAAGAACTAATAAAAAATTTATAGAGAATAGGGCATTACTAAATTTTAATTATTATACTAAGTCGCAAAGCGACCTATTGGTGCCTTCGGCACATATTTTGTTTATTCTTAATTTGTGAAGGTTCCACCATCGTAAAAGTGATTTTCTTAACCCCATTAAATTAATTTGGATATTTTTCATCTGCTTCTTTTATAGCATCTTCTATTGGAATAAAACCTTCCTTTAAAGATTTTTCAATTAAAGAATCTATTAAATCTATTTCCTTTTCACTAAAATCTTCGTCCATAATGCAAAAATATTAATTTGATTATTAAACTTTTCGGCATCTCATGTAATCTTAGTCACAAGCAAAAAGACCGCCGCCCCTGCAGCAATAATAAGCGCAATGTATAAAACTAATGTGATAATCTTATCCACCATTCCGTGTGCCGCCTTATTCATAGATTTTGTTTTATTAATTACCACCCCTCACCACCTCCCCCTCCACTAATATCTGATCCTTCAGATGGGGGGGTTATTGGTTCTTCTACTTTTTTAGTAGAATCTTTTTGCAGTATAAAAACATACTCCCCTTTATCTTTTGATTTTGTTATTTTTACTTTTTGTCCAAATTGAATAAAGGTCTCCTCAGGAAAACCATCAAATCTAACAGGATATTTCAAAGAAACACACGGCTTGCATAAAACTTTGCTGCCAGAGGAATAACAAATACAAAGATTATTTTTCTGGGCCTTATCTGGAATTAAATCAAATTTGCCAATTTTCATACCTACTTTATCTCCAAAATAAGCAACTAAATAAGTCTCATCAGTCTTCTGCCACATCTCAAACTCCCCAACCCCCCCAGCATCTGCCTTAGCAATCTCTTTTTTCAAAGTTTCAAGATAAGATTTAGCTGTTTCATCCTCCTTGTTCCACGACCCAATAAGAACATTATAAAGAACAAAAATAACCAGAGCAATAATCGCCACTGCAATAATCAATTCAACTGTTTCTTTTGATACCAGGAAACCACGTTTGTTTTTCATTTTATTACTGCAAACTTTCCAATTTAATTTCAATCATTAATGAATTATCATAATCAAACCCAGATATGGCCCCCACTAAAATTTTAACATCATCGCCCTCATGAGAACTATCTACCTCAAGATTTTTATAACTACTTGGGGCCAGATAAAAAGTATTAGAAGTTATCGAGGATATTTGAATTTTAACAGAAACTTTGTTTTTTTCTAAACTAACAATCTCAATATCACGATTTACATTAAAGTAATTTAAAATTATTTTATATCCTTGTTTTAACTTAAGTGTCTCAGAACTTTTGATGTTATTATTAAGAACAACTTTATAATCCGGTTCCGGAATAACTTCTTTTCCAGAAATTATTTTTTGCATTTTATTATTCTTTAAAACTTGTTTAACATAATCCATATTTTCCTCCCAATTAAAATCCCAAGTGCTACCACCATTTATTTCATTATATTGTTTTGAGGTAATTAAACCATAATCAAAAAGAGAATCCACAAATTTCTTGTTTTCAGGTTTTGCAGAATATTTTCCACTCATAGATTCAACCTGAGCTATTGTACTATCAAATGTCCAGAGTTTATTAACAAGTGTGTCTTCTTCAGGAGTTTCTACAAGCGGCTCAACAAAATTTTCATTGATTATTTTAATTGTTTTTGTAAAGCTTAAAACTTCTTTTCCTTCAACAGAAAAACAAACAATTTCAAAAGAAAAATCCTTAGAACCTTCTATAAGTGTAGATTCCTCAACCTTTACTAATTCTCCTAGAGAGATTACCGCATACTCCTCTTTTGTTGATTGGCCTAAAGAGACATCTCTTCCAGCAGCCCCGTAAACCTTAATTGAAGCACAATTATGATTATTAATTACAACTGAAATAGAATCTCCTACCAAAGCCTCTGTAATCTTTTTAGGCTCTCCTTCCTTATTAGAATCTGCAAGAAAATAAATCTCTCTCATCCTAAATAATTCTTCTTTCGGAACATCATTACAGTTTTCTGACATCTTATTAATCACCAAATTTTTAATCTCTTGTTTTTGTTCAACAGAAGTTAGATCTTTAGGAATTAATTCTAAGGAATATTTTTGCACCCCTTCTTTCTTAGATAAGTCTTCACAACTAATTGTTATAGTCTTATAACTATCTGTAAGAATTTCTTGATTAATTATTTTATCTAAGATTACTAAAGACCTATTTTCTGAAGGATCCAGATAAGATGGTCTAGTTTGTATTTTAGTATTATAAAAATCATAAGCATTTTCTCCAGAAGGGACTATTGAAATTGTAAGAATCCTTACAGTACCCCCCTGCGCCGCATAATTCTCAACCGCACTTGAGTCCCCCCCACCATCCCCACCATCATCCCCCCCACCAAAAATACCAGAATACAAACCCTTAGCATTATCCCACATCCCAGATAATCTTTCCTTCAACGGCAAAAATGCTTTACTCGAAACACCCCAAACAATCAACACAATAAAAACAACAGCAAGAATCAGAGTAAGAAGTTTCCCAACAGTCCATTCAGTACCTCTTTTATTTTTTTTATTTAAAATAAGTTTTCTCATCTTGTCATTTCGCCCTTCCAAAATGAAGCAGATTTTTAATTGTAGCAAGAGCACCTTCAAAACCCTTGTCTTTCAACAGCCAAATAAAAACAACACACAAAGCAAAAACAACAATCACAATAATAATTGTAACAAGTTCCCCAATTGAAAAATCACCGCGTTTAAATTTCATAATTAATAAAGAAAATCTATATTAATAAAGTTAATGGGTTTATTTTTGAATACAACAATACTTATTATCATTTTTTCCGTCTGTGTTTCCAACCTTAGAAGTTACATCTTCTTCGTCTAAAGTAGTATCACAAGCTTTTTCTTGCCATTTACCTTCTAAAGAATTTTCTGAAGTTCCTTCACATTTTTTAGGCAATTTATCAACAGAACACTCAATCGAACAACCTTCAACACCTACCTTAGAATTAGCCATAAAATTATAACAACTCCCTTTCCAAGAAGTTCCATCATCAAATTTAACTGTCTGAGACTTTTCACAAAAATTATATTGATCGCTAGAAGCACAGGCTAACTTACAACCGCTTCTTATTGAATCTACATTTGCCTTTGAACCAAAAGGAGAAATCCTATCCCAGAACCCACTCCACCCTGTTGAAAATCCCCAAATCAAAAGCACAACAACTACAATTCCAAGAACCATTAAAAGAATTGTTGTCAAAGACATACTCTGAGCTTTTTTATTCACCATCTTCTTTTAATTATTTGTTTTTTGTTATTTATAAATCTTTTCCCTCTTTTCTTTTTAGAAAAAAGAAAATTTGTGTTTCAAAAGAAAAACTAAGATAGTTTTCAAAAAAAATTATTTTCACACAACCCCACCACCCCACCACCCCGCCCCCGCCAACCAAAAGAAAAACAACAAAACCAAAAAACCATACAGAGATAATAAATCACCGAAGGTGAATTAGTGTGCCTGCCAAGGCACATTATAATATGCTTGCTTAGCAGCAAGCCAAAATGCACTTTGTGCTTTAATAATCCTAAATCAATTTTTCTTAAAAGTTATCTATCTAAAATAAAAAATTTTCTTTCAGACTCTCCCTCAATCAAAAATAAATCATCAGACCAACCCCTGCAAAGCCACAGCACCAATCAAACCAAGTCCAATAATCGAACCAAGAGCAATAATCACATAAAGTATAATCGAGGTTTTTAGATTTCTCCCAATCTCATAAGTTGTCGCAAGTTTATCTCTTCCAGAACGAATTGTAACAAGAGTTGAAGTAAGAATAAACACAATTTCAATTAAATAAAAACCAACAACAATCTGAAGCCAGTAAGGAGGAATCATCTGAGTTATATCAAAAATTCCTAAAAGAGATTCAATCCCGCCACTTCCAGCAATTGCATCAACACCCTCGGCAGATAAACCACCAGATGCAAACATCGCAGACAAACTAGAAAGAATCGCAGTAATCATCCCCGCAAGTCCAATAATAATTCCCGACAGCATCGGAGCTAAAAAAACCATGTTCGATTTCATATCAGAAATAATATCTGCAAGCAAATCATTCAACCGCGCATTAATCTTTTTTATATTCTTAACATATTCTGAAATTGACATCAAACTTCTCGCAGCAACCTTCAAACCTTTTTTAACACTCTCAACTAAAATCTTCATTGAAGTTGCAATTAATTCAGAAGGGTAAAAAATAACAGCTCCTCGTTTAGGATTAAACAACGCATCATTCAGAGACATCCCAAGTTGCTGAATATTTTGATTAACTAATCTAAAAAATCCTTCAGTCGCAGTCCCCTTTGATGAACCTGCAACTTTAGCAAAAGCAATTTCAGCAGGAGTGCCGTCGCCAAGCCTATTCCCCAACTGGAAAAGAGAACTTGTAAACTCATTCTCAACTTCTTTATACATCTCCCTCGACTTAATCAAATCTTTTGTTTTGACATGATAAGCAATAATAAAAATCATAGCAATAGAAAGAGGAACAAGCAAACTCAACAAAAGAGAAAGCATTCCAAAAGGCCCTTTAATTCCATCAGTAGTTTCCATAATCCCAAAAATTCCAGACTCTCCTAAAAATCCAAATCCTATTGAAGACCAGGAATAATCTCTCTGCATCCCCATCCACAAAGGCAAATCAGTATAAGCCCAAAGCAAAGGGAGAAATCCAAGAATCAAAAAAGGAATCGCAATCAAGATTCCAATCATATAAGGCTTCCGGCTTTTATATTTTGGATAAAGAGGATTTTTCTCAAGCAAACTTGTCTCACCATAACCACCCGGTCGTTCCATCATAACATTAGTCGTCAAATAAAGAACTAAAAAAGGAACAAGAATATTAAACAAAAGCAAAACATGATACCATTTTATCATACCTTGTAACATTGTTGAAGCAAGAGGAAGAATCGCAAGAGACAGCGTCGGCAAAACAATTCCAAGCATATAAAGATTTGTAAGAGGCGACTTAACATTGTGAGTATACTTAAGCATTTTATCATAAACCCCGTCGAGAATAACCTGAAGAGATTTCTCCAACACAACAACCCTTCTCTCCTCAGACGGCTCATATAAACTACTCTCAATCAAATGAAACGCCTCAATAAATTCAATACTATAATCTCTCCAAGTTTCTAAATAATTATCAACACTATCTTTAATTGAAGAAAATCTACCAACTTCAACATCCCAGAAAATTTTCCTAAAATCCAAACCAAGTGGATCTGGCAAATGTTCTGAGGCAAATGAAACAGCTTTTTCAAAATTTGAGGTATGCTTCATATAAATTACAATGTACAAAATTGCAGGAACCATCTGCGACGACGCTTTCAATCTCCACTGCTGTGCAAGTCTCTGTGGAGCTTTGTAAGCATAGTAAAACAAAAACATAGAAATAATAATAATCAAAAAACTAAGTCCAATAGGAAAATTAGCCCAAGTGGGAGTTTCAAGAAAAAGCAACCACCCAGCAACAACTGCTAAAAGCCCGCCAAATAAACTCAAAAATAAAACAACAACTCCAAAAACCAAAACCTCTGAAGGTATTAAATTAAGATGAGCAATTTCAATCTGCCTCTGAACAACAAGCCTATCTTTCTCAGCAACTTTCATGTGAAAAAGATTCCCCAGTGCCTTGCACCATTTTTCATAACGAGTAAATTCTGGAATCATACTTGCCCTAAATTTTTCATAACTCTGACTAAACTTCTGGCTCGGAGAATAAGAGTTCATCTGCGACTCAATCCTTGCCCCATATTTTTTCATTATGTCTTCTGTACTAACCATTTTGTAAAAAAGAAAATTTAATTACCTTAAAACCAAAAGAACATCGAAGCTTTGCTTCGACAAATAGGGTGGGAGCGACTAAAAGGAGCTTTTGGGCGGGACTTCTTTTGGTTTTGTATATACTCTTTTTTTCTATATTCATCCCTTCACCTCTAAAACCCCAAATAACAATTTAATTATCTTCTTAAACTCTTTCTCATGAGTTTCATAAAACTTTTTTGGAATAGCATCCCCATAATAATTCAATCGGTTCCTAAAATAACTCATCTGAGAAATAATCTGGACCTCTCTTTCATATTGAGGATTTTTCTTATAAAAATAACTAATCAAACACTGATGGTTTTTTGATCTCAATCCATTTTTAAGTAAATAAGCCACTAAAAGTTCTTTTATAATCTCATAATAATCTTCTACAATAAAAGAAATCTCATCTTCCATTTTATATCTCTTAATTTTATCTAACCTCTTCAAAGCCATCTTGATTATTGTCTTAATTCGTTCATCATCCCTCTTTACAATTTTAATAAAATCTCTTTCACATAATTCCCAAGGCATCAAATTCATTTTATCTTAATACTCCCATATAATTTAATCCCATTAAGAATATTATTAAATAAACCCTCATGAAAATTCTTAATACTTGGTTTAACAAACAAATCAATCTTATGTTTCAGTTTTTTCTCAAAATTACTCAAATCTAATTCCTTTTCAATCGAACTCTCAACAAATAAATCAATATCACTTTCTTTGTCAGATTCTCCTTTCCTAATCCCCCCAAACAAAACAATCGCAGAAGGATTAAGATTTTTAATTAGTTCATCCATCAAACCAGAATCAATAACTTTTTCGATAAAATAATTAATTTTCTTTGCTTCAAACAACAAATTACTCTCTGCTTTGTTCTCCTTTGTAATCAATCTCTGTTTTTTCAAATCCAAAAGTTTTTTATGAAGAGTTGCCCGAGGAACTTTAGTCAGTTTAGTCAACTCTCGAACAGTAAAACTCTTTCCAGGATTTTCGTAAAAAACCTCTAAAATCTTATCAACATTCTGTCCCATTTTATAGACTTAAGTCCCTTTTTTGAGACAAAAAGATTATTTAAACCTTTCTCTTAATCTTGTCTCATTTTTTGGACTTAAGTCTTGTTTTTGGGACAAATTTAAACCTTAGGATAATATTTCTTATATAAAAAATGTCTATATAATTGAACAGATATTATAAAAATTACAACCAAAAATTTTGTTTTAGTTGAGGGATTTAGTCCTCTATTAAAGATAAATAAATCATCTGCAAAAGAGAGAACAATTGCTACTAAGAAAGCAAAAATAACCATCTCAATATTTTTAAATCTATTTTTGAAAAATTTTTCTCCAGATAATCTTTTTGCTTTATAATATCTATGCCAAAATCCTTTCTTAAAAGTCATTTTAATCACAAACGGTTTCTTCTTTATACTTAGTAATTGTTCTGTATTTTGTAATAGGTCTTTGTTGAGAGGTAGTTAAACATTCTTCCTTATTTGGGGGAAATACTTTTGTATCTTGTATGTAAAGTTCTCCTGAAGAAAAAGTATTAAAACATTGCATAGATTCTTCTTCTCCAGGATCAATCCAAGAAGGTCTCGTTGCCTTATAAGTTGAGCCATCTGAATAGATACAATACATATAGAATTCCCCACCCCGTGTATCAGTATTTTTAATGATAACATCCCAAACAATAAGACATTGGTTAAGTCCATTTTTTGAACAGGAATCGTCCCCCCATCTTCCTCCCTGTAACCTAATATCTCCTGGACGAGTCGTATAAGTTAAAGGAGATTCTTCACAATTTTGTTCGTTATAAGTTTCATAATCAATATATGATTCTTGTTCTTCATAAGGAGTTTGAATAATTTTACAATTGGGTTGTTTGTTTACATTAGCAAAAATAATTAATAAAATTAAAGTTGCAATCACAATCCCCCCGAGGATATACCAAAAGTGTTTATTTTTCATTTTTATTTTCCTATCAAAATTTTTAATCCTTTTTCTCCTAAATAAGTAACTAATCCTAAAATAGATATTACAAAACCTATGATTATTCTAGTAGCACTTATTGAAGGAACTTTTTCAGCAAGAGTTTCAATTCCCGGAAAAAATGTTTGTTGAAATAAAGGAAATGCAGACAAAATTATTAATACCCCTAAAATAATTAAGATTATACCAATAATCTCTAATGGGTTTTTCTTTTTACCCATTCTGACACTTCCTATAATCATATGAGCATTTTTCTTTACAAACACTACTTAGTATTCCTTCACCACAACCATGATTACAATTTTGAAACTCTCTTTCACAGGGATCTATAGCTTGTTCTACAGCTCCACCTTTAATAATAAAATAAGCAGCGATAGCTAATAAAATTAAAAGGATTATGACAATTACTGCCCCGGCTCCAGCTTTCTTATTTTTTATCATTCACCTATGCGTGAAAAATGATATATAAGTCTTTCGCTCACCTGTAAATGAAAGCAAATGAGAGTAAAATATGTCAACATTTCAATAACAGAAGAACTTGCCAAGAAAATAGATGAATTTATAGAGAAAGCAAAAGAGGGTTATCGCTCAAGAGCTGAACTTATTTCTGAAGCAATTAGATTAAGATTAGGAATCGCAAAATCAAAAAAATAATCACAACCACTCCCTCAAAAACTCCTCGAAGTTCTAACCCAAAGATAACCTTCTCGCTTCTCTCTCCAGCCAGTTCTTCCATTCAGGGAAAACCCTCTCAGAAATAGGCAAACCAACTTCCTCAGAAATTTTATCAGAAATATGGTGGAAAACATTATTTGATTTAACATTAAAAGGGGCTTCTAAAATTTCTGGTTTTTTTGTTTTCTCTGCATAATCAACAAGTTCCTCTTTGATTTTCTGTCTCAACAAAATATTATCCCAAACAGAATCCCAATCCCCTGCCCACCCCTTGACATTTGCAGCAATTGCCTTAATAATTTCAGAATCCCCATTAATCAAATCATCACTTGGAACAAGTTTATCTGCATTAACATCATAGTTCATAAGATTAACAAAACCCTCTTCTTGCAAGGGATCCTTAGTCCATTTTTTCCTAACCTCTGCAATTTGCAAAACCCTTTTCCACGAATGCAAACCATCTGGAGATTTAATAGGATTACACACAACAATACAATCAGTTGCTTTAAACGAAGTTACAGGAACATTCAAATCATTCACAACCCTGTCAAAAACAGCATAAGGAGATGCACCGTGAATCGTACCTGCAACAACATTTGCAAGAGCACCAACCCTCATTGCTTCATACAAAGCTTTTGCTTCTTCACTTCTAATTTCTCCAAGAATCAACGCAGAATCCCCTAATCTTAAACTCGCCCTAATCCCCTCCTCAGCACTCACCTCTGTTGATTCTCCAGTAAGTGCACTTCTAACTTTCATAGATAAAATATCATAACCTTCTTTTCTCAAATCAGCAACAGGAAGTTCAAGAGTATCTTCAACAGTTATAACCCTAAACTTAGTCATAATTTCAAACAGCAAACTCCCCAACAGCGACGTCTTTCCAGAACTTCTTGTCCCAGCAACAAGCATTGTTCTTCCACCATCAATTAAAAAACTCAACAACCCTGCACTCAACCCATCAAGCATTTTATTTTTAATAAACAAAGGCAAAGTCCAAGGATTACTTCTATGTCTTCTAATAGCATAAGCAAGCCCGCCTGCAGAAAGAGGCCTCTGAACAATTGCAATTCTCGCATCAATTTCTTTTAAATTCAAAGAAGTATCTAAAATCGGATTTGCCTCGTCAAGCGCTCTTCCAGAAAGCATACGAAATTTAGCTGCCCACGAATCTGCATCCTCCTGACTCACAACAAGATTTGTCGAACACTCATCAAACTCCTGATGCTTTACAAAAATCCTAGAAAGAGAAACAGGAGCATTAATCACAATATCCTGAAGATTTTCATCTTGTAACAAAACTTCAATAACTCCAAAACCAATTGTATGCCTAAGTAAAATATTCGCAAGATTATTCAACTCCTGGTAAGTCAAAGAAATATTTTTAGTATTCGCCAAATCCTGCACCAAATCACGCGAAACATTAAAAAAAACCTGCCTCGTCCTCTCTGAATCTGAAAACTCCTCCTGTCTTGGCTGGTGTTCAACAAGAACATTTCGTGCAAGATTCAGCAACATATGATGATCTTCAGAAAGAGAATATTCCGGCGGAGACAAATGATAAATAAGTTTCGCAGCATCTTTTTGTTTGTAAATTGTAACCACACTTTTATCAGCACCACTCGCAATCTCGTACTGATCAATAATCTCAACTTCCGAGGGTATTTCACTCACCATTCTTGTAAAAGTAAAATTAGGCATTACATCTGCCCGAAAAATACCCTCATAAATTTCTCTATCTCCAACAGGATAATTCGCAAACAAAGTTTTCGCTTTTTTAATCAACACAAGATTATCAAAATAAGAAATTAATTTTTCCAAAAATCTCACATAAGTTTCACTTCCACCTCTGCGCCCAATATCTGCTTTTTCCTTAAACAGCAAATTCTTAATCTCCCTGTAAGCCTTCACAGGATCTTGTTTAAGAAGAGTGCTAATCAAATAATTCATCATATTATAAATCTCACTAAACCTATCAGCAGCAAACTGCAATTTTTCCTGCGACAAAATCTTCTCCTGTTTTGTAAGAAAATTATACAGATTTGCAATGTCCGCAAGCATTTTTACAAATTCAAAATCATAACTATAATTTCTCTGCTGAACAAAAACAATTCTTGAAATATCTAAGTTTTCACTAAGAGCATCAATTGTCCGAGCCATCACCTCTGGATACGCACTCAGCGACGGAACAAAACTCGCCCCAAGATAATTAATATACATCACATTCTCCCCACTCTCCCGGATAGTTTCATAAGAATACAACGGTGTTCCCTCTTTGAATAACATAAAATTATTTAGAAGACTAGGTTTTTAATTATTGTTGTATTAAAAAAGATTATAAACCACCCCCACTATAAATAAACATGGAACAGCAACCCCAAGACCAAATTCAATTCTTGCTTGCAGATTTCAACACCCGTCTAAGAGACCTAGAAGAAAGAAACAAATTAGTCAAGAACCGAACTCTTCTCCTCGGGAAAAACCTAATAACAACAAGAGAGCAAATAACCAGCGAAATTGACCAATTAAGAAATCAATCAAATAAAATACAAAAAGACTTAGAAAAATTAACATCTCTTGTAAAAAGCATTTTATCAGAAACCAGAAACTTTGTAAGAAAAGATGAAGTAATTGTTCTAGAAAGAATGCTAAAAGATTTCCAGCCACTGGATTTTGCAAGAATACAAGATGTCAAGGATATGATTAGCGAGAAATTAAAACAAAAACAAATAAAAACTATCAAAACTAAAAAATAATAAGATAAAAATGGAGGCCCTAGATAAAGTAACTGCTTTTAAGAATCAAGGACTGCAAGACGCAGATATAGTAAAAAGATTAGAAGATGAAGGTATCTCCCCAAGAGAAATTAGTGATGCAATGAGTCAATCAAAAATAAAACAAGCTGTTTCCCCAGAACAACCAACACAAGATATGTCTTCAATGCAAGGTATGGAGCAATCAATAATGCCTGGGCAGGCACTTCAAGAACAAGAACAAGAACAACAAACACAAATGCAACAAATGCAATCACCCCAAGAACAAGCATATCCTCAACAAGGAAACGAACAAGCTTATTATCAAACTCCGCAAGCATATCCTCAACAAGCTTATTATCCTCAACAACCACAAATCGATACAGAAACAATTGCAGAAATAGCAGAGCAAGTTATCTTAGAAAAATTTAGGGAATTTAGTGAAAAAACCGGCGACATCTCGTCCTTCAAAACTCACACACTTGAAGAACTAAAAGACCTCGACGAAAGATTAAAAAGAATTGAACAATCAATTGAACAACTCCAACAAGAAGTAATTAAAAAAATAAGTGAGTTTGGAGAAACAGGGGAGTACATAAAAAAAGACCTCAATAGTTTGCACAACACAGTTTCAAAACTAATGAACCCTTTGATTGACAATTTCAGAGAACTCAAGAAGATTAGCGGGGGGAAATAATTGTTTTATTCACATATTTATTATAATCTATAATATCCTAAACAAGTTAAAATTTTTATGAATTCTAAAACTATTCTTCGGCTGGTGAGCTGACTGATTTGTCTTGGCAACTCTTGAAGAAATTTATCCATATCTTAATATGTTTAGGATAAATTTCCGCAAAGACTTTACAGAGCATTAGGAATAAATCATCTACAAAAATTTTTGTCAATTAATAAATAATTCCCCCCTCCAAAATAATTCCCCCACCTACTTCTTAGCCAAAACCCAGCTCACAATAACAGCAACAACAGCCAAGACTCCCATTGAAAACCAATCAGTATAAGCCCCGTCCCAAAGAGCCCCCCAATTCACAGCCCAATTAAATGTATATGCAGAAGAAATTATAAAAAAGATTACTAACGCAGCTAACAAAACCCACGCAACAGCCTTGTTTCCAGTAATTGCACCCAAAGCATCTTTACCAACAAAACCAATAAGAACAAAAATTAAAAACACACAAACTAAAAAAACAGCAAACCACGCAGAAGTAAAATTAATAAAATCCACAAGAGATGCCTCAACAATAAAAAAAACAGCGAGGATAAAAGATATCAAAAGATGAACAGATTTATTGTCCCCCAAAACTTCTGTCTTTGCAAGAACAGCATAAACCAAAACAAACACAAGTAAAAAACTAAGTATAGGCATAAAAAGTGTAAGTCCTGCTAATTCAATTGCCATTTAAGGTCCTGTAGGTGTTTTTGTTGAACTATCTCCGGATTTAGCAACAACTACAATTACCGCAACAACTGCTGCAAGAATTATTATCGGCCAAAAATACTCCTGTATCCACCAAGAAATTGACCAATTATCTTGCCAAAAGTCCCAACTTGAAAGAGCCCAAACAACAACTGCAATACCTGTAAACCATCCAATCCATTTAATTGCTGTTTTAGGTTCTCCCTCAGAACCAGTATAAAAAAATCCAAGTAAAATAATCAACACTAAAAAAACAGCAAGTCCAATTCCAAATTTAGGAAAAATATTTGCATAAAAAGTTGAAACAAAATCAAACTGCAAGGAAAGCAAACCAACTGCAAGAGCAACAATTGCCTGAACAGAAGGGTTATTATCTCCAAGAAGTTTAGTCTTTTGCAAAATCGCAAAAACAACAGCGAATATTAAAAGAAAAGGAATCACATAAGCAAACACACCCATGTCAGCCCAAGTGTTTAATATATTTGTAATACTCATATACCAAGCCATGATTAATTAAAAGAATTGTTATTTATAAAACTTATGTAAATCTCTTTACAGAAAAAATATCCTTAATTTAATATTTATAATAATTACTGAATACTCATCGACTTATAGTATAGAGATTATCCTAGCAGCACTTTAAGAAATTCAACCTTGTCTTATATAATTGGTTGAATTTCCATAAACACTTTGCAAAACATTAAGTATAATCTCTTACAAAAATGTTTTAAGATTAATAAATTAATTCTCCCCCTTAATTAATCATCATCCCCCTTAAAAATTACCTACCCCTTATCGCCACCCTTTTTCCCAGTTGCAACAGCAACAGCAACAGCCCCGCCAATAATTAACAACATAAAAATATTTGCAAACAAACCACTATCTCCTGAAAACCATCCTTCAATAGTCGACCAAAACCCAGTAACATAAACCACAACTCCAAAAACAAAAACAGCTGCTAAAACCCCAAAAGCAATTTTCAATCCTTTAGGCATATTTCCCGCAGACAAATCTCCTGCAACAAAACCATATAAAATAAAGAAAACCAAAATCACAACAGTTCCAACAGCAAGCCAAGGAGTTAATCCAACAACAATATCCCGCGCAACAGGAACAGTTAATAAAATAAGTGAAATCGCCAAACTAATAAGTGCATCAATCTGCGCCTTCCCGTCGCCAAGAATCTTACTCTTTTGCAAAATCGCAAATATCAAAACAAACACAAGTAAGAAAGGTAAAATCCCCTCTGTAAATATCGGCCAGTCAAACAATACCATATTAAAATATATTCAGCACATATTTAAATATTATGTAAACCACAATTATTAATCCAATTCCAATAGATACATCAAACTTCCTTTTATAGACCACATAAGACAAACTCCCAAACATAACTATTAAAACAATTATATTTATCACCTGCATTATATTTTCACTAATCATCTTAAGCTCCTGACGCAATCAGCACAGTTCCAATACCTACCAACCCTGCACCAATAACATTATTTATTTGCCCACCAACCGCTAACAATACAAATCCCGTGCTCCCACACCCAGCCCCCAAAATCCTCAACCACAACACACCTGCATTTTTATTCATTTTCTTAAATAGAAAACAAGATATTTAAAGTTTGTTGTTATTAGAAATCTATTGAAAAAGTCAAAATGAATTTTAAATTTGTTAATCTCTAAACATTTTTATAAAAGATTCGTATCTACTGCTCTTCAAAACCTTTGCGGAAAATCTTCCCAATCATAAAATAAACCTGAAAGATTTTCTTCAAGAGTTGCCAAGATAAAACCCCTGCTCTAACTCTACAAACAATTTTATGATTACTAAAAATTAATTTTATTCTCACAACTTCCGACTAGGCCTCACAACAATAGCACAATCAGCTTCTTCATTTTTGAATTCATCTCTGCATTTTATATAATAAGTTTTGTCTTGTTTCCAATCAGCAATATGCATCTTTGTTCCTGCTGTCGGCATATTAGTTCCTTCTTCAAAAGTAAAATCACAATTATCAAAAGTATATGCACACTCAGAATTTTTCACAGTTACAAGTTTCAACTTCCCTGCCTCTTCATAAACACGCGCAACAACAGGTGCAGAAGTGTCGACAACAACACTAAATGAAGTTGAGTCCTTTGCAACATTCCCGCCTGCATCAACACACTTGTAATAATAAACATAATCTCCTGTTGTCAGGTCTTGTCTCTGCTTATGCACAACATCCCCGGTATCAAAGAATTTTATATAATCCCCGTCATTATCAGTTGTAGAATAAAAGCAAATCGACTTTCCATTTTCAGCACCAAACAAAGTTTCAACACTCAACTCTATTTTTGCAGGGTCTGTCGAGCCGTAGATTGTTTCATTTGGTTGAAGATTTCTAATTATTAATTGTGTAGTTCCTGTTAATGAAAATTTAAAACTATTTTGCATTACCATTCTGTCATTTTCAGGTTTGCCTGGCTGGTCTTTACATCTTATGAAATAATCACTTCCATCTCGCGAAATTCCAGTGAGCTCGGTTTTACAAGTATAAAGCAACATGGAATTCATTTCATAAACTTGCCCTGCACAAACCATTGTGTTTTCCATTGATACATAACTCTGGTCTTCAAAACTCCACTTACAAGTTGAAGGTTCATTTATATAAAAATCAACATTTGCCTTATCAGTATCTGCCGGAACATAACCATTATTCTCCATTGAAGTTGCCATTACAACAGGGGGGGTAGTATCTGGTGACGGGTCAACACAAAACCTAATTGCATATTCTGCCTCATTTTCATTTCCATTAAAGTCCCGACAACGAACGAAAAATGTCCATTGACCGTCATTGGTAATTGTTAAATTTTCACCAGCAAGATTCGCAGGTCCAGGTAAAGAGAAAACTTCTGTGTGATTGTACTTATACAAATTACTCCCACCAACCCAGTAAGACATTGCATCAAATGCATCTTTTCCAACCTGGTCTGTACTCTCACGGTCTATTTTACACTGGGCAGGCTCTAGCGATGTAAATCCAAAACTAAGAGGTGTAAATGCTTTAATACATCCATCAGCAGAATCATCACGAGCAATTGTAAATCCAGGACCTGGTGGAAGTTTCTTAACATTTTTATAAGAATGCCCAACAGTCAGCACATTTTCATCAGGAGTCAGCACAGGTGGTTCAGTATCCCCGCGATAAGCATTAATACATCTTTCCTCTTCTGTTCCAGGATTAACAAGCTCACAGCTCTGCCCAAGTGCCTTACATCTATATTCAGAACAAGGAAGTATCTCGCTGTTGCATTTTTCACAATCATCTCCCGAAACCGGAGCTTGCCAAGGCCTGCAATTAAATGTTACAATACGATATTCTGTTTCTTTGTACAAGAGGATGAAAACTAGAACAGCTGTTCCGATGCCGATTCCTGTAGCGCCAATTGGAAATTGTCCTTTACCACCAACCAACCCCCCACCGATTTTTCCAGGCCAAACTCCCTGTTTTCCCCAAAGAGTCCATGCTGTTTTCCCAGCCATAATCCCTGCCCCTGCTGCAATAGAAAGAGTATTTGTTGTTTCTTGCTTTAATCCCATAATCGGACCAAGAAGCTGAATAGCTCCAACAACAGCAACAGCCCAAGTCGCCCCCTGAATAATATGCCCCCATCCCCAATTCATTTTTCCGAAGAGGGTTGAGACTTGAGAACCTGCAACAGCTTGCTTTTCAATAAGTCCGGTGTTGACTAATTTATTTATTTCACTATTATCTATTGTATATGTCTTTCCACCATAAGTTAAAATGTTTCCATCTAAAGTAAACTTAGAATTTTTTGCTAATGAAATAGCATTTCCCCCTTGAGGAGTAATTACCAAATCTTTGATAACTTTAAAAGTGTTGGTTGTGCTTTTAGTTGCAGCTGCAATACTTGCTGGAGTGGGTGTCGCTGTTGATGAAACTTTATTTCCTTTCCAAAAAGAAAATATTTTATTATCTGCTGCTTCTTTACTACTAAATACTTCTTGGCCAAGGGGGTTTTCTCCAACACCTAATCCCCGTGCATTATAACCCCCTTCTCCTGTTTTTTCAATAATCCATTTCCCAGTACCAGCTTCAACTAAGTTTGTATTAAATATAAAACCGAATGCAAAAATAGAGATTATTAATAAACTAATCTCAAAGAGTGAAATTATCCCTCGTTTTTGTAACATAAATAACTAAGAGTAAAGATGTTTATAAATATTATCTATTCATAGAAATAAAGCCTTTATTTGGGGATGGAACTGACATAAAACCTTTTGAAGGATCAACATAAAAAAAAGTTCCTTTATCCTCATTTCTATCTGCATAATACCATTTTCCATTTTCATCAACATAATGAAGTTTTTCTCCATCTACTACAATTATCGGACCAGTAACATTAGGTTTTGAATCATTATTTTGACTATTAACATTCACAGTAACAGTACTCCTCCCCTCCCGAGCCGCATGATAACTCGCGAGATCATCACCTCGCCTATTCGCAAGATCAGCACCCAAAGCCGCCGCCCTCGCTGTGTCTGGATTATTTGTTGTCGCTGCAATCCCAGCAAGGCCAAAACCAAGAAGCCGGGCATCATTCACACCCTGGTCTTCTGATGGGATGCAACCAAGAGGCAAAAAAGACGAAGCTACAAGGGAAATCCCGCCAATTATTTTTGTTAGTGTTTTTCTCATAACCCACATACAACAAACATGTTTTTTAAAGTTTGCGATTACCTAAAAATAGTTACAAATCACTAAAAACCCCACAACAACAAAACCCTGCAACACTCACAAATCGCCGAAGGCGACTTAGCGCCGCCAGGCGCGTCCTATAACAAGCGACAAAGTTGCCGACTTCAGTTTGTTGTTAAGTTTAATTCCCCGCCGCCATCGACGCACTCAAAATTAAATCTTGTTTAATATATCCTTGATCTGCTTCTTTAGTATAGGTAAATCTCTTTGGACAATTTCCCAAACCAAATCAATATCAACACTAAAATAAGAATGAATTAAAACATCTCTTGTTCCTGCAATTTTCTTCCATTCAGTTTCAGGATACTTCTTTTTAGTTTTCTCAGAAATATTTTTTATTGCTTCTCCAATTATTTCAATTCTCCTGATTATAGCATCTTGAACATCTTTATTTTTAGAAAAGTTTTCCTTAGAGATATTTTTAAGGGATTTTTCAATATCAGAAATAGATTCTAAAACATGTTTAAGATAGATATCATCTTCCTTTTTCATAATATTTTTACCTCTTCTTCTAAGATTCTTTTTTTAAGAAGATGGTGCAGAGACTTATAGGTAAGGATATCGACTTTCTTCTTCAAACTTTCCTCTAAAGCAATTTTTAATCCAACCAAATCAAGCAAACTTTTATCTCCTTCAAATTCTATAAGAATATCAATATCACTATTTTTATTCTCTTCGCCACGAGCATAAGAACCAAAAAGCCCAGCCCTAACTACATTATTCTTTACAAGTATCTTTAAAATCTTAGACTTTAGTTTGTTTTCATCCATACAATAAAAAAAGAAATTTAGTATTTATTCCTTTCGGTCTTAACTTTTCCCCGCCGCCATCGACGCAGATAGAGCATCAGAATAGACAATCAAAAAAGAAATAAGTCCCAATAAGAATACTTAAATTGAGAATAAATAAAATTCAACAGTTTTGCATAAGATTTTAAATCAGTGTTCAATAAACTTTGATTTAGAGACTTATCTGCCTGATTCATTGAATCTAAATATTCTTTTCTAAATCTTCTTGAAATAATCAAAGGGGGATAGTTCAGTGAGATAAGAATATAATTTATTAATATTCTTCCTGTCCGGCCATTACCATCTGAAAATGGATGGATATTTTCAAACTTATGATGAAAAAAAGCAATCAATGCAAGGGGGTGGAAATTTTTCTTATTTTTTTGATACCAATTTAATAAAATTTTCAAGTCATCCCTAACATATCTTGCAGGAGATGGTTTGAATGGCTGGCCCAATATTTTTATATCATGATTTCTAAACCCTTTTCTGTTATCAATATTTTCTAATAATCTATCGTGAATTCCTTCAATTAAATTCAAATTAATTTTTGGTTTTTCTTTCTGAAGAAATGTCCAAACTTTTTTTGTGTTTGTCAAATCATAAACCTCTCTTAAGGTCCTATTTTTAGGTATAATCTCTTCTTTTAAAAGTCGCTCAGCTTCCTTAAATGTAATAGTGTTCCCTTCAATTGAGGTGCTATTAACTGCAAAATTTATTAAAAAGTTTTCAAAAGCTTCTTCTTGAGTTAGTTTATTTAATTTCTTAAATTTTGAATTAAAATGCAACTGAATAGCCTCGATATTTTCGAGTTGTTCTTTTTTGAAATAAACATCACTCTTAAGTTTTAATTTTTTAATTTTTTCAAGGTAATAATTTGAATCTAAAAATTTTTTAATGGTTTTATAGGATTTTCTAATCTCTTTTTTATATTTATTTTCAAGATTGTCTATATTTATTTTTGTTATGTCTGATCCAAGATTGCACAAATCTTTTGTTATAACTTTATTACCCTCTCTAACCGAGATTCTTAAGGTATAATAGTTCTTATCCCCAATTCTTTTTACATGTATGTACACCATCAAAAATTAAAGAAAAAGGTATTTTTAAGCTTTTCCCCTTACTTTTAATAATCAATTTGTAGGGGTTATTTTCCCAGCCATAATCCCCGCCCCTGCAGCAATAGCCCATTGTGCACCAACAACAAGATTATTTGCCAAAGCACTTTCCCCTTTTGGAGTCCATAAGGGTCCAGTAGGGTTAGTTGCTGATTTTGAAAAACGAGAATCTTTTGAGAGCTCCGAAATTCCTGCCTTAGCAGAATTACTACCCAAAATATTTCCCGCATTTTCTCCACTAGTTAAAGTTGGAAGCCCACTTAGACCACTTAAACCATAACCTCCCGTTAATATATTCAATAATACACCCCCTGAACTAACATCGGTTCCAGAAGATCCTGAAGCAGCTTCAAATAAATCCCCCACACTTTGAATATCCCCAGAACTCATATCTCCCTGCAATGAAGGATTCCCACTTGCATCAAGAGTTGAAGGAGCTTTACCATTTGCTGATTGAACAAAAGTAGAATTAATTATAAAAGAAAAAGCAAGTATACCAATGGTTAAAATACTTATCTGCAAAAATACTAAACTCCGTTTAACAACTCTTTTGAACATGGAGTAAAGAATATAATAGAATTTATAAAACTATTCTTTAGAGATGATTGGAATAATTTTGATTTGTTGTTTTTATAATAGAAAATTTTATAAATCTGTGTTTTCATTGAATACAATGAAAAGTTTAATAAACAAGCTCGGGAAAATAGCAAACATCAGTTTATTTACCGTAGCATCAATCTTACAAATTGGGTGTCGTCCGACCCCTTACGGACGTTCTGTTGCAGACGGACTTTTAATTCATGCTGCGAGAGAAGGAATTAGCAGAAATGTTAATCCTTATGATCGCGAAGGAAGCACAACAGGTAATCAACTACAAATAGTTAATCTTCCTAACGGAGAAAGGGGTTGGATAAATTACCAAGGTTTTGTTATTGTAAATTTAGGGGGTAATGGTTTCCGAACATATACTCTAGGTGGAGAACGTCTTACAAATGTTAAATGGGTATTAACAACAGATAATCTTTATGAATATGAAGTTCGTTTTAATAGATAATTTTACTCACTTTTTGGGTTATATTCTCTCACACAATTTTCACCGCCCCCCCAAACAAAAATAATTACACCAAAACCACTCAAACAAAACCCCTGTGGCGATTATAAATGCCGAAGGCAAAATAAATAATGCGCGACAAAGTCGCCTATTTCAACTCGTTGTTTTATTTCCCACACCAAGCATCAATCATAAATATTACTTCTCTTCCCAACATCAATTATGATAATTAATTTTTCATTAAAATCAACACTATACAAAATCCTAAATTGACCAACCCGAACTCTAAAAACTTTGTAATCCTTATATTTTTCAACCCTAACACTATCTCTTGGAAAAGGAACCTTCTGCAATTCATTAGTTTTCTTTTCAATTCTGTCTTTGAATTTTTGCTCCAATTTTTTAATAAACTTAGCCGCATTGTTTGAAAATTTTAAAGAAAACATTTTAGAAAACTTCCGAAGAATCAATCAACAGCCCATCTTCTTTCTCCTGAATAGCCTCATCAATCATTCCTTTTTCTTCTTCTGTCAAAAAATGATCTTCAAATCTATCTTTCAGAACAGTTATCTCTATAGTTAAATTATCTAATCTTCTTTTTAACTCATTCATCTGTTCCATATTAATTAGATAAAAAGGAAATTATTAAATCTTTCGGTTTTAGTTCCCCGCCGCCATCGAAGCTGAAAATATCTCCAAACCAAAACATCTCAAAAATCAAAATCAAACCTTCCCCCTTACATTTTTATTATTAATTTTTAGAAAATCCTACATTAAAATTCATAGTTATATTCTTATAAGATGCAATTCTTTAGCAAGACAATCAAGAAGCGAACCTTTTTTAAGAACCTCTAAAGTAAATTCTTCATCATTATAAGTTCCTTGATGGTTTTTCTTCTCATCACGAATAATCCCTGCAGGCCCAATTGTCATCCCAGAAGATACTATAGAATTTAACATAAGTTCAGGATTATAAGGCACTTCATAACTAATAAAACCCCTATTATCTTCTTCCATTTAAAACACAATCACATATCCCCATTCAAATCCAATTCTTCATCTTCAGGAGGAGAAGGAATCGCATTCTTATTAATCAGAACAATATCTCCCATTGCCTTAATAAACCGATGAGGAACAATAATCCCCCGCGCCCCGCCAAGCAAGGGCAACATCCCTGACTCACGAGAAACCACAATCCTCCATCCATCAATTTTATTATTAAGAAGATTAACTTCTTCTAAGACACCAAATAAATCCCCAGCATCAGTATAAACCCGTTTTCCAAGAGTTTCACTCAATTTTCTTATCTTTAACATCATGAACTAATAAAATCCCCATTTAAATATATTTCTATAGTAGGATAGTCAAAACAAACAGTTTATAAAAACCCCAAGCATAGAAAGCCCATGAGTTTAGACAGTATTTTCAAAGAACAATGGAAAGAAATTCTCATAATTATTGTAGCTGCAGTTATTCTCGGACTTAGTTTTTCCTATCTAAGCAAACCCCTAATCTTCCCCCTGATAACCTCGTTTTTTATTTTAATTTCTCTTAATACAATTGCAAAAAAAATAATGGCCTACTACTATGAAACAGATTTAAAAATAAGATTCTGGAAATGGTCTCAATTCTGGTTTACAGAATATGCACATTTTAAAAAACCAATGCCAATGCTCTGGCTTCCACCTTTAGTTTCTCTTATTTCTCAAGGAGCATGGCAGTGGCTAGCAATTTTAGAATTTGACATTCAACCAAAAACAGAAAGAGTTTCAAAAAGACACGGCCTCTACAGATTCAGTCAATTAGTTGAATACCATGTAGCAGTAATCGCAACAACAGGAATCGCAATAAATTTAATTGTAGCAGTAATCTCCTACATAATTGGATTTCAAACATTCGCACAATTAAACATTTATTATGCTTTCTGGTCAATAATTCCCTTATCCGGATTAGACGGCTATAAAATTCTAGCAGGAAGCAAAATTCTTTGGACAACACTCCTTATAATCACCGGCCTTTTACTCGTCGGTAGTTTAATTATTGCTTAATTTTCCGAATATAAAAAATTAAACAAGGCACTAAATAAAAGAATAATTTATCTAATTAATAAATTCCTTAAATGAATACTCCAAAAAATCACTTTCTTTTCTTACCTTTTTTCTGAAACAACAGCAGATAAATAATTGGGAGAATTCCTGCAGTATTTAAAAGAAGAATAAAAACAAACCAGATAATCTGATTATTTCTCCCGCAATTCCAAAGAGCAAGACCTTTCCAAAGAAGTTCCCAAAGAGCAATAATTATTATAAAACCTAAAAGCACTGGAGATAAAACAACCATAGATAAATTAAATCTCGAAAGTTTATAAAGATTACTAATCAAATTTTAAATCCGCCCAAACAAGTTTATGGTCTGAATATCCTATTAAATATCCGCAAGCCTTAGCTTTAATCCCCCTTGCAAGAATATGATCTACATCTTTGTTAGACCATAATTTCAAAACACCCTGAGAAAAAAGAGTTTTAATCCTTCCAGAGAGAAACACTAGACCTGGAAAATATTTTTTTAAGCCTTCATAATCAATATTAAAATCTCCAGCAAGAATAATTCTTTTTCCAAAAGATTTAATACAATTATTCACAAATTTTTCCTGTTTTGAAAACATTTCTCTTTTTGGAAAACTTAAATGAGTGACAATAAAATAAAATTTCTCCTTAGGAAAATAACAAGAAACAATCCCTCCGCCCCCCCCGTTCTACTCTCAACTGGAAAACCCTCAACATTTTTCTGAACACATTTTAGCTTAGACGCGAGAGCAATCTTAACTTTTAATCCACAAGTCAATAAATGCCCTGTTCCAAAAAATACATATTTATATCCAATCTCTTTTAACAACTTTCTAAGCTTCTCTTCCTGCCCTTCTAAAATTTCACAAATTCCAACTATCTCTGCTTTTGATTTTTTTATTATATCTATTGTTCTAGAAATCTCACTTCTAACATAAGCCATATCAGGAGTTTTATTAAAATGAATTGTCTTATGGTCTCTTAAAAAAGTGTATAAACTTCGACCATCAAATCCAAACATCTGATTATAAAATGCAACCCTCATAAACCTATATAAAACCCCTAACTTTTAAATTTATATGAAAGAACTAAAAATCCCCCCAAGAGCATATCAGGAAAATATTTTTGAAACTTGCAAAAAAGAAAACTGTCTTGTTGTTCTTCCAACAGGCACAGGCAAAACCCTAATTTCTCTTATGCTTGCAATTGACAGATTCAAACAATTCCCCCTTGAAAAAATTCTCATCCTCGCACCAACCCGCCCCCTAGTTGAACAGCATTTTAATTCTTTTAAAAAAAATATTCCAGAAGACTGGGCAGACATGCAAATTTTCACAGGCAAAACCCCTGCTGAAAAAAGAAAAAAAATCTGGCAGACAGCTGAATGGGTTTTTTCAACACCCCAGTGCATTTCCAATGACTTGAAAAAAAACCTCTACACCTTAGAAAATGTCTCGCTGTTAATCTTCGACGAATGCCACAGATGTCTCAAAAATTATGCTTATAATTTCATTGCCCAAAAATATAAACAGCACACACAAAACTCCCGAGTTCTCGGCTTAACTGCAAGTCCAGGAGCAGATAAAAAAACAATCTCCAAAGTATGTGAGAATCTTGGGATTCAATCAGTTGAAATAAGAACAAGAGATTCTGAAGACATAAAACCCTATCTTCAAGAATTAGAATTTGAAAAAATAGAAGTTGACTTTCCTCCAGAATTTGAAGAAATAAGACAATTGTTAAAAGAAATTTATGATAAAAAAGTTGGGGAACTTAAAAGCAGAAAAGTTCTCTTTGGTTATGCTTCTAAAAAAACTCTTCTTGATTGCCAAAGAAAAATTTTCAGAGCCCTTTCTTCAGGAACAAAATCCATCAACATGTTTGTCTCAGCCTCGGTTTGCGCTCAAGCAATAAAAATCCAACACGCAATGGAACTTCTTGAAACACAAACAATTTCCTCATTTATTGATTACCTAAAAAAAATATATACTGAATCTGAAGAGAAAAAATCCAAGGCAGCTCAAAAACTAGCAGGAGATTTAAGATTCAACAAAGCCTACACCCTTGCACTAACAATTAATTTCGAACATCCTAAACTAAAGAAACTTACAGAAATAATAAAAAACCAGATAAAAGAAAGCCCTAATGCAAAAATAATTGTCTTTGCCCAATATAGAGATACTGTAAATAAAATAAAAAAAGATTTAGAAAAAATTCCAGGAATAAAACCAGTAATTTTTGTAGGACAGACAATTAAAAAACACTACGACGGTAAAACAACTGGCCTAAAACAAAAAGAACAACAAGAAGTCATAAAAGACTTTTCAATAGGGAAATTCAACATTCTGATTGCAACTTCAATAGGTGAAGAAGGACTTGATATTCCTGAAGTAAGCGAAGTTATTTTTTACGAACCAGTTCCAAGTGCAATACGTTCTATTCAGCGAAGAGGAAGAACAGCTAGATTAGCCCCCGGCTCTCTAAAAATCCTCATCACAAAAAACACACGAGATGAATCTTATCATTACGCTTCACAGGCAAAAGAAAAAAGCATGCACAAAGCAATTGATGAGATTAAAAATGAAATGGGAAATTTAAATAACTCTGACGAAAAACAGGAGAGGTTGTTTTGAAATTAGTTTCACCCCCTTATCAAACCTCAATAAAAATAACACTCAAAATTCCTAACCCAATTCCAATCTTATTTATTAAAGACAAATTTTCCTTAAAATAAAGAACACCAACAAACACTACAATAATTAGATTCAAAATAGTAAATATAGAAATTGCTTTAGACAAATATTCATATTTTAATGAAATAGCCCAAAAGATAGTTCCAATAAAATAAATTAAAAGCCCAGCATAAAGCAGAGTATTTTTATTATCAATAGACCATTTTTTGAAAAAAACATCTCCAACAACTTCAAGAACAACTGCTAAAGCAATCAAACCAAAGAAAATAAATTTTAAAGTAATTTCTGATGCCATAAATAAAAAACATCTCTAAAGTTATTAAATGTTATGGGCGGGGGATTTCTAAATAAAAATAAAAAAGAAGGGGAACTATTTTGCCCCCCTTTTATTAAATAAAAATCAATCTGAACTAAATTTGCATCTTAACTCTCTATACCCTGAAGTTGATTTATGCAAGTTAAAAGTTATCCCAGTCCATTGATCTGCATAACTAAAAGTTGCATATTCATCACATTCTTCAGACCCTTCTCGGGGATTTCTTCTTGGTAAACTATATCCTACTCTTGATTTAGGTTGTGTAACTTTATCCTTACCATAAAAATCTTCAGTCTGCCCAGGCCTACATTCCGCATAAGGACCGAAATCCTCTAAAACCATTTTTGGTTCTCTGCTGGTTGTTTCATTCCAAAAAACTTGAATATCTGATTCTTCAACAAGTTTAGCTAATTTAGATACACTAGCAAAATTTCCTGGACGACCTACGGCCTGTATATGAAGTTCTGATAATTTTTTTGATTCCATTTTATCTATTACCTCCTTTCATATTATTTTTTTGAGTCACAACTAAGTTTTTCATTCTCATTTGTTTTTCATTATTTGTTTCCATTTTATTTTTCTCCTTAAGCCGTAACATCTGTCACGACTTGTTAATAGTTACTAATATTCTATATACTTAAACACTTGTGGTGGCAATCACCACCAAAACAAATATAAACTAAAACAACGTAAATAAAACATGCACGAAGAATTATTGAAAGAACTCGGACTAAGCCAAAATGAATCAAAGATTTATGAAACTCTTCTAAAAACAGGGGAAGCATCTGTGCAAGAAATTTCAAATAAATCAGGAGTTCATCGTAGAAATGTTTATGATGCCCTAAACAAATTATCAGAAAAAGGCCTTACCTCAGATTCATTTACAAAAGGAGAGAAAAATTTCAAACCAATAAATCCTCGACGGCTTTTAGAACTTTTAAAAGAAAAAGAAGAAAAATTAAATAAAGCCCTTTTTGAAATGACACAAAAATTTGAATCACAAGGAGAAAAAGAAGAGGCTTATTTTTATCGAGGAATTGAAGGTTTCAAAAACTATCTCCAAGACATTCTCAAAACAAAACAAACTGTTTATTTCTTAGGTGCAAAAGCCTTCTGGCTTGATGAAAGACTGCAATATTTTCTCCCAAATTTTGAAAGAGAAAGAAAGAAATTAGGGATAAACTTCAAACATCTTTTTGATTATGAGGTAAAACAACAAAAACCAGAAATCTTAAAAATTGTTGGAAAACCTTATAAATTTCTTCCAAAAAAATATTCAAGTAATACTACGGTTGATATTTTCGGTCCGTATGTTGTGACATTCGTGGGAGTAGAACCTGGAAAATTACAGGAAAATCCCCTTATGTTTGTAATGAAAAATCAAAAACTTGCAGACGGCTATAAAAAATTCTTTGATTTTATCTGGGATAATTGTAAATAAAACCCTAATAAAAAAATCACTGCAAATATCTTTATAAGGATTTATATTCTATTTGTTTAAGATTAAGTTTAAATAAAACCGAAAATTAAGAAAACCATGAAAGAAAGAGACGATAATAAAAACCCTTTTCAGATAAAAAACAAGTTTCTAAGCTTCTTGATAATTTTTATATTAACAATAACCATAACAAGAATATTAACCTATTACAATGATTTAGATTTAATGTTATTTGGCTATGAACTACATCATTTTTATTATGGGATTACTATTTTAGTAATTGTCCTTATTGCAGTCCTCTTTGGAAACTTTCATAAAAAACTTTATCTGGGATTATCTGCAGTAGGACTTGGATTAGTGGCTGATGAATTTCTCTTCATACTTGGAGGATTTAGAAACAGCGAATATCCCTCTACAGTAACTCATATGATTTATACTGTTGCAGTTGTTCTAATTATCCTTGGAATTATTCTCTATGATTTTATTGGAAAGATAAAACAAAAATGAAACCCATCCACAACATCTTCGACAAAACCCCTGAACCAAAACCCCCCCAACCAAACAAAACCCCCATCATAATAGACACCCGGGAAAAACAATCCCTAATTGCCTCTTGCCTTTTAGAAAGAAAAGCAAATATTAAATTTGAAAAATTAGAAATAGCAGACTATCTTATTGGAACAACTGCAATAGAAAGAAAAACTTTTTCAGATTTTATCTCAAGCATGATTAACAAACGTCTTTTTATGCAACTCTCAGAAATAAAAAAATATCCAGAATATCTTTTGATAATCGAAGGAAAAGAACAAGACAGCAATTTCGACAACCAAACAAAAGGCATGATACTTTCGATAATTCTTCAGTATAAAATACCTGTTCTGTTTACAGAAAATCAAGAAGAAACAGCAGACTATCTAATCCTCCTTGCAAAAAAACAAGACAAACCTAAAACAGAACTTTCAATAAGACCCTCAAAGTCTCTTCCTACACCCCAAGAACAAAAGCAATTTATCCTCGAGGGCTTTCCAGGAATTGGCCCAACAATTGCAAAACAACTTTTAGAACAACACAAAACCCTTAACAAAATTTTTAATTTGTCAGAAGAAGAATTAAAACAAATAAAGAAATTTGATGATAATAAGATTAAAAAGTTTAGGGGGTTACTGGAGGACTAGCTTGACTTTGTTGAAAAAGTCAAATCGTTTTGAGATTTGAATAATCAAAATTAAATTTAATAATACTAAGACATTCTTAAAAATATTCATGATTACTGCTCTGCAAAACTTCTGGTGAAAATTATCCCAAAAAGTAAAATAGATAAGGATAATTTTCCGCAAGAGTTGCCAAGACATATCAGTCAGCCCACAAGTCAATAAGAATTTAATAATTAACAAACAAAAACTTGTGAAGTTATTGTTAGAGTTTTCACATAATCTTTGTAGCGCAATAAGGAGTTATGGATAACACAAACAAAAAAGATTTTCAACAAGGCACACTAGCATCTTTCGAAGAATCAAGTTCTCTTCCATTTAACCGAGCTCTAAAATAATCTCCGTATCTCCTTAACATTTTTTCAGAAATAGAATATAAAGCATCTTCATCAATCTCCATTTTTCTTAAAAAAATCTTAGAGCAATCTCCATTTGTTTCTGGCTGCTTATAACCAATTGGAAAATCAGATTCACCACAAATCATCCAATAAAAAGGATGATGAATTCCCTTAACTTCCTCAACAGAAAGCCCAGTATCTTCTGCAACTCTTGAAAACCATCTTTCATCAAAATCACTTGTTTTAAGTTCCCCAGAAAAACCCTCTAATACAAAAACAGCCTCAACAACAAAACTTCTTACTAAAAACCTCAATCCCTCAGGACTCTTAATTCTCATTAAAAACATACACACAATCAAAACTATATAAATAAATAGATACTATAAAATACATATTCCAAACCAACAGTTATTTAAAACCAGATTTACTTTTTATTTTATATTCCTCAACTTATATTTCTCAATCACAGAATAAACAGGCCCAAAATATTTCAACAGATTCTATCTATTAAAGCTATTTAAAAAAACCTCTAAAATCTTCGCACAAGTCCGGATAGTCAACCCACCAATATCTTTATCAGGAACAACCTCCACAATATCCAAACCTCTAATTTTAGGCAAATGAAAAACTCTCTTGAGCAAATAAAAAAATTCTTTTGAAGTCAAACCAGCAGGTTCAGGATAATTCACACCAGGTGCAAAAGCAGGGTCAACAGCATCAATGTCAATTGAAATATAAACTTCCTTATCACGTGCTTTTTCAGTAACATAATCTGCAATAGATTCCATATGCCCTTCACCTGAAAAAATCTTCACACGATTTTTCCTTAAAAAATCCGCCTCTTGTTTTTCAATTTTTCTACACCCAATTAAAATAATGTTTTCTGGATTAAATCCTCCTTCAATCACCGCCCGAAGCCACTCCTCATGCGTCGGCTCTTTCATTGGCTTCATACAATCTGCATGTGCATCAAAAACAATTAAAAATTTCTCTCCTTCAACACCATCCATAAACCCCCTCAAAATAGGAAAGCTAATTGAGTGATCCCCACCAATAAAAACAACACTCTCCCGATTTTCAAATTCCTCTTTCGCATTTTTATAAATCAAATTCTCACTCTCTCTAACATCGGAATTATCAACATGAATTTCTTCTAAATCAAGTTTAGAATAATCTGGATAAATCTTTTTTAATTCAGCTAAAATTAAATTAGGTGCACTCTCCGGACCTTTCAACCCAAGTGCATTTATCCGCGGAACTTTTATTATTCGCATTTTACCCCGGCCCCAAAACAAAACTTGCATGCTCTGTTTTGCTCACGAGTTTTTTAATCTCTTTCAAAGAAACTTTTTTAATATTCTTTTCAAAATTATAATAATCTTCTGCCCCCCTGACAATTTCCTCACCAATTAAATTAAGAGCAGTCTCATTTGAACCCTCGGCCTCTACAGCATGATTCCCAATAATCTGGGTTTTCCCATCTTCTAATTCCTTTTCACTTATATTTTTCATATTCCCAAACTCTTCTAAACAAATATCAATCACTTCCTGAACTTTTTCCTTGTCAGTTCCCACCCAAATACCTAAATGCCCATAATCATTTCCTGCTTCTAAAAAACTTTTAACACCATAAGCCAACCCTCTTTTTTCCCGAACCTCTCTAAACAACTTGCTTGAAAATCCCTGACCTAAAATTACAGAAAAAACCATAGCAGAATAAATTTCCTCATCAGAAGCTTTTGGAAAATGAAAACCTAAAACAACATTTGCCTGATACAAATCTCCCCTCACCTCTTTATCCTGCAGATAATGTACACAAATTTTCGGAAGTTTAGATTTGCTCCCTTTTCTTTCAATACAAAAATTTTCTGCAAACTTCACTACATCTTCAAAACTATTATTTCCGACAACACACAAGACAGAATTTTCAGGACAATAAAACTCTCTATGTTTTTCAATCAACTGCTTTCGACCCAAGCTCATTATAATTTCGCGAGTTCCAGCAGCAAACATTCCAAAAGGTTTTTTATACAAATTTTCACGAAGCTTTTCAAGAACATGTAAATGAGGATTATCATGATACATTCTAATTTCCTCACAAATAACATTTGCTTCTTTTTTTACTTCTGCTTCTGGAAAAACAGGATTAAAATAAATATCAAAAATAACATCCATTGCAATCTTCAAATGCTGCGACGGAAGTTTAACATGATAAGCAGTCAACTGTTCAGAAGTAAAAGCATTTAAAATTCCCCCAACTCTTTCAATCTCCTCGCCAATCTGTTCAAATGTTCTCTTCTCTGTTCCCTTAAAACACAGATGTTCAATAAAATGTGCAATACCCTTTTCTTTTTCAGATTCATACGCACTCCCGAACTTTGTCGCAAGCATAACAGTTGTAACAGGCACGTCTCTCTTCTCATGCAAGATAATCAAACCATTTTTTAATTTCTTTTTACTAAATTTCATATTCTCGAAAAACATAAACTATTTAAATAACTTTCTGCTTAAGAAAATAATTAAATGAGGTGAAAAAAATGACTTGGTATAAAAAAACTGCGTTAGTCCTTGCGGCAATTGGAGCAATCAACTGGGGTCTTGCTGAACTCAACTTCAATGTTGTAGACCTAATCCTTGGAAGCGGAACTATAGCATCAATAGTTTATTATGTTGTGGGACTTTGTGGGATATATGCTTTAGTAAAAGCTTTCAAATAAACAAAATTTTATTTTTATTTTTTATTCTCTCCTAATACCCTACAGCTTGCTGTAGGGATAAAACTATAAAT
>CAZBOY010000003.1:12879-37855 GCA_964493655.1 Candidatus Woesearchaeota archaeon | reverse complement strand
AAATTTATAGTTTTATCCCTACAGCAAGCTGTAGGGTATTAGGAGAGAATAAATCCCTCCGATGAATCTAATTGCTAATAAGATCATTAAAAATATTGCAGATAGACTAAATTTTTTATTTGTCATCTTAATTCTTTCCTCTTTTTATTTAACACCCCTATTATTAATCCAAAAATCCCTCCAATAAGTCCCCCATAACCAATAACTTTAGCATGAGGAATCAAGAAAGTTAATTTTTCGCTATCCTTATCTAAAACACCGAAAATAATTAGTCCAACAAAAACTATTAATGTTATGAATAAAATAAGTGCTACTAAAATTATTGGATATGATTTTAGTTGGTTTTTGTTATAGGTCATTTTAATTTTTTAACTCCTTCAATCTTATATAAAGCGAATTGTCACTAACATAAATTTCATCCTCATGTAAAATAGCTTCAACGACTAATTTTTTTCCAGAATATAATCTTATCATATCATAAGACATCCATTCTTCTGGATCTTTGAGTAAATTAATAAAATTAGTTTTACTAATTAATTTATAGTCTTTTTCTTTTAGAGGAGATATTTTTTTAAGATCATGAATTAAATTAAAATCCAATCCTACAAGAGGGTGTATCTTTATCTTAAGATTATTAATATCATCCAATATAGATAATAGTATCTTTATTTCTTTTATTTCTTTTATCTTGATTAAATGTTTGTTCATTTTTATAGCCCTATCCTCCTAATAAAATCTTTTACTTCTTTTTCAGCAAGATTCGCATGGTCTTTTATACCCTGATAAATTGTTTTTTGTTTTGAATTTCTAAACACCACTCAACCGCCCCTTAACCCGTCTTTCATATAATTTAGATGTTTGTTTTAATTTTTCTCCAGGCTGTATAGGTTTTGTTTTTTTAACTTTTTTGTAGATAAAATAACCGCCACCACCTAATGCCAAGATTATAATCAGCCCCCACAACCACCCCCAACTACCACCTTCTTCTTCGGGTTTTTCACAAGTTCCAAGACAGCAATATTCTCCTCCAAAGGTTAATTTTAAAGAAACAGAACATACCTCATTTGAATTACAAACTTTTCCTGATAATTCTGCACAGGTTTGATCTTGCTGTTCAATGTTTTCTAAATCTTGTTCTTCAGGGAATGCATAAATCTCTAATGGAATGATTATTGAATCTTGTGAATCATTTTCTGAAAATAAAATTGTTAGGTTGCTATTGAAAACCCCTTGCTGTTCTGAATAAAAATCCAGAGTAAGATTGTAAATTGATTTTGCAGGAATTTGGGTAATTTCTGGAATTGTTAAAATTTCTAAATCTGAGAGGATAGTTATATCTATAATATTTGACTGACCGAAATTAATAAGCTGTATTGTTTCTTGCTGTTGTTTTTTTGCATTTAATTTTAATTGAAGTTTTGTTGGAGATGCTTTTAAATTAGATTCAATTTTTTGTTCAATTTGTTCTGGAGGATTTTCAAAAGGAAAATAAATAATTGGGATATTAAATTCTTCATAAGAGGAAATTGCTAAATAAGAAAATGCATTTTCTGGAGAGTAAGAAATTTGTTGTGTTTGCAAGGGCAAGAGAGTAACTGTTTGGTCTAAATAAGAAACTTCTAAATCTGTATTACCTTTATTTTCTAAATTTATTTCTGGGATTTCTGATGAAAAAATAAATCCTGGCTTAATTAAAAGGATTTGTGTTTGTGTTTTGTTCTCGTCGATAAACTGCTCTTTTATTTCTATCGCCTGTTCAAGATTTGCTGATTTTAATTCTTGGTTTTCTCTGTAGATTATATTATCTATTTTAAGTGTGAAATTTCCTTGTCTTGTAAGATAAGCGTAAAGAAAATAAGTGTTATCGTAGAATGCAAAATCATAATCAAATGATACTTGTTTTTTTCCTTCGTAAAATTGAATTTGAGAGTAGATTATTTTTTCTGCAAACTCTCCAGAAGTTGTTATTTTTCCTAGAAGAGTTTCTCCGGGCTGTAGAGTTTGTTTGTTTAGTTCAAGAGATGGTTGTGCTGTTGCTAGGGTTATTGATATTAGGAATAAGATTATTATTGCCTCTTTTTTCATGTTGATTATAATAAAAAAGAATTAATAAAGGTTTATGTTAATTGTCGCATCTCTGATAAATAAAAATTAAGGAATTTTATTAATTATCTAATAAATCCTCAAGTTATAGGGGCGAGGTTATTTTTTGGCGGCGCTTGTGGAAATTCAACCAATTATATAAAATAAGGTTGAATTTCTTCAGAAGCTTTACAGAGCAGTGAATAAATCTGAGTTAGAAATGTTTTTAGGATTAATAAAGAGATTTTTAATTTTTATTCTTTCACTTCCCGCCAGTCATCTTCTTAAGTTTTTCAAAGGTATCATCCATCGGTGTTCTTCTCTGAATCATTTGCCGTGGTTGTGGGGCAAAGGGCATTCGTCTTATTGGGGGGAATCCTGGGCGTGGTGGCATTCCTGGGGGGCTTGAGGAAGTTGTCGAATCAGGACCTTTCTTACCCCCACCCCTTATTTTATACCAAAACATTTTTAATTTTTCTCTAAAAATTATTGCTAAGACAACTAAGATTATTAAAATTATCAGAATCCAGAGCCACCATAAAGAACCGCCTTCTGTTGTTGTTTTTGTTTTGCAACAAACATCACCGCCATCACAAGCATAGTCAATAGTTTCTTGTGTTTCTGAACATTCTGATTTACAAATATATCCTACTGTTTCACATGCTGAGGTAGTTGTACGGATTTCACAAGTTCCGAGACAGCATAAACCTTCTGTAGATTGAATCTCATCTGAACTACAAAATTCCTCTGAAGTACAAATCTCTCCGCTGTTTTCTTCGCAAGATTTTAGGTTTTGATTTTGACAGCAAACAGTACTCAAACCAGGACAGAAATAATTTTCTAGTTTCTCTGCAGTTGGACAATCTGTATCAAGAACACAGAAAAAATTTGCTTCTGAACAATAGGTAACTCCTCCATCAGTGGTAGTTCCTGTTCTTTTTTCTAAGGCCCATAAAACAAAAGCTGTATCCCTAATTATTTCACTATTTGAATTTTTCCAACATCCGTCGCTAGACTGCTGAAATAAAAGCCAGTCTCGTGCTTTTATAACCTGCTCTGTTGATGAACCAGATAGTGCGAGAATTGCAAGTGCTGTGTCGTAAAATTTATTGTAAGGTGTTGATGGTGCTTGCCAATAATTTCCAAGTTCTTGCTCTTCAATTAGTCCGGTTGCATATTCTGGATAGTTTGTAATTAAATAAAGAAATGAAAAAGGAACATATCTCTCATTAGAATCTGATGCAGCAATTAGATAAGGGATGAACATTGATACTTCGTGCCCGGTTTCAAGTAGTGCGAAAGTTGCCCATGCACTATCTTCATAACTGCATGATGATGAGCCAAAACATTTTGAGTTTACTTTTACAGAAACTGAACCAGAAGCAGGTCCTGCTTTTGTGTCTGGCAAAACATAAATTGTAGGTGAGTTCTGTTGTTTGTATAATAGGGTTGCAATAAATTTTTGGTCACAGGCAACTACAAATTCTTTGTTTAAACAATCTGATGCAATCTGGAGCCAGAAATTTGATTGTGCTAGTGATAGGCAGTTGCCTGCACGAGAGTCAATTTTTTTATTTGCATTTATATTTATTATAAAGTCTTGACTATCATAAGAAATTTTACATTGTGTTTGTCCCTCTGAATCCTGTTCTAAATACCAAATTAAATCTGTAGGTGTTTTGTTTTGGTTGAGAAGCCAGATTTCTGATTTTGCTGTAGTTTCTCCGACGTGGTTTAGTGCAAGAACTGCTAGTGCTGTATCTTTGATGTTCTGGCTCCAGGAACCATCTGTACTCATTTTTGCTTTTAGTGCAGCTGTACAGTCGTCGATTATACTTGAAGGAGATGCAAGAAGAGTTAGTGAGATTTCTTCAACAGAAAGAGAGGAGCATTTTCCAGCTACTTTAGATTCTAAACAAGCAAATGCATTTTCTATTTTTGAAGCATTTTGCTGAGGGGCAACTATGCATGCAGAACATTCACCTCCGCAATCCACATCGGTTTCATTTTGATTTTGAATTAGGTCGTCACATGTTTCATTTGCGTCTGCTACCACGAGATTAAGAGATATAATTAATAAAATTAGTATTAGTACAAACGCACCTAGCTTTTTCATAGTTATTTATAGAAGTTATGGTTTATTAAGTTTTTGGGGTTGGTGGTTAGCTGTTTTGCAATAGTTTTTTATAGGATTGTTTTCTTTGTTAATTATGATTAGTAAAGAAGAAGCTAAGGGAAAGATTATCAGATTAGTTAAAGAATTTTCTGGATATAGTAAGGAAGATTTAGATAAGAAATCTGAAAATCAAATTAAAGCAGAATTCATCGACCCCTTATTTGAATCACTTGGTTGGGATATGAGAAAAGATGCAGAAAGAGAAAGTAAGGTTTTGAAAGGATATGTAGATTATCTTTTAAAATTAGGCAATCAAAAAGCTTTGGTTATTGAAGCTAAAGCAACGAATATTTCTCTTTTAGAAAAAGAAGGAAGACAAGCGGTTTCTTATGCTCACCATAGTGAAATAAAATTTGCTGTCTTAACTAATTTCAAATATATAAGAGTTTATCATTCATTATTCAATATTAAAAATATAGACAATAATCTTCTATTTTGGTTAGAGTTTAAAGATTTTGAAAAAGATTTTGAAAAATTATGGCTTCTCTCAAAAGAAAGTTTTGAAAACAAAGAAATAGATAAACTAATCCCAAAAAAAGACCAAAGAAAATACAAGCCAATTAATCAAAATATTTTAGCTGATTTATTACAATACCGAGACTGGTTTTCTAAAGATTTGAAAAAATTAAGAACCTACTTAACTAGAGAACAAATTGACGAAGTTGTTCAGATCTTAATTGATAGACTAATCTTTATGCGTTCTGTTGAAGATAGAGGTTTAGAGGAAAAAGATTTTTTATTAAACATAATTAAGGATTATGAACAAGGAAGGACTAATAAAAGAATTTGGGAAACTTTAAAGATTAAATTTAAAATTTTTGATAAAGAATATAATTCAAAACTCTTTACTGAAAGTTTGCTTGAAAATGAAAAAGATGTTTTCTTTGATGATGAAACTTTAAAGAAAGTCATAAAAGGACTTTATTATGGTGTAAAAGATGAGCAATCAAGATATGAATTTAATATTATACCCGGGGATTTGCTTGGGAATATTTATGAACAATATCTCGGAACGATTTTAAGAGGAACTAAAAAAAGAGTTAGTTTAAAATCTGAAAGTGGAAAAAGAAAGAAGATGGGAATTTATTATACTCCTTCTTATATTGTTGATTATATTGTTAAAAACACTGTCGGAGAATATATTAAAAATAAATCTATTGATGAGATTTTAGAGGTTAAGATTGTTGACCCTGCTTGTGGCTCTGGAAGTTTTTTGATTCGCGCTTTTGAAGAGGTTTGTAATGCTATTGAAGAAAGATTAAAAAAAGGTGAAAAATCGAAAAGTACTCAGTTTGGTTATTTTAAGGGAAGATTAGATCTTGGACAAAAAGCATCTATATTAGAAAGATGTATCTATGGTGTTGATTTAGATGAAAAAGCAGTTGAATTAGCACAACTTAATTTATTATTAAAATTGCTTGAAGAAGAAACAAGGGAAACAAGAAGACAATTACCCTTAATGAAAAAAAATATTCAAAATGGAAATTCTTTAATTGATGATCCAAAAATTGCTGGAGATAAAGCATTTAACTGGGATGCTCGGTTCGGGTTTAAGTTTGATGTTGTTGTTGGGAATCCGCCTTATGTTAATAATAGAAATCTTCCTGCAGAACAGAAAAAATTCTTTGAGAAAAACTATCAAACCTCTTTCCAACAATATGATTTATATGTTTTATTTTATGAGAAATCTTTAGAGATCATGAAACAAAAAGGTTATTTAGGATTTATCACTCCGAATAAATTTACGATTACTAGATATGGAGAACCTCTTAGAAAATTAATTTTGGAAAATGAATTAAAGAGTATAGTAGATGTTTCACAATTAAATGTATTTGATGACGCTTCCACTTATCCTTATGTTATTATAATAAGAAAAAATAATCCTAATAAAAATGTGATTTGTGTAATCTCTCCAAACACCTCTAATTTAACAGAAATTCCAATTAATAAAATAGACCAAAATTCATTTGATTACAAAAAAGGATTTAATCTTAAACAGGATTCAAATGAATCTAAGATTTTAGATAAAATTGAAGGAGAAAAACTAATAAAAATTTATAGGGCAAAGCCCACAAGTAAATCAATAAACGATAAAGGAGATTCACTTGCATTAACTAATCGGGAAATTGAGCGATATAATATTATTCTATCTCAAAAGAGAATAAGCACAAAAAAGGAATGGAAACTAGATTTGCCTGCAATTTTAATGAAAAAGATATGCTTTTATCCAACTGCCACTTTAATTGATTCGGAAAACTTCATTCCAGTAAATACTATTTATGTTTTACATTCTTTAGATAATAAGGTATCTTTGAAATATCTTTTAGCAATTTTAAATTCAAAATTAATTGGGTGGTATTCAAGAAATAAATATGGAAATACTGCTATGAGGGGGGGATTTATAGAGTTGAGAACCTTTGAAATAAAGGACATCCCAATCCACCTCCCCACACCAGAACAAGAAAAGAAAATAATAGAACTTGTAAATCAAATGCTTGAACTTCAAAAAAAAGCACATGATGAAAAAATTGTTGGTAGAGAGAAAGATAGAGTTGAAGAGCAGATTAAACAAACAGATTGGCAGATTAATGAAGAAGTCTACAACCTCTACAGGATAACCGACGAAGAAAAGAAAACTATTGAGGAGAGTTTGAAATAACAAAATGGGGGTAGTAAAAGTAAATTGCAGTTTCTGTGGAAAAGAGATGGAATGTCCAAAACATATGCTTAAGAAAATAGGAAGCCATATGTGTTTTGAGTGTTTGAATAATGTTGAAAATATACAAGATAAAAATAAATTTGAAGAAGATGTTAAAGCAGGAAGAATTCATATAGATATCCCAACTTCAGAAATGAAAAAGCATTTGCCTGAGATTTTTGCAGAACAGATGACTGAACAAGTTTTTGATAAATTATGGGAAGAAAGAGAAAAAGAAGTAAAAAATTTAGACAGGAAAAATCTTGCTAAAGAAATGTTTAGTGAGGGTATTTTTAATGCAATTTATAATCTTTTTGAAAATCCAGAGTTTAATGGAAAGTTTGATTTAAATGAAATTTTTAAGGAAAGAGAGATAAACTTATAAACAAAAAAGACTTATAAAAATCATGTTAAGCGACTTAGAACTTCTTCAATCATCTGAACGGGATTTGAGATGGTTTAATGCGAATTCTGATATGATTAGAGAAAAATTTGTTGGGAAGATTGTTGCTATTAAAGATGGGTGTGTGGTTGAAAGTGCGGGAAATATTAACGAACTTCTTGAGGTTCTAAAGAAAAAGGGTATTGATCAATCTGAGGTTTTAATTGAAGCAATATCTCCTGCTAATGAAATTACAATATTATAATGAAGATAAAGATAATTTATGATGAGAATCAAAAACTTCTTAAAATACCTGTCTTATTAAAAATCCCTCATAAAAGAATAAAATCTGATTTTGTTTTGGATACAGGAAGTCCTCATACAATTTTGAATTATTCTGATTCAATTAGATTGGCTGTTCCTCATATTTCGAAAGGAGAAATTGTTAGGATTGGTGGAAGAAGATATCAGAGTTATATTTTTAATAAATTTGAAATTGTATTTAAAACAGAAGACAATCAATTAGTAAATGTTATTCTTCCAGTAAGAGTTCTTAAGCCAAGCTCACTTAAGATGAATGAAGTTGAAGAATTAGATAGATTTCCAAATCTTCTTGGGTTGGATTTTTTAGAAAAGGGGTATAAACTATTTTGTGATTTGAAAAATAAAGAGAGTTTTTTAGAAGTTCGTGAGGATTAGATTCTTAATCTTCCAAACTACCACAAGCTTCTTCAAAAAAACAACTCTGGCATTTTGAAAAACTTGAGGGGAATTTTGGTTTACCTGTTTCTAAAAGTGTGTTTACTTCGTTAATTAAATCAAAGACTTTTTGTTTTGCTTCTTTTGTTATTGCAATCTCGTGGGTTTTATCTCCTGATTCTAAGATTGCAATTGGGATTGGTTTGTTGAATTTTTCTTCGAGCATCATTGCATAAGCTGTTAGCTGTATTTCGTCTGAAGGATAGATTTTTTCTATTTCTCTTGTTTTGAGTTCAAATGGGAGAATTGTTTCATCTGCAATCATCAGGCGGTCTGCTCTTCCCTTTAATCCAAGAGCTTCTGATTCTAATCTGTATTCTGAAAAATATTTTGGAGTTAGATTTTCCCAAAGAGCTTTTCCTGTAAATCCTTTTCTTAGTGTATTTTCAATTGCCTTAATTCTAAGTTGAATTTCCTTATTCATTTGTTTTTTTATTTTTTTAAGAAGTTCGTTGATGTCAATTTGAAATGCTTTGATGGATTTGATGTTTTTTTGAAATATAGGATGGATAATTTTTTGCAAAAGTTCCTGATAGTGTTTGTGTATTTTTTCACTTGATAGTGTTTGGTTTATTAATTCAAGATTTTCAAAAAGTCTTTCTTCGTTGTTTCCGAAATTTTCCAGAACCTGATGTCTTATCAAACCTTCAATCATTGGTTTTGTCGGCGGTTGCCTCAAGCCATTTATTTTTTGAAGATAAAACTTGCGAGGGCAGTAAAGATATGATGAGAGGTCTGTTACGTTTAGGAGGGGTTTGCTCATTTTTTGTTTAAAAAATTTTTAATTAATTCTGCTTTTTCAGTTCTGTTTAATTTTTCATAGGCATTTATTTCAGATTCCAGTGTGCGACATGGGATGGTTATTTCTCCTAGTTTGATAAAATCCAATTTATTATTTTTCAAATCCTTAATATAGAATCCTCCTAAATCTTCTCCGAGAATTTCAATGTCTATATTATTTATTTTTAATTTTAATTTCCAGAGCTTTACATCTTTGATTGAACTTTTGATTTGTCCCATATCTGAAATTAGAAACTCGTTAAATATTTTTGAAATTTCTGGGAAATCCACTACACTTACAATTATGTCTAAGTCATTCGGGGAAAAATCCATCCCTTGTAAAGACAAATTAGCACTTCCAATTAAGTACCATTTTATGTCCTGCATTTTTTCATGAATTATTTTAAGAGCTTCTATGATTTCTTTTTTCATTTTTTCCATTTCAATCCCGATTTTTTATTATAGGATTTATTTTTATTAAAACCAGAATTTCTTCCCTTATTTCTCATCGCCATTTTAATTGTAAAGTTAATTGGATTTTTTATGTCTGTTCCTTCACCTGGTGCGAGAATGCCGAGCTCTTTGTAAACTGGTTTGTCGTAGTTTGGTGGGAGACGTTTGTTCTTGAGATACCAATCAATTTGACTTCGGATGTAACCTTGTTTTAATGGCTGGTAATTTTTTTTATTCCATTTGTCAATTGCTGTTTCTATATATTCTTGTGGAAGTTCGAGAGTTGTGAAAAAAGAAAGTAGAAGAGAGAGGTATCTTTTTCTTCCGTCTTGTTTTGCTCCCTGGAGAGTTTTCTGGATTGAAGGCGGATACATATCCTCGGTAGTTGTCAGACCTTTGACATCAATTGAATCACCTTCGAATTTCTTTTTTTCAGGTTGTTTTTTTGCAGCCCAGTCAAGTGCCTGAATTAAAAGTTCTTTTGCTTCTTCTGGCTCAGGTTCTGGATAGAAATTTTTTATTTGAATTTTTAAAGGGTCTGCATCTGTTGGATTAAAATTTTCAATATTGTTTTTATCAATTACAATTGAAGCAAGACAGGTTTTTTCATGAAGAGAATAAGGTGCTCTGAAAAGATGACGGGGTGCGACTAAAACTAAATCAACAGAGTCAATTAGTTCTTTAGCTGTTGATTTTTTTTCAAAATTTGTTGGAGAAGTTTTTGAGTTTATCTTGCAGTTGTTGCAGGTGTAAAATTTATCTTCTCCTGTTTTTTTCATGTCAAAATTACAAGCGGGGCATCTTATTGTTTTTTTCGCACTTCTTTCTGTGTTCTTGATTTTTTGCATTTCAGATTTGCAATTGTCGCATTTGTAGAGAGTTAAATTTTGAGGGATTGTTTTTTGATTGCATAATTTGCAGATTATTTCAAAAGTTGTTTTCCCTTTTTTCTCGAGGTTAGCTTTTCCAGATAATTGCAAGATTTGCTCAGTCATTCTGTCGTGGATTAATTCATCTACATAACCAGCGATTGCACGAGGCCATTCTGGGAACATGTTTTTTGTCTGCTCTCCATTAAACTCTTGAGGAAATGCTTTCCATGGAATTATCAAATGCATACCTTTTGAACCTGAAAATTTAATCCCTATGTTTTTTACTCCGTGATGTTCCAGAACTTGCACAATAAGTTTTGCAGCGATTTTGCTGTAATCTAAATATTTAGAATCAATATCAATTAAAAAATCCCAGCCTTGTCTGATTTCGTTGTATTGCTCTTGATTCATGTTTGTATTAATTTGCATTGGGTCTTCCCAAATTTCTTCTGAACAATGGAAAGAGGTTGCGCCTTTTTTTGTATGTGCGATTATATCACTCGGGTAATCAAGGACATCTGGGCGTTTTCCAAAACCTTCAAGATAACGCGGAACTGTTTCTCTGTTTTTGCAGAATTCGTAGATAGCTTCTTGCACATCTTTTCTTGAGTAATAGGAGGGAGCTAGGAGTTTGATTTGTTTTGGAGGAGCAGGTTGTTGGTCCATTGGTTTTAAGGGGATTTTTAGTTAATAAATTATACTGCACTAAATCGCAATAATCTTTAAATAAGACTTTATTGAACTAGATATATGATTGTTAAAATCTCTAATCCCAAGGTATTGAGTGATGCTGTTAATATTATTTCTGAAATTGTGACTGAGGTGCGGATAAAACTTCTTGCAGAGGGGATGTCGATTATTGCTGTTGATCCTGCGAATGTTGCGATGGTTATTTTTAAGATTCCAAAAGAGAGTTTTTCGCAGTATGAATCTGGGGGGGAGGTTTGGGAGATTAATTTATCTGATTTAAAACTAATTTTAAGAAGAGCGTCTTCTGGGGCAAATGTTGTGATAGAACAAGAGGAGAATCAATTAAAGATTTCTATTTTTGACAGAGTTAAAAGAGTTTTCAACATGTCTTTGATTGATGTAGATTCTGAAGACAAGGAAGAGCCAGAACTGCAATTTTCTGCTAAGGTTGAAATGAATTCTAGTGATTTTGCGCAGGCTATTGAAGATTGTGCAATTGTTGCTGATGCTTGTTCTCTAATTTCTGGAAAAGATTTTTTTATTGTTGAAGGGAGCGGGGCTTTGAATTCTGCGCGTGCAGAATTTTCAGGTGATGAAGCAAAAATCGAGGGGATTGCGAAATCAAAATACTCTTTAGAATATTTAATGAAATTTATCAAAGCAGGAAGAATTTCTGAGAGAGTTGTAATTAATTTTGCAGATGATTATCCTCTACGGCTTGATTTTCCTGGAAATTCTTTGGGAATTAGATTTGTGCTTGCTCCGAGGGTGGAGAATGATTAGATTATTTATTAATCATTAAAATTTCATCGACTTGTGAGTTGACTGCTTAAATTGGGGGGGCTTTTGCGGAAATTCTCCCATATCTTTTTATGCTAGGAGAGAATTTCACCTAGAGTTTTGCAGGGCAGTAGGTGAGACTTACTACGAAGCGGTTTATCATCTCCATTAATCATAAAAATATTTTTAGTTGGATATGTTAAAATATGGGTTTTCTTAAAACATATAAACTTTTATATAGTATATTGTTAATATCTAATAATGGAAAAAAGGGGTTTTGGAAATTCAGGACAAGTTACAATTTTCATTATTCTAGGAATTATAATTGTTGCAGCAGTTATTTTGTTCTTGTTTCTCTCTGGGAAAATTGAATCACCTTTTAGCCCTAAACTTAATCCGCAACAATATATTGAAAAATGTGTTAAAGATAGCGCTGAAGAGGCTATTGATATTATGCTTCCTCAAGGGGGATATATTGACCCGAAACTTCACAGACTTTACGACGACAGAAAAATTGCCTACCTTTGTTATAATATGAATTTTTATCTTCCGTGTATTAATCAAGAGCCAATGTATATTCAACATTTAGAAGATGAGGTCAGGGGTTATGTTGAACCAGAAATTGAAAAATGTTTTAATAAAATAAAAAGTGATGCTGAAGAACAGGGGAAGAGTTTTAGTATGGGTGTAATGGATTTAATTCTTGAGTTGAAGTCAGGGCAAGTAAAAATTTCTGTTAATAGAGATGTGGAAATTGGAGCTGGGGAAAGTGTAGAGTCTTACCAAAATTTTGAAGAAATTATTGTTTCTCCGATTTATGATTTAGGTGTTGTTGCTCAGGAGGTTGTGAGTCAGGAAGCGCGGTTTTGTAATTTTGAATATCTTGGTTATTCACTAACTTATCCAAAGTTTTCAATTGAAAAAGACCAGGTGGGTGTTGAAGATGATATTACAGATATTTATAAAATTAAAGATAAAATTTCAGGGAAGGTTTTAACTATTGCCATTAGAAGTTGTGCATTGCCTGGTGGGTTATAATGAATGATGAAAATTTATTTAGTAAGCGGACGACAAGTTATTTTGAGATAGTTCTGCTTCTTGTTTCTCTTTTTGCTTTTTCTTATTTTATTTACAAGACAGATTCTTTGTTTAAAATTGTCAGTGCAGAAGAAGAACCGATATATTCTTATGATTATGAACAGGTTCTTAGAGAAGAGATGATTGCAAATCTTTCTGATGATAATTATCGATGCTGTTTAGAGACAAACTCTGGAGCAATTTGCCAGAATACAATTCCACAATATCCAGAATGTAAAAGTCCTCTGATTCCTACTCGATGTGAGAATACTGCGAGTTGTAAATTAGGTTGTTGTTTTGATGAAGAGGAGGGGCTTTGTAATTTAAATTCTCCAAATCAAAAGTGTGGTGTTGAGGGTGGGGAGTGGGTTGAAGGTAGTAAATGCAATCTTGAGCAGTGCACTTTGGGATGTTGTATTTTAGGAGAAAATGCAGATTTTGTAACAGAAACAAGATGCACTAAATTAAGCAATGATTTTGGATTTGATTTTGATTATAGACCAGAAATTACAAATGAATTAGAATGTTTATTTTTAACAGAGAAACCTCCAATTGGGGCTTGTGTTTATGAGGGTGGTGGTTGTGAGATGATTGCAAAAACAGAGTGTATTCAAAAAACAGGGAATAGTTTTAGTTTTCATGAAAACTGGCTTTGTACTCATCCTTCTTTGGAAACAAATTGCGAGATGACTCAAGAAACAATTTGCGTCGAGGATAAGGACGGTGTTTATTTTGTTGATTCGTGCGGAAACAGGGCAAATATTTATGATTCTCTCCAGATTAATAACCCTGATTATTGGAAGACCGTTATTAGTTTGGAAAATTCCTGTGGTGCTGATTCAGGAAATATAGAAAGTTCTGATTGTGGAAATTGTGTTTATCCTGTTTCAAAATGTGGGGCAGGAAGTGCGACTTATGGTGATAATGTTTGCCAGAGTTTAGATTGTAAAGATGCTCCGAGTAATGATGGAACACAAGACCGGCTTAATGGGGAGAGTTGGTGTGTTTATGATGGTTATGTTGGAAATGGAAAAGATATTGTTGGTTCTCGTCATTGGAAATATTATTGTTTAGATGGTGAGGTAAAAACAGAGCCGTGTGCTGATTATCGGCAGGAGATTTGCACAGAGGGTGTAAGTCAGGAAGGTGATTTTAGTTTTAGTTCTGCAGGTTGTAGAGTTAATAGATGGAGAGAGTGTTTAGATTATAATAATCTTGCTGAAAAACAAGGTAAGAAAATTAATTATGATAAGATGCAGAAAAAGTGCGAGGCAAATGTTGATTGTTATATTAAGGAACTTGATTTTGGGGAGAATTATCAACAGTTCAAGTGTCTGCCGAATTATCCTCCCGGACTTGAGCTTGATAGTACAAGGGAGCTCAATGATAATTTGTGTGGGATTGCTGATTTTGAATGCACTAAGGTTGAGATTAATAAATTATTTGGGGGGTGGACTTGTGTTTCTGGATGTGAATGTGACACAATAGAATTTACACAACAGATGAATGATTTTTGTGTTTCTCTTGGAGATTGCGGAGGTTATGTTAATATTGCTGGACAACTTTCAGCAGATGGTTATAGTGTGAGTGTTTCTGAGGATGGCGAGGGGGATGGTGGAGGTGAGGCAATTGAAATTGATTTAGAGCAATATTTAGAATTTACAAAACCTGTTTCTGGGCAGGTTGCAGAGCCAATTCCTCTTGACCAGCTTGTTGGTTCAAGATATGAATTAACTGACGAGGAATTAGCTGAACTTGATAAAGGTGTTGGGCTTTTTGCTTTGATGGGGATACAAGTTGCTAAGGGGATTGGTGGTGGACTTGCTGCACCAGTTTTTAATTGGATTGGTAGTGGGTTTGCCAAGGGATCTTTTATTTATCCTTCTGCTCCGGCCAAGAGTATTGGGGGGCAGGTTGCTAAATTTGTTTTAGGCCCAGAAAAGGCTTTTGGTTTAACCCCCTCGGGAGGTGTTGATGCAGTTACTGGTGCCACTGCTCCACTAAATACAGCCCAAGGTGGAGCATCAATGTTATCATCAGTTGGAAACGCAATAAGTGCAGCAGGTGCAGGTGCAGGTGTTGGTTCAATTGTTGCAATGATGTTTGGATTAAAAGGAGATGCTGCATTTTTTGTAAGTTGTGCAACTGGAACTGCTACAATGATTTTTGCATTATTAACTAAGTTTGGAGCTTTTAGTCCTCAAACTTTAATTTTTGCAGTAGTAGTAGCAATCATCTTATCACTTGTTGCAAAATCAATGGGGCTGGGGGAAATAAGAGAAACTGTTGTGAATTTTAAATGTTCAGAATGGCAGGCACCAGAGGGTGGGGAGTATTGCAAGGACTGCACAAATGATGCTTTCAAAATTTGTTCAGGTTATAGATGTAATAGTTTAGGTGCTGCTTGTGATTTAATTAATGTTGGACAGAAAAACCAAGCATGTATTTGGAATGACCCTAGTGATGCAACGCCTCCGAAGATTTCTCCTTGGGAAGAAGCTTTATCTAAAAATTATAGTTATGAAAAAACAGACAAGGGAATTAAAATTAATCCCTTAGGTGGGGGTTGTATTGATAGTTTTAGTATTTTGAGTTTTGGAATTAAAACAGATGAAGCTGCGCAGTGTAAATATGATACTCAGCCAAAAGCTTATGATGAGATGAATTTTTACTTTGGCGAGGACAATACTTACAAGTTGAATCACAGCATGCCTTTTAGTGTACCGAGTGTTGAATATGTTGCTTCTGAATTTAATATGACTTATGAACATGCACTTGAAAAACTCGGAGACCTTACTCTTTATGTTAAGTGTAAAGATAAAAATGGAAATAAAAATCAGGCACCATATACAATTGGGCTTTGTGTTAAATCAGGACCTGATGAAACAGCGCCGATTATTTTAGCTACTTCTCCTGAAACTGAGAGTTATGTAAAATATGGGGAGAGTTCACAGGATGTTAGTTTTTATTTAAATGAACCCTCTATTTGCAAGTATGGGTTAGTTAGTGAAGATTTTGATTTAATGCCGGGGAATATGAGTTGTATTACTGGGTTAAGTGGGGCGAGTGTTTATGGATGGAAGTGTGATGCTGGATTTGAATTCACAAACTCAACTAATTTTTATGTGAGATGTAAGGACCAGCCGTGGTTAGCAGGAAGTGTTAATGAAAGTAAAAGAAATAAAAATTCTGAAAGTTATATTTACAATCTGCGTTCTTCTTTATCTGAATTAGAAATTGAGAGTATTGAACCAAGTGGAGATGTTGAAGTTAAAACATCTACTGCTTCTATTACACTAAAGATCAAAACAAAAGGCGGTGCTGAAAATGGAAAAGCAGTTTGTTATTATAAATTTGGGGACGGGAGTAGTTGGATGGGATTTTTTGATAGTTTTTCAAATTATCATGAACAGCAAGATTGGCAGGCGTATGTTGGGAGGCACACTGTTCCAATAAAATGTGAAGATGTTGCAGGAAATATTGCAGAAGATGAAATTAAATTTAAAATAATCAAAGACACTTCTTCTCCGCAAATTGCGAGGATTTATGTTCAAAGTGGAAATATCAAGGTGATTACAACAGAAGAAGCTGATTGCAGATATTCAACTTCCTCGTGTAATTTTGATTTTGATTCTGGGGCAAGTGCTGGTTCTGGGCTAAGTCACAGTGTTCCTCTTAGTTCTGATACTTATTTTATTAAGTGTGCTGATGAGCATGAGAATAAACCCGCTGGTTGTTCAATTATAATAAGAGGAATTAAATATGTTTAAAAAAATAGTTTGGATGCAGATTGGAATTTTGATTTTTGCTAGTTTTTCTTTTGCTTATTTTTCTGGAACAGAAATTGTGGGTGCAGATGTTCAGAAGTGTTGTTTAGAAACTAATAACGGGGCTTTTTGCCAGGATCTTGAAAATTCTGAAGAGTGTAAAAGTTCTTTGCTTTCAACAAGTTGTGAGAAGACAACTAATTGCAAACAGGTTTGTTGTTATGATAGTGAACAGGGTTTGTGTTATCCTCGTTCTCCAATTGAAATGTGTGTTTCAAAAGGGGGGATACAAAATCAAGATGCAACTTGTAATAATCTTCCTGAATGTGTTAAGGGGTGTTGTGTGCTTGGTGAAGGAACTGAATTTGTAACTCAGAAAAGATGTGAGGTTAGGGCAGAGCAGGAGGGGTTTGGTGTTGATTTTCAGAGGGGGATTAGTGAAGCAGGTTGTCTTGAATTAGCAAAACAACAAAAAGAGGGGGCGTGTGTTTATGAAAATTCTGGAGTCAATGTTTGTGAATTTACAACAGAGGCAGGTTGCATGAGAGCAAATGGAAATTTCAGTGTTGATGTTTTGTGTACAAATTCTGCATTAAATACAGATTGTGAGCCAACACAAACTACAAATTGTTTTGAAGGAAAAGATGGTGTTTATTTTGTTGATTCGTGCGGGAACAGGGCAAATATTTATGATTCTACTAAAGTTAATGACGAGGATTATTGGAGCACTGTTGTAGGTGTTGAGAATTCTTGCGGAGATGGAAATGGAAATCTGGAGTCAGATGTTTGTGGAAACTGTGATTATGAACTCGGGAGTTTTTGTGGAATTGGTGCTGCAAAATATGGGGGTAGGATTTGCAAAAATTTAAACTGTCCTGATGCTGCTTCTATTGTTGATTCTTTTGGAAAAATTTTAAAAAAACAAAACAGAGCAAATGGAGAAACATGGTGTGTTTACGACGGAAGTGTTGATAATGGAACAGATGTTGTTGGTTCGCGGCATTGGAGATATTATTGTTTAAATGGTGATGTTAAAATTGAGCCATGTTCTGATTATAGGCAGGAAGTTTGCGGAAAGAAAGTTGTTGAAGGAGAAGTTGTTGAAGGGATTGCAGAAGAAGCAGAACAAGTTGGATGTTTTGTAAATCGTTGGAGAGAATGTGTTAATATTAATAATCAGTTGCAATCTAAAATAAATTCCAAAGATGAAGAAGGAATTTCAGAGTTAAAAAAAAGCTGTGAAGATATTGGACAATGTGTTTTTTATGAGATGACTCTTGCTAAAACTCCAATTATTCCAATGTGCCTTCCTCGTTTTCCAGGGGGGTTAAATTTCTGGGAATATGGAAATAAAACAGAGGCAAAAGAAAGAGCTGACAGCACTTGCAGTGTTGCAACTTCTATTCCTTATATTGGAACTTGCACTAAAGTTACTAAATGTGGATGTAAATCTGGTTGTGATTGTGGAACAGAAAAATGGTTAGAAGAAGCAAATAAAATCTGTGCAAGTTTTGGAGATTGTGGTGCTTATGTAAGTATCGACGGAGAAATTACAACTGATGGATATGATTCAACAATGGGAGAAAATGAGCAACAAGGTGGTAAATTAAATTCTAATTATTTAAATTCATTAAAAGAGCTTGTTAATAAACTTCCTGAAAAAGAAATTGAGATTGAGTATTTTGGGGATGGGAATTCAAGCTTTGCTGATTTTTCCAGATATATAATTCCTCATTTTAATGAAGATGGAGATGATGAGGGGGGAGGTTTTCTTGAAGATTTTTTTGCATATGTCCTTCGTTCTGCAACTTTTGGACTAATGGGAGGAAAAGAATGCAAAACCAAAATAACTTATTATCATTATGAATGTCTTCCTTGGCAAGCGCCTGTTGGTGGGGAGGATTGTTCTAAATGCAATGATTTGGAAAATGGGAAAAAATGTTCTGAATATAGATGTAAAAGTTTGGGACAGGGATGTGAATTTTTAAATCAAGGAACTGGAAATGAATTATGTTCTTGGATTCATAAAGATGATAGGACAGCTCCGGTAATTTCTCCTTGGGAAGATGTTTTGATAAATGCAAGTTATGAAGAACAAAATTGTGCTTCTGGAGATTGTTATAAAATAAAAGGAGATGAAAAAGAATGTTTGGAGCCGTATACTAATTATGCTTTGGGAATCTTGGCTGATGAACCTGCGCAGTGTAAAATTGAAATTAATTCAACTAGTGGTTTTGAGAATATGACGAGCTGGCTGGAGAATAATTATTATTTAACACAACATTATGAAAATATAAGTTTTATTTCTCCAGGACATATTTACGAGATATTTGGATTAAATCTTAGTAAGGATTTTGATTTTTATATAAGGTGCAGAGATAAAAATGGGAATGAAAATGAGGATGAGATGAAGATAAGTTTGTGTGTTGATTCTGGTGAAGATGAAAATATTCCGAGGGTTGTAAGAACTTATCCGGAGAATGATGGTTATTTGGAATATGGTTTAAGTGAGGTTGATGTTAATTTTTATATTAATGAACCATCTGAGTGCAAGTGGGATTTTGCAGATAAACCTTATGATGCAATGGATAATGATTTGGAATGTGTAAAAGAAATTGAATATCCTGAAGCTGATTTTACTTATTCATGTAATACAACACTGATGTTGACTGATACAACCTATTATGTTAAATGTAAGGACCAGCCGTGGTTGGGAAATAGCGACGAGAGAAATGTAATGGATGAAAGTTATGTTTATCATTTAAATCCTTCTGAAAGTGAGTTGAAAATTGTGCAAATGAGTCCTGAAGGTGATAAAGAGGTTCCAACAAATCCTGCGACAATTACATTACAGGTTGAAACTTCTGGTGGTGCTGAAGATGGAAAAGCATTTTGCGAATTTTCTTCTAGTAGTTGGCAAGGGTTTTATGAAACAGATTCTAAATTTCACAAACAAGAAGGTTTTTCTGTTTCTTCTGGAAGACATAAAATTCCAGTGAGATGCAAAGATGCTGGGGGAAATGTTGTTGAAGAAGAGATGAATTTTAAAATTATTCCAGATACATCTTCTCCGCAAATTGCGAGAATTTATGTTAATGGGGGAAATATTAAATTTATCACAACTGAAAATGCAGATTGCAGATACTCAACTTCTTCGTGTGGTTTTAATTTTGATTCTGGTTCAAGTGCAGGTAGTGCAACAGAACATAGTTTGCCTTTAACAGCGAATACTTATTTTATCAAGTGTGCTGATGAACATGGAAACAAACCCTCTGGTTGTTCAATTGAAATAAGAGGTGTGAATTATATATGAAAAAAAGATTAATTGGATTAGTGTTTGGATTAGTTTGTTTATTAACTCCAAGTTGTGCAATTAAAAAAGATTCTTTGAGTTATGATATAAAAAATGATCCTGTTGCTATTATGGTTCAGAAAGAATATGAAGAACTTGAAAGAGAATCTCAAAAACCAGGGGCAATTTCAATGGGGGTTAGAATAAGGGGGAATGATTAAAATTTATAAAGGGGGAATGATTAAATCTAGTATGGGAAAAGAGAAGATGAAAAAGGGGCAAGTTACATTATTCATCATAATAGGGATAATAATTATATCTGCGGTTTTGGTTTTCTTTTTATATATTCAGCCAACTTATTTTCCAGGGGGTGGTGGAAAGCCGGGATTTGAAGGTTGTGTTGAAAGAGAACTTGAAACATCTATTTCAGAAATTGGAGTGAATGGTGGTTTTGCTAACCCAGAATTTTATTATCTTTACCAAGGAGAAAAAATTCCTTATCTATGTTATACAAATCTTTATTACAAATCATGTGTTAATCAGAAACCACTATTAAAACAACATTTTGAAGAGAATTTGAAAAAAGCAGTTGAGGAGAAAATTAACAGATGTTTTGAGTCGTCGCTTGATGATTTGAGAAGCCAGGGCTATAGTGTTCTTGGAGAAAAAGGAGATTTAAGTTTAGAGCTGGTTCCGGGAAAAGTTTCTGTTATTTATGATGCTCCGGTTGTTATTCAAAAAGAATCTACTCAGAAATTTACACAATTTAATTTTGATATTAATTCTCCTATTTACGAGATGCTGATGATTGCAACTTCAATTGTGCAGTTTGAAACAAGTTTTGGTGATTCTGATACAGACGCGTTTATGTTGTATTATCCTAATTTAATAGTACGAAAATTAAAGCAAGGCGAAGGCACAACTATTTATATTATAGAAGATAAAAATAGTCAGACTAAATTCCAGTTTGCTAGCAGAAGTTTTGCATGGCCTGCGGGTTATGGAGTTAGCGAGGGTGTTTATGGTTAAAAAAATATTTTTGTTTTTAATTGTAGGAATCTTCCTACTTAGTTTTGCAAGTGCGGTGATTTCATCTCCATCTGTTTGTTGTGAGAGAACAATTAATGGGGCTTTGTGTGTGAATATTCCTGATGAAAGTGAGTGTGCCTCAGGAGCTAGTGCTTCTCCAACTTCTTGTGAATCAACATCTTATTGTAAACTAGGAACTTGTTATGATTCTTCTGAGGGAATTTGCATGGAAAATGTTCCTAGAAATGTTTGCAATTCTCAGGGCGGAACATGGGTTGATAAACCTGTTGAAGATGTTGCTCAGTGCCAGTTAGGTTGTTGTTTAATTGGAGACCAGGCGGCGTTTGTTCCTCTTGTTAGATGTAAAAAATTATCAAGTTTTTTTGGAGTTTCTATGAATTATCGAAAAGATATTATAAATGAAATTTCATGTATTGCAGAAGCAAATGCACAAGATATGGGTGCGTGTGTTTTTGAAGAAGATTTTGCACGAACCTGTAAATTTACAACAAGGGGAGATTGTTCTGCTGTTGAAGAAGTAGCTGTTGTAAATGAAACAGAGGGTGAGAGTGTAACAATTTCAACTGAAAAGAAGTTTTACAAAGATTTTCTATGTTCTGCTGAAGAACTTGCGACAGAGTGTGCAAGACAGACATCAACTGAATGTTATCAGGGGAAAGTTTATTGGATAGATTCTTGTGGAAATTTAGAAAATGTTTATTCTTCTGATAAGGACACAAGTTGGAATAATGGAAGAACAGCAGAGCCGTGGGAAGTCTGCAATGCGAATAATGGAAATGATGTTAATTGTGGTAATTGTGATTATTTATTAGGGAGCAGATGTGCCGAAGCAAAGGGGATTATCGGGAGGCCGAAATTTGGAGATTTTGTTTGTAAGAGAACTGATTGTGTTGATGAAAATAAAAAGAAAAGATTGAATGGTGAGAGCTGGTGTGCATTTGATGAACCAAATGGAGAAGGAAGTGACACAGTAGGTTCAAGATATTATAGAAGAGTTTGCATTGATGGAAATGTGATAACAGAGGCTTGTGCAGATTATAGAAATGAATTATGTATAGATGGGGGAATTGATACTGAAGAAGGTTTTTTTGAAACAGCTGCTTGTCGTGTTAATAGATGGCAGGATTGTGTTTTACAAACAAAAGAAAAAGATTGTAACAACACTGCTAGAAGAGATTGTATGTGGTTGCCTCCGATTGCAGGATTAGTTGTTGGTGGGGGGAGTGGAGGAGAAAGCGGAGCAACTTTTTCAGGCGGAACAGAAGGAACTGTATTTACAGGTGGTACTGATTCTCAATCGCAAACAACAATAACTGGAAATGCAATTTTTGGGGGGGGTAGTGATTCAACTGTTCCTGCAAATACAAGTGAAAATAGATTAAAGGGTATTTGTGTTCCTAATTATCCACCGGGATTAAGATTCTGGGAATCTGGTGATGCTGAAACAATTTGTAGTCAGGCAAATATGCGGGTTGTTGTTAAATATGAAAAAAGGGGTTTGGGGGCTTTAATTGGATGGGATAAAGCATGCGGAGATTGTATTGAAAATTGCGAGGCACTTGACGAGGATTGGGCAATAAGTGCAAATCAGATTTGTGTGGCACTTGGAGATTGTGGGGGTTATGTTAATTATGAAGGAAAATATACTGACGACGGATATGAATGGAAAATTGAGGGGCCGGATGAAACAGATGCAGATGAATGGGATAAATATAATGATTGGGATGGGGACAGAAAATTCAGTCCAAATGCTGTGAATAAAGTTAAGGCAGGGATAAGTGGAAATGTTGTAGGAGTTGATATTATAAAAAAGATTTTTGGGAAATAAATATTTTAGATTGTTCAGAGACTGCAAATAGTGGAGTTCTAAAGTTTTATAAAATCATTCTTCTTAATTAAATCATGAAGAGGTTGATAAAAAACAAGAGTGGGCAACATACTGTCGGACTTCCTTTTAGTGTGATTTTTTCAATTTTTTTAATAGTTGTTTTTATTGTTGTGGCGTTTATTGCAGTTAAACATTTTTTAGATATTGGTGAGTGCGCAGGGGTTGGACAATTTTATGATAATTTTCAGGGGAAGGTTGATGAGGCCTGGGTTTCGCAACAGTTTAGTGAATCGGAATATAAAATTGATACAGCCTCGGGAATTAAGAAAGTTTGTTTTGCTAATTTATCTGCACAGATAACCGGCGCTCAAGAGGATTATGAAGAAATTAAAAATTACGAGATTTATGAAGCTAATTTATTTCTTTTGCCTCCTGGAAAAACATGCAATATGCCTTACAAATTAATTAAACATCTCAATATATCTGCGATAACTACAGAGAGCAATCCTTATTGTGTTTTAGTTGAAGATACTCTTAAAATTAAAAAAGATTTTTATGATAAATTTGTGATTGTGGAATAGAATGATAAAAAATAAACCCCAATGCTACTCGCGCCCAAGTCTTGGGATTTTGCGTTCACAATTGTCCAGACCTAAACGCTCGCAGTTCAACTTCACATGGCTTTTTGCAATAATTGCAGGAGTGATTATTTTGATTCTTGCTATTTATGGAACAACAAAAATTATTGAGACAAAACGTCATCAGACAGATACTGAAACTGGAAAAAGTTTAAGTATTCTAACTAATCCTATGCAGGCAGGGTGGGCAGAGGGAAGATATAACAAGATTACATTTAGGCAAGAAACTAAAATAAATAATCTTTGCAATGATTTTGAATTTGGAAGAAATGATATTTCTGTTGCAACTAGTTCAGGTGTTGGAAAAGAATGGATTCAGGCAGGGGGGGCGACATCTATCCATGATAAATATATTTTCTCATCTTCAGAACAGGGAAAAGAATATTATATTTTCTCAAGAGCATTTGAATTCCCCTATAAGGTTTCTGATTTGATTTTTTTATCTACTAAAAATTATTGTTTTGTAAATCCTTCTACTAAAATCCAGAGAGATATTGAAGGAATGGGAGTTCAAAATATTGAAGTTATAAACTGCTCTTCTAATTCTGTTGAGGTTTGTTTTAATTCTGAGTGCGACATTTCTGTTTATGGAGATGAAACTTCTGGGAGAGTTGTGAAAGATGATGGGGATTATGAATATGTTGGGAATTTGCTTTATGGTGCTATTTTTGCTGACAAGGAAGTTTATGATTGTAATGTTAAAAGATTGCTTTACAGAACTGGGAAAATTGCAGATGTTTTTATTGATGTTGGAAGAAAAAGAGAAGCGCGGGAAATTGGGACTAATTTAGTTCCTCATTTAATTCTATTTCAGGGACTTGTTATGAATTCAACTTCAGATGATTTAATCTCCTTACAGCCTCTTGCTAAAGATATTGGCTTGATAAATGACAAGGAGGTGGCGGGGGTATGGTAGCTAAACGCGCGCAATTCCAGATCCAGCAAATGGCGTTTATGATTGTGGCAGTGGTGATATTTTTTGTCCTTGTGGGGATGTTTTTTTTAGTTTATCAATCGCGAAATTTGCAGGGAAATTATGAACAATTACAAAAAGACGAAGCAATTTCTTCTCTTTCTGTTTTAGCAAATATTCCGGAACTAAGCTGTGGGAGTTTATGTTTAGATCTTGACAAGGTAGAGGTTATGGCTAATAAGGATTATTCTGATTTTTGGGCACTTGGCTCTGTGAAAGTTTACCAGGTTTATCCAGAGTCCTCTAGTATTGTGAAGTGTCCTGCCCCTAACTGCAATTACTGGGAAGTTTATGATTCTGGCCAGAAAAATATTAAAGAATATTCAACTTTTGTTTCAGTGTGTAGAAAAAAATCAGAACAAGGTTCTGTTTATGATCAGTGTGAAATTGGTAAATTAGTTTTAGGGGTGGAAGAATGAAAAGAAACAAATTTGGACAGAGTGAGATGGTTGGTTTTGTATTAATTGTGGTGATTGTTGTTGTGGCTGCGATGATATTTTTAGTGATTTCCTTAAGAAAGGATTCTGGAGAAATTTTAAAGAGTGTGGATGTTGAAAACTTGATTTCTGCTGTTATGGAATATACAACTGGGTGCGCAATTGTCTATGAACCAAATTATGAAAGTGTTGAAGATCTGATTGTGAGTTGTGCAGATAATGAAATTTGCTCTAATTTAGAC
>CAZBOY010000003.1:0-12779 GCA_964493655.1 Candidatus Woesearchaeota archaeon | reverse complement strand
AGTTTTAGGTCTTCTCTTACTGATTTAAAATCTCGGTTAAGAATCTTCGCCAAAGAATAAATAGAACTTGGTTTTTCATGTTTTAATGTGTTAAGAATTCTTGCTTTTTCATTGCTTAATAACTGTCTTAGAAGAGCAACATCTGAAAAATCAAATTTCTTAGGGCCCCCAACTAACCGCGAAACAAAACTTCCTTCTTTTAGATTTACATCTAAATATCTGGTTTTTGTTATTATTTTTTTAGGCATTTTACATATGGGGGAAACCATCACAGATATATAAAGATTGCGGTGGGAGGTTATGGGGTATCTTACACCAGATATGGGGGGGTTTGTTTTTAGGAGCATTTTAAACCAATTTGAAAATGTTACTATTCCAAATAGTATCAAAAGATTTATAAAAGAACCACCTAAAGAAAGGAATTGAAGACAAAAAAATGGGATAAACTTTATAAACTTAAATTTTCTATTATTCTTATGTGTTATAGACGTATAACATGTTCAAGGGACTAAATTCTCAGGAATCTTTATGGTTTCTGGGATGGCTTTTGAGCCAAGTAACCGGAAATAACAGTTTGTGATTTCCTTAATCATAAACTTTAGCCAGACTATTAGAAATGTTGAATCTGCTTTGCAGAGCCCTAATAAGGGTGGCTAATCTAATAGTAATGAAAGGAGGTTAAAAAAAATGATATTAAAAAAAATAGCTACAATATTAGGTGGTGCATTAATGATCGGCTCTACCATAGGAATGGCTTCTGCGGCTGCTTTTCCAGCACCCTTTGTTGAAGGTGGTGTTGCAAATGTTGCTGTTGTTGTTGGTGCAAATGCTGCTCTAAGTGACGGACTTGCTGCAACTAACATAGGCAATAAATTATCCAGCACATTAGCTGCTCAAACTGCTGGTGGAGGAAGTACTACTACTGTTGGAGGAACTGCTTGGGAAGTTGGAGGTTCATCTAATCAATTAGAAGTAGGAGAAAGTATCCATAACGTAGATGGTGACATTGATTCGACTGACTTAGCAATATTAACCAGTGGAGAGATTGTAAATTCAAAGGGAACTGCTCAATATGAACAATTTTTGTACTTTGAAGATGTTTCTTCGTCTATGGTAAACTATACTAAAAACGACAATGATGACACAGTAGGAGATTTTTTCATTATAGAATCTGGACAGGTTATTGCGAGATATGTAATTGATTTCACTACAAGTCTAAAATCAGACATTACATCTGCTGGTGTATTAGATGATATTGAAGACGAGACAATTGATATGCTTGGCAAGACATATACCATCACAACTGCTACAAATGATTCAGATGGTGATGTTACTCTTGTTTTGATGAGTGGTGCTGATAAAGCTACAATTAATAGTGGTGAAGAAATCACTGTTGGTGCTTATACAATTAGTGCTGTTGTTTCAAGTTCAACTGCTGTGAAATTTACAATTAATGGACAGCAAATTGATGAAATGAACAAAGGAGAGATAGAACCAATATATGGAACAAATGATTATATTGCTGTTACAGATATTGATTATGAATCTTTTTCAGGTGGTTTACATCAAGCAAGTTTCTGGTTAGGTGCTGATAAGGTTGAACTTATTAATAACTCTAATATGAAGATTAATGGAGAAACTGTTGATGCTAAAGTTCAAATAACAATGTCTGAATCAAGTGGGGATATTTCAATTAGTGAAATATCTATCAATATGACTGCAGATGATGATATATATGTGCCTGTTGGTGGAAAATTAAGTGAAACTATCGCCACAGATGGTGATGAACCAGAAGTGTTAGTAACTCAAAACTGGGATATTGAATTCAAAGGATTTGAATCTCAAAATGAAGAAACAGTTTCATTGTCTGCATCGGGTTCTGATAAGAAATATACTTTGAAATTTGATAACTATCTTGGAAACGAGGTATCATTACCTTTATTTTATACCAATAATACTGGTATCTATGGGGGTGATTCTGCTGATGACAGATTAATCTTCTTTGCAAATGATTCTGGAAAAAACATTTCAAAGAATGATTATTTCATCTTGAATACAGCTAACCCAATGTCTTCTACAAGCAATGCTAAGACATTTGTTGTTCGATATAAAGGTACTGATTCAAGAAGTGATTCAACTCCAAAAGCAACATTTGATGTTTTAGGTGTTGAAGATAACAAGGAGGTTTCAGTTGATAGTGCTGTTGGTGCATATGCAGGAACAAGATTAAGTCTTAAATTAGGTGGTTCTACATTCAACTTTATGAACACATCTACTGCTGAAAGTGATAATTTTGAACTTGCTTTAACAGGGAGTAGTAACTCTGTATCGGGTAATGCTTCTAGTGGTACTTCTGCGAGTATATACTTTAGAACGCAATATAACACATTTATTAACTTGACAGACATGAACTATACTGTTGAATCAAGTGCTATGCATAATGCTGGCGATTGGAATATCAACATTTCTATTGATGATACTAACAGAGATGATAATACTGTTATATTGTCACAGCAATTATTGTATGTTACATACATTAATGGAACTGACTCTGATGTAAAAACAACTGTAATCAAAACACCTAGTGCTCTCTGGGTATCTGACCCTGACAATAATGACAGGAGTACTTATAGAACAACTTATGGTGCTTTTATTGAAGAAGTTGATGGAAGTGATTCACCTGCTGAGCATGTGATTACAATACCAGAAAATATTTTAAGACCTTTGGTATATGTTAGTTCAGGAGAAATTAGTGTAACTACTTCAACTGCGGGTGTTAGTGAGCTTGGCTCAATAACTGTTTATGACAACGAAGCTAGTGCTATGACAGGGAAGAACCTGATTGTAGTTGGTGGAAGTTGTATAAACTCTGTTGCTGCTGACTTACTTGGAAAACCTGCATGTAGTGCTGATTTCACTGCATTAACAACTGTTGGAGCTGGTGAAGCACTTATTCAATCTTTTGATAAAGGTGGAAAAGTTGCTTTATTAGTTGCGGGTTATAATGCTGCTGATACTACAAAAGCTACTACATATTTAGTGAACAATGCTGTTGATACAGTTGTTGGTACTAAATTAAAGGTTACATCTACTACAGAAGCTAGTGCGATAACAGCTTAAAAATAAAAGGGATTTTTCCCTTTCTTTTTCTTTTTTTTAATTGTCTGCTTGAGGCATGTTGGGGAGATAAATTGTTAGAGAAGTGACCCCTAAATCAAAACAATCACAATTCTTGATTTATTTCATTAACAAAAATTTTTAAACTAAAGATTGTTGGATTTATGATGAGAAAAATCCAAACACAAATTGAGCGGGATAAAAAGAAGAAGAAAAATCAAATTATAGTTGGGGTAGTGATGATTGGGTTGCTTGTTTTATCAACTGCAGGTTATGCTATTTTTCAAGGTGGGGGGGATGAAAAAAATACTGCAAAATACGGTGATTTTAAATTTGTTAAATCTAATGAACTATGGGGGATGGGTTTGGGGGGGGAGATATTTTATTTTCATAACTTGCCCCCGGATGTTGAGAATGTTTCTGTTATTGGATTTTATTCTCTGGAGGATTATAAAAACAAACCACTTTATTTTGTTAATGTTAGTTCTGGTGCTCAAGAAATTTTAAATAATATCCAGAGATATGTTTTGAGAGCTCAAGGAGCTTGTTTAAATTCTAATTGTAGTGAAGAACTGCCTGTGAAAACTTGCGAGGATAATGTAATTGTTTTTGAAAATAGTGGGGAGAATAAAGTTTGGAAAGAGCAAAATTGTGTTCATATTTCAGGGGATTTTTTGATTGGGGCTGATGCATTTTTATATAAGATTTTAGGAGTTAGATAGATTTAAAAATTAAATTATAATTTAATTACATGGCAAAAAAGAGAAACAAAAAAAAAGTGAAAGAGAAATTGGATATTAAAAAATATTATAAGAAATTGATTAAGGATAAGAAAGATAAACAATTGCTATTGATAATTCTTTTTATTGTACTAATAATTGGTGGATTTTTAGGAACTTATTTTATTATCCAAAGTTCTAAAACATTTGATTATGCTGGTGTAAGCTGGGTAAAAGAAAAATATGGAAATATGACTTTCTATCATGCAAGATTTAAAATTCTTGAAGGGTTTCCGATTTATAATGCTTATTTTAGAACCGATCCAAGGAAAAATGATGTTGAAATAGCTGGTAATGCTTATTTTAGATTTTATCAAAAAACATATGTTTCCTTAAATCCTAATATTGAAGAATGCTCTGGTGCAAATGTACTTGCAAATAAATTACTTGGGGAGTTTTTAGGTGCTACAAATGTTGTTGCTGAATCTGCTGTTGAAGATAAAAATTTATCCGAAGAGCTGGGATATCCCTATATAGATTGTGATAGTATTCAAGGGAAAAATGAATCTGCAATTATAATACAAAAATCTGATTATCCTTATATATCTCAAATCGGACCAAGCTGTTATTTATTAGAGGTTGGGGAATGTGAGAATATTAAAACTGCTGAAGCATTTATACTTGGAATCATGAATCAATTGAGTGAGCTTGAACAATTTATGACTAATCAATAAGACAAAAAAAGTAAATCGGGGATTTTCATGTTTTCGTTTTGCTACACAAAACAAAAAATGGACTTACAAATTTTAATCGGGCTTTTGTTGACTGTTCTGCCGATTGTTGAATTGCGTGGAGGTTTGCCGGTGATTGTGGAATGGGCTGTGCGAAATAAAGTTTCTGTTTGGCCTTGGTTTATTCTTGTTTTGTTTTTGAATATCTTAGTGATATTTTTCATTTTTGCTTTTTTGGATTTTCTGCATGAGAGATTTATGGGGTTTAGATGGTATTCGAAATTTATGGGTGGTTATCTGAAAAAAATAGAGAAGAAAAGTGAGAAGATTATGAAAAAAATGGAGAACTGGGGATTTGTTGCCCTTGCCTTATTTGTCGCTATTCCACTTCCAGGAACTGGGGCGTGGACAGGGAGTTTTGTCGCATGGTTCTTAAAATTAAACAGAATAAAAAGTATTATTGCTATCTCTATAGGGGTTATTATTGCTGGAACAATTATTTTACTTGCGTCTCTTGGGTTTTTTAATAGTATTTATTAAGAAGATTTTTATTAATATTAATTAATCACCAAAAATTTAGTAATGTCAAAAACTTTTCGAATGGTTAGCTGACTTATTTACTTGGTATTTTTTACGGAAATTTATCCTTACCTTAATATGTTTGGGATAAATTTCTTCAAAAGTTTTGCAGAGCATAAAAGGCGAATATCCTTACAAACAGATTCATCAATTGATAAATTCTTTCTAATTTTCTATTTCTTTACAAACCTATACAAAAACTTAAAATCATCATAGACAGGTATTTTTCTTATTTTTAATTTGTTTACTGTAAAAATCCAGATTGCAATTACAAAAATTGTGGATATAACATACCAAAAAAGTTCGTGAAGTGATTGGAAATAAGAAGTTTGAGCTATTGAAACCAGGAGAATAATTCTTAGGATGTTAAGAACAAAAAGGGAGATAAAAGTTATTGCTAGAATCTTAATGCGTTTTTTTAATTTTATGTCTGGGGTTGATAGGTTTAAGATTAATAAAAGATAAAATGCCGAACCTGCAATGCAAGCAGGAATAAGTTCTATGCTGAGGTTTGGAAGAATCAAAATATTTTGGGTTAAGGTTGTATGTGTAAAAAGATTTAAAATTAATTTAAGGGTTTGGGCGGTGATTGGTGTAAGGGTTTTGTAAAAGATAAAAAGGTTTCCAAGGCCTGCTAAAAATATTATGAGATATCTTAAAAAAAGATTTGTAAGTTGTTTAGTGGCTTTTTTCATTAATTAGATTAAAGAAACTAGGGTTAATAAATATTATTAAAAATTTAAAATTCAGCACTACCTGCTCTTGACACTTTCACAATCAAAGCAATGATTATGATTATCAATACAAGGAAAACTGCGGAGATTATGTAGAGTCCTGCGTCACCTACACCACCAAATGCTCCTGTGAATGCGCCTGTTTTCTCTGCAATATTTACAGTTACTGGCTGTTCAACTGTTTTTCCGCTGTAAACTGCTTTTATTGTAAATGTTTGTGAACCAGTTTGTGTTGGTTTTAATGTTATAACTATTTGTTTTGCTCCATCTTTTTCAATATTTACAATTGAAGGTTGTATACTTACAAGTTCTGCCCAAGATTCATAACCTTCTGCGAAGATTAAAAAATCTGTAGCATCTGCATTGTTTGTGATTGAAACTTGAACAATTAAATCTTGTCCTTGTATTGCAGATGATGCAAGTGTTGCAGTAATTGTTGGTTCTTGTGCTCCACAAGTTCCTAAAACTTTTAAAGGAATAAGGAATTCTGCCTTATCATCTTCTTCATTTTCATAAACATCTCCGTCTTCGTCGTAAACTGCGAATTCAAGGTAATAAAGTTTTTCTTCTACATCTTGAGGAATTTGTAAAAGAGCTGTAAATTCTTTTGCTTCAAAGTCATCAATATCTCCAACTTCAATTTTTTTGTTAATTCCTAATTCAGTATTAGTGATAGTTACAAAAACATCTTCTTGTTCTTCGTCGCCGATATTTTGAACATCAAAAGTAACTGTGATGTCATCCTCACAAGAAACAGTTTCTGGCATATCTACATTAGTTGCAATTACAAATTTATCATCAGTTCTAATATCTGCTTTGTAAGAGTCATATGCACAAACATCTGCTTCATCATTTGAACCAGCATCATTATCATCTATGTTTCCATTAGCCCAAACATAAAGGATTGTGTCTCCGCTTGTGAATTTTTTAATTTTTTTATCTAATGTGAAAGTTATTATAACTGTTTCTTCATCATCGCCTTCATCTAAATCAAAATCATTTTCTTTATCATCAAGTATAAAATCTTCTATGTCTGTATTGTATAATCCCCATTCAACTTCAATGTTTTCAATATCCCAATCTCCTTTATTATCTACTGAAACTTCTACTTCAATTTCATCAAAAGGATACCAGTATTCATCATCATCTCCAAATCCAGATTTAACATTAATATCTTCTATTTTAAGTACTAATTCTCCAACATTTCCAGTTAATACACAATCTTGTATATCTTCTGGGTTTTCTGAAGAAGTTGTTGAAGTTACTGTTAAAGTTATTGGTACTGTTCCTCTTGGTTGTGGTGTTCCACCAGTAAGTGTTCCTTCAAAACTTACTTCACCTTCATATGTTCCTGCTGATGTGTCTGCAGGAATTTGTATATCAATTGTAGCATCAAGATCTGCCTTGCTTACAATTATAGTTGTTGAATCAATATTTGTTAAAGCAAGGTTTGAAGCTGCGATTGTAGTTGAAGAACCAATTTTAGTTAAATCAGTAAAAGCTGCAGTAATTTCTGAAAGATCTGAACTATAATCATTATCAAGATTTAGTGTTAGTGTAATAGTTGTACCATCATTTCCTGTTCCTGTTAAGGTGTCTGGAGTAAATTCAACTAATGTACTAACCAAACTCAAACTAAGAACTAAAACTGACAATAATCCAAAAACTGACAATAACTTTGTCTTTTCCATTGTTGTAATTTTGAAATTACAACTTTATAAATGTTTCGCTTCTGTTTTTTGTTTCCGACGATAAAGAAAGATTTAAATATTGCAAAAACTATTAATTTTAATAAATGGCAAGGTCAAAAGAAAATTTAATTGGGGCTTGGGCTTTTTTAGCTGGAGTTATTTTGGCAGTAATAGTTGGACTTTTTGGGAGTATTCAATCAAACTGGCCTTATGTTTTATTAGTTTTATTAGGATTATTAATTGGTTTTTTAAATGTCGGGGATAAAGATTCTATGACGTTCTTAATGGCTTCTCTTGCACTTGTTATTGTTGGGGGACTTGGGAATAATACCCTGATATTTATTTCAAACATCAGTCCAATTTTATCTACACTTAGCACTATAATGTCTTCACTGCTTGTACTTTTTGTTCCTGCAACAATTATTGTTGCTTTAAAGACTGTTTTTTCTATTGCGCGAGTTTAGGTTTGGGAAGATAAGAGATAATTTTATATATTGGGTTATTTGTTAAAATGCTATGACTGAAGAGATTAATGGTTGTGTTCACTTGATTATGAAAGATGGGAAAATCATTAATGTTTTTACTCATTTAGATAAATTACCTAAAGAGGGTGTTGTTCATCTGAAAGGGAATAAGATTTATTCTTTTGACGAGTTTAAGAAGTCTCACCCTATTGATCATGACGAGCTTAATCCTAAAGAAGAGAAAGTTATTATTTCTACATTTGATTTACCACCGGAATATGAAAAGTTGAGAAAAGCTAAATAAACTTCTTAACATCAACTAGATTAACAATCTTCTCACTATCCATAGCCAACCCAGGACAGGCAGTATTAATCCAGATTTTTATATCTTGAAAATTTTCTAGTTCACTAATATTCAAATTATCTGTTTGAAAAACATAGGCTTTTTTTCCTTCGGATAATTTTTCAATTTTGTTTTTTAGCCCTATTATATTAGGATATTTTTGGCCGGGTTTTGTTGAGCTAATTAGCCCTATTGTATCATAAGAAAGGAATTTGCTGATTTTTGCTTTGGTTTTGTTTTTGTGTTTTTGTATTTCTTGTTTAGTTATTTTTTCTAATTTATGTGTGTTGAAGATATAGATCTCTTTGTTTTGTTGAAGTGCGTTGTTTAGTGCGTGGAATTTTCCGTCGGCAAGCAGGAGAATAGTATTTGCATTTTTGTCAATTGCGCGAGAATTACACCCGAGAACCTGGGCCTTGTAATCTGCTCCTTGTTTAATTATTATTTTTTTCCCTTGCTTTTCTAAATAATTTTTAATTTTTGGGATTAAATCAAGATACTGGATTGTTGCAACTAAGGAAATTGTTTTTCCTGGAAGTTTATCAAGAGGAGAGAAATCTATGTTTGATGGAAATTTTCTTCGTGTTTCTAGATGTAATAGTTTCATAATTTGAAAAGAAAAAATTAGTTTATAAGGTTGGTGTTATTGGTTTTTTTCTAATCTAATAAAAGAATTATTAAGTTTATTAATACTGAGACATTTTTGTAAAAGATTTATTTGGAGGCTCTGCAAGGACTTTGCGGAAATCCAAACTTATCTTATATGATTGTTTGGATTTCTTCAAGAGTTGCCAAGATTAGCCAACCATTACTACAAGTCGAGGAGATTGGATTATTAATAAAAATTAATTTATTGTAGCGAGAAATTTGTATGAACTATACAAGAATTTAAAACCGCTCAACAGTGCCACTTGGTTTTTGCTCTGGCTCAATAGAACCTTTTTGAATTCTTGCGAAATTTGGTGTTGCAATCACAATGTTTTCTCCAAATCCTGCAATTGAACCTTCAAGAGCTTCAATTGTTTTTTTAACTTTGGAAATTACTCTTTTTAATTCAATGACATCTTTTTGTTTGAGGATTTTTATATCGATAATTGCAATTGTATAACCTTCTCGCAGAGCATTAAGAATTGGGTTAACATCTTCATAAGATTTAATTCTAAAAGTTTTTACAAGAACCTTGGATTCTGTTTTATCCTGTTCTAAATCAATCTCAATATAATCTGGAACCTCCTCATTGTCCTCTTTGCCGAAATACCTCTTTATAGATTCAAACGCCATGATTAAAATTAAATCTTGTGGTATTTAAAGATTTCTATGATTTAGTTACATTCTTGATTTCGGGTTTTTGTTGTAGATGTCAGACCTTAGCAAAAATCCCAGAATCTATTAGAACCTTAATCACTTTTTCTTTTCTTTAGGTTCTTGTTTTTTAGAAATTTCCTTCATAACTTCTTCTTTTAAAGATTCGAGTTTTTCTGTAAACTCTCCTTCTTGTTTGCTCATTGTTTTTAATCTCAAATCTATTAATTCTTTTTTATGCTCAAGTTCTTCTTGAAGGGTTTTTTTATCGGATTTTATTACAATACTACCGCCAACAATTTTGAAAACATCTCCTTGTGCTTTTTTTAATTCTTCAAGAGCGTGATTTGTTTCATTTGCCTCTAGATTAAATGCTTGTTTTTGCATCATTAATTGTTGGAAACTCTGCTCAAGAATCTGCATTTCCTGAATTTTTTTCTGTGTTTCTTCAGAAATATCAGCGAAGGGGTTTTGTTGATTCATAGAATTAAACTGCTGCCACAGTCTTCATTTTAGTTCTTGGTTTGTAAAATATTCTTGCTCCGCAACCAGGGCAGACAAATCTTTTTGAGAGTTCTGTTGATCTTATTTTTTTCCCGCATTTGAAACATTTGTATTGTGCCATATTAATATTGAATAATTTGGGTTTTTAAGTTTGTTGGTTTTAGGTTTAGAAGATTCCAACCTCATAAAGTTCATTAATAAAATGAATTTGATCTGGATTAGATTTTAATAATAATTCTTTTGCTTCTTCTGGGGTTGGTAATCTTTTATGTCCTGGGCTAAACTTCTCGTTTTTTCTATGGGTTACGGCATCGTAAAAATCTATTAGCCCTGTAAATCTTCCGAGATACATTGCCTTTAGTTCTGTTGCTTCTGAAAACTCTATGTCTATTTTGGGCATTGCATATCTGGACGGATAACCTCCAGAAAAGTAGTGATGCCAGCGTATTGCACTAGCTGTAAAATCGTGAGCACCCCTTAATAACTTACAACCATCTACCACATGTCTATCTAATTCTTTTTTATCTTTTGGTCCGAAGCCCCCTGTTTTTTTAAGAGATTTTGGATCAGTTAAAGATTTTCCAACATCGTGTAAAACTCCGACATAAAACCAAGCTTTAGGATCATCAATATGTGTGAATCTTCCAACTTCGGCTCCTTTTATTCCAACCCTTACTGAATGGTCCCAGGTAGGTTTATCTTTAATTTTTAATGGATTAACAAATGTGAGAATTGAACTTCTTTGCTCAAGAGAGATTCCTAAATTGTTAAATTCTTTTTGGAGTCGACTTGTTAATGTTATTGCCATTTTAATTTATCACAGAACTCTTTTTCCAGATTATTTTTTGGGGATTAATTAGTCTAAAGATGATAAGTCCCGCCCGCAAACTTTTTGTTGCATTTTTTGCAAAGCCAGATGCCCTTTGACTGACGTTTTGCTGTGCCTTTGCAAAAAGGACAGACTTGTTTTATCCTCTGTTTTGCCTCTACATCTGAGAATTTTTTCTTTAGAGTAGAGCCATAACCAGCTCCGAATCTTCCTGCTGCTCTGATTTTTTTTGTTTTTACTGCCATTTTTATTATGGGGCTACCAGGATTTGAACCTGGGTCGCGAAGTATTCAGGAGGAACTTTCGATTTCAAGATTACACTTGTCTCGAGCTCATCCCTCACCCAAACCTCGAATCGTACCAAGCTAGACCATAGCCCCGAATGATTTTATAGGTTTAATTTCATTAATAAACCTTACTCCCCCTTACTCTCTTCGCCTTCAGCTGGTTTTTCTTCGGTGTCTTCTTCAGGAGTTTCTTCTTCTGCTCCTTTTGCAGGTTCTGCTTTCTTAGCTTCTGCTGCGGCTTTTTCAGCTTCTTCAGCTGCCTTAACTGCCTGTTGATTAACCTGAAGTTTTTTAAAGAAAACTGCTAGTTTTCTCTTCTTTACAGGTTCAACTTCGGTTTTTTGTTCAGATATTTCCTGCTTGAATTTTCCTTGTTTGATTTCTTCTAGAATTTCTTTAGGTTCTTTGTTTTCAATTAAAATCCCCAAAGCCATACATGTTCCGATTACTGATTTTAACGAGGCTGGGAAATCTTTTGACAGCATATTTTGATGCTTGGTTTTAGTTATTGAAATAATCTGTTCTATTGCCAAATTACCGGCATTTGTTTTTAATCTTTCACCAGATGCTTTTTCAATTCCAAGTTCTTTTTTCAGTAATTCTGAAGTTGGTGGTGATAAAACTTGGATTGTGAATTTTTTTGTTTTTGTGTCCACATCAAGATGGACTGGAACTGTCACGCCCTTAAATTGTTTTGTTGCTTCGTTGACTTGCGAAATAACTTCGCTGATGTTTATTCCTTTTGGTCCGAGTTGCTGAGCTACTGCAGGACCTGGTGTCATGTTCCCGCCCTCAACTAATAATTTTATTTTCATATTATTTTTTTCTTATCTCAGTTTAAAAACTTATTCCTCATCTTCTCCGTCTTCTCTTCTTATCACACGCACATTATCAAGTTTAACTGTAACTGGGATTGGTACAACAGAACCAAGGAGAGAGACAACTACCTCGCCTTTTGCCTTATCAATTCTTACAACTTTTGCCTTTTCTTTTTTAAATGGTTCTGCAATAATTTCCACAATGTCATTTTTTTCTATTTTGATATCTGCAGTAATTGGTTCAATCATTGGTTTAATTTCATCATAAGATATTACCTTAGGAATTATTCCCTTAACATAAGGTAAATTAAAAACTGCTTCTTCGGCATTATCTCTGTCCGGAGCTTCGAGAAAAATATATCCCCTTAATCCATGGGGTCTGGCAATTGCATAAACATTTAGATTTCTTTTTTGAATTTTATCTGCAATCATGTCGAGAGCTTTATCTTCTTTATTAGTTGTTACTTTAACCACATAGATGACTGAACCTTCTTTTTCTATTGTTTCTTTTCCTTCGCCAGAAGAGTCTGGACTATCTTGAATAATTTTCTTTTGTTCTTGTTCTTCGCTTTCTTCCATCTTTAGTTCCATCTAACTCTTAACTCTAATAAGAATCAGTAATTATATTTATAATTTTGGGTTTTTAAATTTATCTAAACAA
>CAZBOY010000002.1:8177-43754 GCA_964493655.1 Candidatus Woesearchaeota archaeon | reverse complement strand
TTTCAATAAATAGAGTAAATGAAACTTATCAAGAGGCATTGCAACTTTATTCTGCGCAATTGTTTTTTGAACAACAAGGCGGCATGGCAAAATATGACTTGGTAATTAAATATGCCTCAGAAATAAATTCAATTAAAGAAATTTCCTTTGAAGCAAATGATGAACTAAAAGTATTTAGAGAAACATTTGAAAATATAGAAAAAGAATCCAATCTTTCTGAAATGCAGGAAGAATATAATCAGATACTTCTTTCATTTGAAGAAGAAAGGTTTGAAGACACTTTAAATTTAATTAAAAAAGGTTATGACAGAATTTCAGAAATACAATCCAGCCAGACTGCTATGAATTCAGTTTATCTTGTAACTTCAAGAACCCTCAAGAATTTCTTTATAAAAAATTGGTTAAAAATAACAATTGTCTGCATTACTGCCTTAGTTTTAACTTTAATTTTCTGGAAAAACTTTAAAAAATTTCTGCTCCGTAGGAAATTCAATAATTTAACCACCCAAAAAACAGCAGTAAATTCTTTGTTAAAAAAAATACAAGGAGATTATTTTAAAAAGAAAAAACTATCTGAATCAGAATATAGTATAAAATTGAAAACATTTAAGGGATTAATAAGAGACATCAACAGACAGATAATGGTTTTGAAAGAAGAGATATTTAAGATAAAGAAAAGAAGTAGGAAAGCCAGAAGCAGATGAGATTGAAATTGAAGAAATTGATGACGAAGGGTTTTGGAAATTTAAAATTGAAATTTATTAAGTGATAAAATGTTTCGAAATAGATTTCTTCAAAAGTTGCCAATGTAGATAATCTACTATTCATAAGTCGACGAACCTTTTAGGGTTAATTAGGAATTAAGATTTTTACAAGATACAAAACCAGAAAAATATTTAAACTCTTTTTTCTTACAGAACCCAGCAAATGACTGAACAAATACAAAAACTTCAGGAAAGGAAAAAAGTTTTTTCTTACAAGGGGAAGAAATATCTAATTGATTCTTCTTCAAGAATAGATGGGGTGGGGGATTTTTATGAAAATGGAAAATTAATTTATGTTGACAAAGATGTTCCTGAAAAATTTCATAATGGAATTGCTGTTCATGAAATTGAAGAAAGAATTTTTCTTAAACAAGGATTTAGCTATGGGTGGAGCCATAATCAAGCTCAGAAAAAAGAATTAGAATATTATATAAAAGAATTTGGGGAAGAAGAAGCAAAGAAATTAATACATGAAGAAGATATACTTGTAAACGAGACAGTGATAAAAATATGCAAGGAAGATTTGAAAAAACTAAAGGGCCAGGATTTTGTTGCTTACAATGTTGGGCATGTTGAGAATTAAAGTTATCCTTTGCTCTCACTCACAATTTAATTTTATAGAATGTCTAAAGGTTGTTGAAATTAAATCGCTCTCCTCACGATTTAGTCTTGTAGATCATATTAAAAATAATCAAGAGCAAATCTTTCGCACTCCCGTTCGAGCTGAAGAAATTTATAAAGATTACAATAAATCATCGAGGGGGTTATCAGAGATTATAAACTTGGCGGTGCAAAAATGTGAGAGCGAATGAAATGAGCGGATTTTTGCAGGTGGATTTTATTTTAAGGGATTATCTTATAGGACTTTATATTCTTGGCTAAAAACTCTATCATAAAAAGGTTTAAAAGCTTATTTTTAGTTTTAGTGACATGGGTAAAGTAAGAATAAAATTGCAGAGTATTGATATTGGAAAACTAAACGAAGTTGTGAAAACAATCGGGGATATAGCGAGTTCTGCAGGTGTTCCGGTTTCTGGACCGATTCCGCTTCCAACTAAAAAATTAAAAGTAACGACGAGAAAATCTCCTTGCGGAGATGGAACTGCAACTTTTGATAAATTTGAAATGCGAATTCATAAAAGAATGCTGGACCTTATTGCAAATGAAAGAGTTCTTCATAGTATTATGAGGATTTCTGTTCCACGAACAGTTAATATTAAAATTGAGATGATTGATTAGGAATTATAATCGTCAATACTTGAACTTTGTTTACTATAACCTCTAGATACTGGGATTGCTCTTGGTGGTGTGCTACTATTTCCTTCCTCGCAGCGTGGGCAAATTCTATTCCAAGGGCCTTCTGATAGAAATGGCTTATCACAACTTAGACAAGTTCTTTGTCCAACCTCTGCCCCTAATGCTTCTAAAACTCTTTTCTTTTCTTTTGTTTCCCTTGTTTTTATTCTATTTCCTTCCTTAGCACAATTATTTGAGCAATATTTTCTTCTTCCTTCTGGAACAGACTCTTCACATCCAGGTAGTTGGCAAATCATTTTTATCTTAGGGCATTAAAAACATATTTAAACTTAACTTTTTTTGATGTTCTATTATGCCCGAATCGCATAATGGTATTGCACAGCCCTGGAAATCATTTTGATTTTCTTGAAAGGCTGACTCGCAAGGGTGTCCAGGTTCGATTCCTGGTTCGGGCGCTTAACTTAACTATAAAAATATTTATAAACACGAAAATCTAATAAAATTAAAGATGGTGAAGAAATTAGTTATAAGTTTGGGTTTTGTTTTGCTGATGACTTTTTCTTTAGTTGTTGCTGGAGGAGATTTTTTTGATTATCACCCGAATGTAAATGTTCAGGCAGCTCCTGAGCAAAATTTAATTTTGAGATTTAAGGATGCAGATACTGGGCAATTTTTTAAAAGTGTTTCTGAGAGGACAAGTTCTGGGGGGAGTGCTAATACTGCTCTTGAAACTAATAGTGAAAAAATAGATGTTATAGTTTATATTGTAACGGAATTAGAAGATTTTTTAAAACCTGAAAATATACTTAGTCAAAAAGAAATCGGGCCATTTGCAGCAGATAAATCAATTAGTATAAATCTTCAGACAAATCTTTTTAATACTCTTGAACTAGAAATATCTGAACCAGAAGAACCAGAAATTCTTATAAACCAAACAGAGGAAGTTATTTCTGAATCTGAGTCAGAAGTTGCAGAAGTGGTTGAAGAAGATACTGGATCAGGGATTATGACTGGGCTTACAATCTTTAAAAATGAGGATGGTGGGTTTTCAAGTATTTGGTATGTTATTATTGGGATTGTTTTTATTTCAGGGGTTGTTGTTTTTTTTGTAATGAGGAAAAAAGGTGCTACTGGTAATTTTGGGAGAAGTAATTTTAGTAATTTTGACAGACCAACTGTTTTAGATGCAGAAACAAGAATCAGAAAAGCGACTCAAGAATTGATTGAAGCAAGAAGGGAAATTAATAGATTGAAAAGTAAAGACAAAGATTTATTAGATGCTCAAGAGCAATTTAGAAAAGCTAAGGAGAATTTGGAGAGGATTAAGCGTGGTGGGAGTTCGAGTGGGAATTTTAGTGAGGTTAATCGTGGTGGTTCTGGTGGTAGCAATGGTGGAGTTGGTAATCGGGGTTCTGTTGGTGGTGGGGCGGGTGGTTCGGGGAGGGAATTTTAGTTGTGGGCAATAAGGTTGTTTTTTTGGGTGATGGGTTTTGTGTGTGGTGATAACTTATTAGTGGTGATTGCCCAAAGTTTTAAAAATGCTTAAATTTGCTTTTTCTTATGATAAAAGAAACAAAATATGGAATAATCTCTGATGTTCATTCAGACCCGAGAATGGTCCCAGTAGCTATTGATGTTTTAAAAAGCCAAGGGGCAGAAAGACTTTTGATTAATGGAGATATTGGAAATCAACAAAGAAATTTACAAGAGAGTCAAAACTATGTTGCATTTATTTTAGATTCAATTGCTCAGAGTGGACTAGAGTCATTTGTTCAACCTGGAAGTCATGAAACCTTATTATCATTTGGACCTGTTCTTAACCATTTTGCAGAAAAGCATTCTAATATTATTGATGCTACAAAAAATAGAAAAATTGAGCAAGAGGGACATGATTTAGTATTTTTATCTGGTTCTGATTTTCTTTGCGGTGGAGAATATCAAATAGGGTGCGGAGAAATAAAAACTGGAGATTATTATCTTACTGTTTATGGGGAATTATTGCCCCTATCCACCCCAAGAGAAGAATTGCAGAGATTGTCAGATATGGGAAAATTAAAAGGAATGCTTCAATATAATAATCTAGGCGATTTAAAAAGATTAGTAACTTCTCCAGAAAAAACCATTGTTGTTTGTCATGTTCCAAGAAAATTTGATAATCTAGAAACTGCTGTTGATGTGGCAGAATTTGGTTTTGTAGAGGATAATTTTGATGTATTTCATGTTGAGTACAAGGATGGTAAGCAAGGAGTTCTCTTTGGATATTCCAATGAATCTAATGAAGAATTTCAAAAGAGACTTAAACAAAATGGTGTTTTAAAAATTTTAAAACATGATCCAATTCCGAATGGTGCTGTTTTTCCAATTGCTACTGCTAAATCTTTGGGAGATTTAGGTGAGGTCCCTATATCTTTACGAAAAGAAAATAGGGGAAATGAAGATTTAAAGGGTATTTATGAAGAATTAGGAATTACTAAAGCAGTTAGTGGTCATTTTCATGAATCGGGTCATAGGGCTAATGATAGAAATGGTAATCATGTTCAAGAAGGAAAAAATGTTAGAGAATTATTTTGGAATTCTGGCTATTTAGATGTTGGACAAACGGGGATTCTTACAGTAAGTGGGGATGAAATTAGTTATCAAAATATCCAATTAAAAAATTGACTTGTTACTCTTTCCTAAACTCAAATAAAAACTAAAAATGCCTCTCCCTCTCGCTCCCAGATGGCATTGGGAAATGCTTTGTAAATCTTCATAAATAACCTGGATTTTTTGTCTTCTTCTCCGTCGGCGTTTTTCTCTTTTTCTACTTGTAATTTTACTTTCATTTTATATAGGAATAAGGTGGAATTGCTTTATATATACATATGACTTTTAAGATATAGTTTATAAGACAATTTTATTTATAAAGCCCAGAACTTTAGAGTGACATAGCGTTATTTTACAGTAGTTCTTGCGAATATCCGGCTGCTTTGAAGTGTATTTTAATGTCATCTAAGGTTATTTCTCCTTCTGGGACTGATTCAAAAACGCAGGTTCTATCAGTTATATCACATATTCCTTGCGCTGTAAATGCTTGTTTTTTAATTGCTATTTCTTTTCCAAACAATTTTTGTTTTTTAGAAATTACATGTCCTTGGATTTCAATTAATTGTTTTCCTAAAATTCTATTAAAAACTTCTAATTCATCTATTCTTAAAAATTTCTTTCCAAAAATATCAAGAGAATTCATTTCTGTGCTTTGCATAAAAGTTGTTCTCCAAGCTTCAAAATCATCTGGAGTGTAGTCGCTAACCCAGCATCCGCTCGAGCAATCTAAAAAAGTGTGTGTTGAATAAAAATTATTTAATTTAGTGTCGATAGTCATTAGTTTCGAGACAATCATTTTTTGTCTTTCTTTTGAACTAGATGGTTGGTTTATTTGAAGAACAAAATTTTTTTCACCCTCTAAAACTGTGTTCTTTACTAAAGGGCATGACCATGTTGATGAATTAAAATTTTCGCAGTTTATTCTATTGGGATTTATTTTTTGGCCTATAACATTTCCAATGAAAACAAATTTCGGAATAAAAAATATGGCTAGTATAAATGCTATGCAAATAAAGATTATCACTCTCTTGCTCATGTTTTAATCTCTGTTTTGAGATTTATAAATCTTGTTGTGCATTGGGAGATTGTTGTAAATGTTTTTGAGTTATATCCCGCCGCCTAACTCCCAATTCATTCTTTTCAAAATCATAAATAAAATAGTTCAAAGAGCAAATTGTTCGGATTCGAAAGTTCTCATCTGGGAGAGAAAATTAAAGGGGATCTTTAATCCCCTATTATCCCGCCGCCCAGAATTTCTAATTGGTTATTTTTTTAGGGTTTAAACCTAAATTCTCCCCTGGGGTTTACCCCGCAGCTTGCTGCGATTGGGAGTGTTCATTAATATTTAACCACCCCTAAACATATTTCCTAATGCTTCCCCTACACTACCAATAGCATTCGTATGCCACTTCCAGCAAAAAGTTTCACCAACACCCATATCACAGGTTACTCCAACTTTTTTTGCTTCTTCACCACCAACATAACCCCAAACTAAAACTGCAACGATAAGAATTATAATTATAAAAATTACAAGTCCTGCTCCAGCTTTTTTATTCATTTTATTCACAAACCTCTTCTGTTCGGTATTTTGTAACCATTCTGGTTTTCTTTATAACATTAGACTGAACAGAATATTTGAATTTAGTATCTTCTCCTAAGTCATTATCATATATGGAAACGAATTCAATAGTTTCATCAGGTTCTATATAATGCCTTACACTATCAGTTTTTTTATCATATAAGGTTTCCCAATTAAAAGTTACTATAAACCATCCCGCCTCGTTATCTGTGTTCATTACTTTAACAATTCCTTCCCTATAAACACCCTTTCCAAACAATTCTACTTCTTCAGTTTGATAACCTGAAATAACTTGATTTTTTAAATAATAATCATACTCTTCTTCAACTTGATAAGGAACTTGTTTCATTTCACAATCCTTTAAACCCTTTATAACATTAGCAGTTACTTTAGAACCCTTATCTGTAAAATTTAATAAGAAAAAACCAACAAGAACTACAAGACAAACAATACCCACAGCAATCCTAACCTGCGACCAAGAACCTTCCTTTCTCATGTTTTTAACAGCGAAAACATGTTTAAATACTTAACCCCGAGTTCTCACTACTGAACTTTGATAAACTTAACAACCAGTCCAAAAGAAATAAAACTTAATAACCATCACTAAAATGGTTTATTCAATACACCCACACATACAACAATTTTGTGAACCTAAACATTCGGGAAAGTTATCTCGAGAAACTATAAATGAAAAATCATATTTATATCCTGAAGAAACGCACCTCTTAGCACAAGCATTTAAACATTTTTCAGTATATTCTTCACCCGTCCCAGAATTATACTCTATACCCCCACTAATCGAACCAATTAACAATTTTTGTTGTTCTTCCGTAAGAAAATATGTATGGGTTATCGGAGAATATAGTCTTACTACAACTAATGACAATAAACCAATTATGATTAAAATAGAGATTATAAAGAGTATGGCAAGGGTGTTTCTTTTCATAATTAATAGAAATAAATGTCTTATAAAAACCTTTTGAAAATGTCAAAAAATTATTTTTTTGTATATATCCCGTATTCAATTCCTGCGGTTGTTCCTCCGAGTATTAAACCAAGAATTAGGGAAAATGGAGTATATGAAGATAAAAGAAAACTTACTAAGAGAAATATACTTATCGCCTGTAAAGACAAAATAATCCAAAATCCAAGATTTCCCATAGATAAAATTAAACAAGATACTTTAAATAACTTTTGAAAATGTCAAATAAAAACAAAACTCCCTACTGAATTTCACATTTTAAATATCCCAAAATAGTATATAAATGTTTAGAAAAACAACTTAACATCCAATCCAAGAAGTAAGGCACTGCAAGTATTTTAGAAGAATTAGTCAAAACAACGGAGAGATGTAAGTAATCCACACAGTTGTTTTGCATTCACAAACAGCTTTATCATCCTCACAAGAAAGAACATTCTTTGTTTTACTAACCCAAGAACTACTACTCGCACCACAAGTAGCATCACAACTTTCTATATAAAACATTTCCTTTGCTATCGGCTCCCCATTTTCACATTCCCAAAATTCTGTTTCAAAAGTGGTATGAGTTAAATAAACATTATTCAAAATCATATATAAAACAATAAGTATTAGAATTATAATAAATATAACCCAATCTAATCCTATTGCTTTTTTATTCATTTTTCTTTAATATCTACTCCAGAGAGGTTTTGGTTTTTTCTTTTGTTTCTTAGTTTTATCGTGGCAATAAATACAAACTACTTCAAGGTTGCTTTTTCTGTCATATTTAGGTTTAATCTTTTTACCTAAAGAATAAACAGGAAAGTCTACTCCAGTAAGTTTATTCTTATGACTTGCGATTGATTTTTTATGATGGATTTCTAATAATCTCCCGTCAAACTTTTTCCCACATCTTTGACATTTGAATCCAACAGCTTCTTTTAATTTTCTTCTTTGAGCAGATGTTGAAGTTCTATCTCCAACTTTCGTCATATGCAACCTTGCGACTTTTAAACGTTCAACTTTAGGTGCTTTAAACTTCGGCATTTTGAAATCAAATAAACCCATAAATAACAAAACCAGAAAACATTAATAAATCTATCCTTTTTTAATTAAATTAAAATCGCCTAAATTTATGTTTCTTTTCTTTAATGTTGCTTCCAATTGTTCAAGGTCACAACCTTTGAATTTTGCTCTTGTGATTCTACCTATCCAATCTCTCTTAATATTTATCACACATTTGTTTTGTTTTTTCTGTTCCATTTTTAAATCTCCTCCTTTCAATCCCGACCCTAATTATTAGAGGCGTTTAATATTTATAAATACTCCGTGAAAAAAATTTTCACACCCGAAAAACTATTTAATAGAGCCAACCACACACACCTTAATTAGTGGGGGTTAGGTTTTGTATATTGCTTTCCAAGACCATAATCATTTTCGATATTAAATTGGTAGGATTCAAAATTTAAGACCCTAAAATCAACACACAATTTTATAACCAACCCAATCGTAAGAATAAATAACCAGAAAGGAATACCCGCAACCCTCAAACGTTCTTTTAAGTTTAAATCTTGTTCATTTTTTCTTTTTTCATAAATTCCCCTAACCAATTCTTTATCCTTGTTTATTTTATTACTATTATCATTATCCTCTTGCTTAACCTCAACTTGCTTTATTTTGTCTTTCTTCTTCTGCCAACAACCCTTACAATACTCTGTTTCATTATCAAAATAGGTATTCCATAATGAAATGTTTTTATTACAAGACTCACATTTTGCCATAAGAATTAAAGAGAATCAAGACTTAAAAATCTTTAGAAAACAAACTCCTTAACCATTCTGTATACTTATGATAGTTAATCTCGGATAACATTTTCAGCAAAGCCACAACTAAACCACAAGATAAAGAAATGCCAATAGCCATACTTAAATTGAAATCAGGGGAAACATTTGGAAGAATTAAAAAATAGAAAACAACAATAAGGATAATAATGATAATTAAAAGAAATTTAGTTTTGTCTTTCATTTTTTAATTAGAAGCTAATCTCAGTAGATAAGTCCTCCCCCCGCTTATCACTACAACTTCAGGATTTGCATTTCTTATATCTGCCCCACCAACATAACCCTCGGGGATTTGTCCTATGGGATAAGAATTTGTAGCTTCAATAAAACAATACTGGGTGTTGTAATTTCCTTTTTCACATTGTATTCCAACTGCCCTGTGGTTCTCGGCATTATATTCAAATATTGCTACTCCATAACCTAATTCCCTTAATAAAAATGCTAGCAGATCAGCTTTTTCCATACAAACACCTTTCATATCATAAAGTACTTCATAAGGATACCTTCCATCAACATTCCCAGAATTAAATGCATCCCAATCATAAGGAATTGCCTGAACCATACTTATAGCAGTTCTTGCTTGTTGGTCTGGATCGTCAGACTTAGCCTTAATTTTATCAACTAATAGATTAAGATAATCTTTCTGAACTTTATTATCTAAATCTCGCAAAATAAAATCTTTAGATGTTGGCGGGGTGTAATAGTAACTTATACTTCTATCTAATCCAGCAAGATAATCATTTACCCCCCGGTAAACAATAAAATCACCTATCAAAGATAATTTAACAGTTTTAGGATTTGTTTGATATTTTTCTGAATCTTTAGACAAAAGACCTTTAATCTCTTCGTATATATTTTTATTGTCTTCTTTTACATTTTCATTTTTAGGGAGGGTTATTACAGGTTTATAAGTTTCTGCAGGAACAACAGGTGTAGATTTAAGGACTATCGTACAAACATCAAGGTAACATCCAAAAGCACCATCGTTAAATGAACCGCCCAAAATAAGTTCAAATATAAATGGTTTAGTTTCCCATTCACTAATCACAGAATCCATTGAGTCCTTTGTTAAACCCTCAAATTTTTTAGAAATATATCTGAAATCATCTATATTATATTTCCCTTCAAATCCTAAAAGTTCTGAATCTGATAAAGAATATTTATTAAGGTTATAGAAATGCTTCGATAAACCTACGGCCAAATTATAAGACTTCAAATTAAAATTTAATTTAGTTACTCTGCTTGATATCCTCAACAAATTAATCTTATCAAATCCATAACTGGTAATCTCCCGAGATTCTAAAGAGTTATTCGTAAGTCCACCAAGTTGAGGATGTCCTGCTAAATAATCGTCGAAGAAGCCCATCCAAAAAAGGAATACTAAAACCAAAAAAAATAAGACTATAGATAAAGTAAATTTATTCTCTAAAATAAATTTTGATAATCTTGGTTTTTTTCTTTCGGAAAGTCTATTGGGTTGGTTGACTGATTTTCTTGGATTTGAAAGATTTATTTGAAAGTTATTCCCCTTATTTTCAAATTCATCTTCAAAACTTTCCGTAACCTTTTTTATAGGTGTAAAAATATTCCTTGATTGATTTTTTAAAGAGTCTAATGCTTCTAAGTAATCATCTGTTTCTTTGGATTTTTGATTTTGTTTTTTTTCATCTTCTGAAAAAAAGTATGGAAAACAAGGATGCCCCCCAGCACTATGATAATTTTCCATAATTTCCTCTGCCTCTTTTCCTACTGATTCAAATAAAGGTATCGAAGGAAATTTTGGTTTTCTATGTTCATTACAATAATATTCTCCACAATACTTACAACGAGAAGCATCTTTCTTTTTCTTATCTCCTTTGTGAGACGCGCAATAGGTACAAATATGTTTATGGTTTTTCATCTTAATAAAAAATACAAGGCAGTTAAAATAATTAAGACAACGGCTCCAATTTTAATCATTCTGTTTCTCCTCTTTATTCTATAATGCTCTTCATAAGCATCATGAATCTTTTGTTCTTGTTCTAAATGTTCTGGGTCTTTCTCAAACTTGTAATTTTTAGGATGCACAAATTCCTTTAATCCGCCAGTTGTTATTGTTTCTGTCATTTTGTTTTTTTCTTGAGTTTATTATAAATTTTAATTTGTTTAACAAATTTGTTAATTCCCATAACCATAAAAAAAATGGCAATTCCACTAAGAATCAATTTAGCGGATAAACTATTGGTTATCAAATATTCCGAATTGATCCAGGGTATTATCGCAACCCAAATGAACAAAAACATTGAAAATATAAACAAAGGGATGTAAATTATAAAAAATTTCCAAAATTTATCATATTGCCATACTTCTGTTTTCATTTTTTCATTTTCTTTTTATAAAAATAAAAGTCAAATTTACCTGAATTAAGATCAGGTTTCATAACAACCTTGTAATAATAATGATTACCTTTTGTATATGCTATTCCTTTAGCACTTGACTTATTAACCCTATTGAATAAAGTATCCCTTGCCCAACGAGGCATTTTAGGAGCATCTACTCTAATCCAACCCCTATTTCTCTCGCTTATCTTCTTTTTAGGTTTTTTTATAAACCAATCCCAAAATCCCATAAAACTATGTGTCCCAATATAATTTAAATCTTTGTGAATAAGGTTATGTCGCAAATATGGGGCTTCCAATATGAAAAAATAAAACCTGTCGCAAGAGGCTTTTGATAATGTTTTTAAACTTTGAATTAATGAAATAGTTATGGTTTCGTCTGAAACTCTAAACAAGGTATGGATTACAATCTTAATTATAATTGGAATTTTATTCCTATGTTATTATGTTTTTGGATTTGATATAATCAAAAGCATTAAGAACGCCCCTTTAAAAGTAGGAAGCGAATTAACTAAACAAGCAACCTTAAATGATGATTATTGTATTAAAAACATAATCCCTGAAAAAATTATTATTGAATTTCCAAAACCAGTATATAGTTCTCCTACTGAACAACAGACTCTCTTGAGATATTGGACTTCTACTTGGAAAGATGGAACAGGTATTGAGGCAATAGGGGATAGGAATGTGGGGTATTTTTATGAATGTAGGTGGGGGAGTGAGGAAGGTGAAAACCAAAATTATAATTATTGTGATGGATTAAGATATTCTAAAACTCTGATTTCCAAAGATGGGACAATAGGTGAAACAATCATTTACAGAGTTGATTTAGTTCTTAATAGAGTAAATATGGAAGAAGTAAAAAGTGGTCTGCGTGATATTTTAAACCAAACTTTTGAAATAGTTGATTTTAGATGTTATAAATCATAAAAAAGTTCGGAATAAATCATTCATACAATCAAACCTTAAAAATGTTTAGAAAATCCACCTAATTAAAAAATAGATTAAAACAAGGACAATAAGAACCTCCGCTACTTTTAACATAAAAGTAAAATTATCATTATCTTTTCCCTGAAATTTTTCAATCTTTTCTTTTTGTGCTTTTATTAGTTCTTCCTTTTGCTCAACTGATTTTTTAGGTTTATTTCTATAATAAATCCAATATCCCAATAGTCCGAGAAGTCCAAAGCAATATCCTATTAAGAACGCTATGTCTGTATTCTTTTTTATTTCTCTTGCCCATTCATAGTTCTTATAACCACACGCAAAACCTATTGCCAATCCTATCATTGCAAAAAAGAGATTTCCCAGACTTATCAAGATTAAGACTACTACAATAATCCAAACCCAAGTGGAAAGTGTCTTTTTTTCTTCTTGTTTCATTTTCAATACATTTAATTAAGTATGATACCCGCCCACTTCCCAGCCCGAATCAACCCCCCTAATAAACAACTCCTTCAAAGGTGTGTGGTGTTGGTATAAGTGTTTTACTCAAATAATTAGGTATGTTGTTCGCTGTTCTGGGTTAAAACTCTAAAGGAAAGGCTCTATTGAGCCTCTGCTTTAAGTTCTCGGACGAGTTTCCAAGTTGCCCACTTCACAAAGGAGGGTGGACTAAGTTTTTGTTTCTTCACCACTTCTAAGAGTTCTGTTCTCTCATTCAAATCCATAACGAACCCAACACTAAACTTCTTTTTGCTTTGTTCTTCTGCCATTTTACTATAAACCTCCTTTCATCATATTACTTGAAATGCGACCCTTACAAATTAATTTAAGGGGATGGTGTCTGGTTTTTATACCGAAATACCCCGAAAAAGACTGAAAACCACCTAAAACTTTAATTGAGTTGTGTTTTGATTTCATTTTTATTGTTCTCCTTTATTTTTCTTAGCAAGTTGGTTATTTTTCATCCGTTCTTTTTTGTTTATTTTTCCTTTGAGTTGGTGATAATGAAAATTGCAGTATTCTTTTCTGTTAAAAAATGCTGTGGCTTTTTTTCTGCAGGATTTAAATTCGCATTTCATTTTATTCTCCAGATTTTAATTGCTCTGTCTAAACTTGCTCTTGAAAATTTAATCCCATTCTCTTCAAAAATTTCAAATATCTTTGCTCTCTCCATATCCTTTTCGCAAAGTTCCTTTAATTTTAAATCAAAAAATTCTGCTTGTGTCATCTTTTTGTTTTTGCTGAATATCTCTGGAGCAGTTTCCTCAACTAAAGAAAAACAAATATCCTTTTCGCCAAACATAATATTAATCTTTAAGGTGTTGGTTTCTCCTGTTCTGTTTTTTTCATTATACAAAGAGAAACTTTCTTTTAATCCATTTCTTTCTATTCTTGTAACACAATCGCAGTTTGCTTTCCACTTAGTTGAGCCTAAAAATGCTTTGCCTTGTTTGTCTGTGTGATGTAGAAATACAACTGAAACTCCATAAACATCTGCAAGTAATTTTAAAAATTCATTAAAAGTTCTGGTTACATCTCTGGCTTTGTTGTCATCAATCTCAGGTGTTAAAGGGTTGATTGTATCAAGGAACAATAACTTAATGTTTTTCTTTTGAATGGATTTAATTAGTTTTGCTTTGAATTTTAAGTTTAAGATATCAAAACAATCACTTCTTGGGAGAATATAAAGGGGTATATTTCTTTTTCTTATTCTTAAACCCCGCATAATTTTTTTAATTCTATCCTTATCAACAGCAATAGAATTTTCAGCAGATAAAATTCCAACTGCTTGTTTTTTAGTTCTGAATTTATTTAAGAATTTTCTACCAGCAGAAATACAAACCGCTTGATATAAATTATAAAAGGATTTGAAAGAACTGGTCTGTCCGTAATTCATAGCAATTTCAGAAGGAAACAATAAGTTTTCAATTATGTAATTTTTTGGGGGTTTGTAATTTTCATAATCTTGGATTGTCCAAAAATTAAGAGGTGTATCTTGTTTTTCTTTTTCACTTAATTCCTTTTTATCTTTAAGATTGTATTTTGTTTTTGCGACTTCAAGGGTTTTAATAAAATCCTCTCCTCTTAACTCATCTGAACAATTTGATATTATACCTTCATTTAAAGCGATGGCTTTGGCGGGAGAGATAGCACAATCACACCTAAAACAATAAGCAAGGTTTTTCTGAGGGTTAATATAAAAATTATGACCTGTTGTTGAGCCGTGCCAAGTATTCTCTCCAAAATACTGCCCCCTACTATCCTGTTGCATTCCTGTTGTTGAAATAATAGAAGTAATGCTTAAATCATCAATATCCGCTTTCTCATAAAGTTTTTTTGTTTCTGTAACTGATTTTTGAGTTATCTTACTCTCAAACTGCAAAATAACAGATAAAAGTTCTTCTTTTGTTATCTCTGCGGGAGGGATATCATTAAGGATAGTGTATTGTTTATCTTGTATCTTTGTTGGAGCAAGAATAATCTGTCTGCCTGAACATAATATCTCCCCAACTTCTTGATTATTATGTTTAAGTCCTAAGTTTTTATCAAAGTTACATTTAAAGATAAAATGTTTCATACCCCTCCCAGCAGATTTTTGAGTATATGTGGGAGTTTTAATTAATTGTTCAACTGCAAGTTCAAGTTCAATAGAATCACAATCAACCCCAACATACCCATCACCTAAAAGAAAACCTATGCCATAACCTTGTTTAAGAAGTTGGTTTGCTTTATCTTTAAGGTTGTGTGGTATTGATGTCCATTCTTGTTTTATAGGTTTCTTTGTGTTTTTTATTAATTGGAGGTATTTTGCTTCGTTTGGTAGGTTTTTGCTTATTACATCCATTTTTCTAAACCTCCTTTACTTTTACTCAAAATGGGGTTACTCAACGTGTTACTCACACTCATATCTATAGATATGAGTGAGTATGAGTAATGAGTAACACGTTGGAAGTAACCTTTACTCATACTCAAGATTTTATGAGTATGAGTATGAGTAACATCATTTACCGACGATAAAAGTATTTGATAAACCTTCTTTGAAAGTTCAAAAACACGTTTCTCACGATTATAATATCCCCTTTGCTTAAGATGAAGCAGTTTTATTAAATAATTTATACTTAAATCATCATAACTCCAAAGAATCTTAAATATAACCAAAAACTTACATAAATCCGAACAAACAGGAAAAACATTTTGAATTATAACAATATCCTCACAACCCTTAATGATATTATTACATCCCGTTCTTTGACAGGTGTATTCGTTTAGTTGGGTTATGTTAATTTGTTTCATTTTCCCAGACCCTTTAATTTATTTTCTTTCCATTCTTGAAAAAATAAATCACTACCCCATAAAACAGAAGAATCCACAGGATAATTACAAAGTTTTGTAATTGCTTGAGAAATTAATCTTTTCATATTTGTTACAGGAATAAAAACCCCTCTCCTGTATCTGTTCATAGTTGTTCGGTCTATTCCCAATTCTCTCGCAATCATTTCATCATTCAAACCAAAAATTTTATAGATTATTTCAAATCGCTTACTAAGGGTTGTGTTTTGGGGATGAAAGTATTTCTTAAGGTCTTGCTTACACTTCTCCACACGTGCCTCCGCCAAAAAAAAGTCGTTACTCTTAGATTGAGCCGAAGAATTTAAAAAGTTGCTTTGTTTGGTTCTATTAAGTGATTTCATTTTATGAGATTGCCCACCCTTGCACGCCTTATAACTTGCGGGGGTTCTTTTTATTTAATTATTTTTTAGAACTTGCCTCCTCTTTTTTTATTTTATAATCTGGGTCGTTTTTAATTAACCATTCTATTAAAAGTTGATTAACAATAGCACTAACAGAACCGCCCCACTTTTTAAGAATTTTTTTAACTTTATCTATAACTTCTTTATCTAAACTTACTGCAAAAACGTGTTTAACCATAAGATTATTAAGATTATTAACCTTTATAAATGCTTGTAATGGCTTGATTTAAATCTTAGAACTGATATTCGTAGCCACAACACGACCAGCAAACTTTTGAAATTCTTTATGCAGATTTTTATAATTCTTTTTTAATGTTGCGACTTCTAACTCTAACTCGTTCTTTTTTTCTTGGGGCATATCATCAATCTTATAAATTTTACTAAGCATTTCTTCTCTTGCTTTTTTTGAACTAATGTGTGCATAAATCCCAGCCATATTTTTATGACCCATTAATTTTTCAACAATCTGCTGAGGCAGTTCTTCATATAATCTTGTTGCTCTGGTATGCCGAAAGAGATAATTCCAAACATCCTTATTAAGTCCTGCAGATTCACTCATTCTTCTTAACATCTTATTAAGTCCTGCAGAAGTAATTGGTTTATTTCTCCATCTTGAAGGAAAAACATAGTCATTAGGTTTAATATCTTGAAAAGAATAATGCTGTTTCCATTCCCACAAAGCCTCTTTAGTTTTTTCAACAATAGGAAAACTTCTGCTTTGTTTAGTTTTATTTGAGAATAAAGTTACTTCTGCATATTTATCTTCAAACTTAACTTCAGACCATTTTAACTCTGCAAGTTCTTGAGGTCTTGCTCCTGTTTGAAATACAAGAAGCAGATAACATTTTTCTTTATAACTTTGTGCGAACCTTAACATCTTCTCAACATCCTTTTCACTTATTAGATTGTTCTCGGTTATCTTCTGCGGGTTTAATCCTTTTTTCCCACTTGATTTAAAATTTTCAACCATAGCGTAATCCTTATAATAATTCAACAAAAAGTTCTTAACATAAATTTTAATCTCGTCTTTAGTCCAGTAACTTTTATCACACTTGTTAAGCAGAACTAAAAAACTATCTGCTGTTTCTTTTGTCTGCTGTGTTAATGGTATTTGAGTTACATCAAAGAGTTGGAGTATTAATTTTCTAATTTGTTTAACTTTTCTTTCTCCAGAAGTTATAGAACATTTTTTTGTAAATTCGTTTAATGCAACTTTGTCTTTATCACAAATTTTTTTCTCAATCAAATCTAACTCTCCTTGCTTATATCTTGGATATTCTTGTTTCATATAATCCTAAATATTACAGGTTTTATAAACCCTTACTTTTCTAACTAAATCTTAATCCCGCCGCCCAGATTCGAACTGGGGACACTGCGGGTTCTGCTGAACCAGTGCCAAGGGCGTTTCACATTTCATTCTATCTGCAATACAGCAGAATGTCCATGCTAATTCTACAGCCGCATGCTCTACCCCTGAGCTACGGCGGGATTTTTACTCCGAACTATTTTTGTTTTATTTCCCTACATAATTCTCGGAGTGGAAATTCCGTAGGGATGATTATATTAATTTTAAATGGTTTTTAAGATTTTGTATTCATAAAAAAAGAAAAAATAAAAGTTTAAGATTATGCTTTTCCAATTGGCTGATTTCTTCTTTGGAACTTTAATTCAGCTCGTTCGTTTTTAGTCAAAACCGGAGGTTTTCCTTTTAGTTCTTCTGATAACCCACTAGATTCTATTGGAAAATAACCCAGACCTATGATTAACTTATATCCTTCTCTAGGTTCTTGAGGAATTATAAAAAGAGGTTCTCTTCGTTCTTGATTGTATATTTGTTCTTCTCTTTGGCTTTCCATTTTTAGAAACATAAATGTTAGTTTATAAACTTTTGGCAATCTAATTTTTAATTCCCTTTAATCTGCTCACTCATAAAAAAAACTTTATTTGATTTGACTTCGTGGATTTCGTTGTTTTTTTCAAAAACTGCAATTGCTTCTGGAAGTGAAAACTTTCCGACAATACCAACTTTGGAATAAATAAGATAATTGAATACTCTTTCTTCTCCATTCATTAAATCTCCAATATCCCACTGAAGGCGCCGGTTTCTTGCGTCAATAACTGTGGGTTTTATTAATCCGAATTTTTCATAAACTTTTACAATTGCAGGTATTCTGTCAATTAGGGAAACATTTTCAAGGTCTTTTTTTGCTTTGATTCTTATTCTTACTTTGAGTGCGAATTCTTTGCCTTTTGTTCTTACATGGTGGGCTGATTTTTTTATTTCTATTGCTGTTGCAAGATATCTTTTAATGCCTAAGATAATCAAGACACAGAAGACAATAATCAATAATGGGAAAATGTAATTAGTTTTTGCTTTGATTGTGAGGATTTCTGCAGGGCCTAATTGTTTTGTCCACGAATAAGTTATTACAAATCCTTCTCTGTCTACGAGATTTGGTTCGTTATTGAATGATGTGAAAATCCTTGTGAAAATATTTCTTTTAATTTTTATGTTTACTGTTTCTAAAACATTTCCTGCATTAATTTTTGAAACTGTGTTTGTGCGGATTAAAATTCCAGATGAATCAGATTCGCTTTTCACAACTTTTTTCTCCCCGAGATAAATTTTTCCGTCGACTCTTTGCTTTCCTTTGTTTGTATCAAATTCTGCACTTAGAATATACGAACCAGCCGCGATTGTTTTTATTTTTTCCTTGTCAATTTGAATGGTGAATTCTTTTTTTTCATAAGGTTTTAAATCAAAAACATATTCAAAATTATCAAAAAAAACAGAAGAAAAATTTGCCTTTACATCTGTTAGTTCTGACTGCACTAAATTTATTATATAGAACCCTATTTTTCCAGAATCTGGGTCATTGGAATCTGAATTTATATCTATTGCATCTTTTAGGTCCACAACTTTGATTGATAGCCGGTCTTCAAAACTTTCCCCGTCTATTTTTTTTAAAAAATAAGTAAATGTATAGCTTCCTCTTGGTGTAAATTCTGTTGCATAAACATAGATGTTTAGTTTGTTTGTTCCGGCGTTTAGATAAACTGAACTTGCAGGGAGCAATCGCACGTCGGTTAGTGTGTAAAGATTGTAGGTTCCTGGTTCAGCTTCTCGAATAGTTAGTTCAAATTTTGCCGGTTGGCTGAATTCAGTAATTGTTGCATCGTTGATTACTCTTTCCTCGATTATGAGTGCTGATGCTGTGCTTGTAAGAAGAATAGACAACAATAAGATAAATATGAGATTTTTCATGTTTAAAAAGGTGGTGGTGATGGTTTATAAAAATTGTTGTGGTTATGTTTTATTGAAATTCTTTAAAAGTTGCCAAGAGGATAACTAATCTTCTACAACTTGATGGACCCTTAGATAATTAATTCTGGAATCAAAATTAAGGATTTTTATAATTAATATTAGTTTTACCTTTTTCCTTCAAGCAACAGAAAACTTTTGATTTGCTCAACCCATTCTTGAGCATCTGAAAAAACTTTATCCTCGTACTGGTCCATTATTGTTCTAATTATGTATCTGTCGTAAATTCCACGCATCCATTTATATAGTGGACTTTTCTCCCAGCGGTCTTCGTAATCTCTTTCTAGTTTTCCCTTGAATTTCATTTCTGATTCGCCTTTGTTTGTTTTTATTTTTTTCCCGTTTTGCTCTATTTCTGCATCTGTCATTGCAATAATACGCCATTTCATCTCAATTATAATCTTAAAGTAGTCAGAAATCTTTTTTTCTGCTATCCATTCTATTTCTACTAATTTTCCAACTTGGGTTATTTTTTCTTTGTATTTTTTTTCAGTAAGGTCATAGCCCTCGTCTTTTATCCAGCCATAGCAAAAATTGTAAGTATCAGAATAATTAAAGAATCCCTTCTGTACTAATTTTTGCTCAAAAATTGTTTTTTTCTCCGACATTTTATTTTTCCTCTCCTTATTTTTATCTAGGAGAATATGTATTTAAATGTTTTTACTTGGATGCTTTGCTTACATTATACTTAATCACAACAATCTTTAAAAAATGCCTGAGAGTGATTTTGGTATGACAGACAAACCAATTACAATTCTACCTGAGGATGCACAGAGGATTTTGGGTAGGGATGCACAGAGGAATAATATTCTTGCTGCTAGGATAATTGCTGAGACTGTTAAGACAACCCTTGGGCCGAAGGGAATGGACAAGATGCTGGTTGATTCTGCTGGAGGGATTATTGTTACTAATGATGGTGTGACTATTTTAGAGGAGATGGATATTAATCACCCTGCTGCTAAAATGATTGTCGAGGTTGCCAGAACACAGGAGAAAGAGGTTGGTGACGGGACAACAACTGCGGTTATGCTTGCTGGAAAACTTCTTGAAAATGCCGAGGGACTTTTAGATCAAAAAATTCATCCAACAATTATTACAAAAGGTTATAGACTTGCAGCTGAAAAATGTCAGCAGTTTTTACAGGAACTTGCTGTTGAAATTTCTAGCGAGGATGAACTGCTAAAGGTTGCGCAGACTGCTATGACTGGGAAAGGTGCTGAATATGTTAAAGAAAAATTTGATGATATTATTGTTGATGCTATTAAACTAATTGCAGAAAACGGCAAGGCAGATTTGAATAATATAAAAATAGAAAAACAAAGAGGGCAAGGAATTGAAAAAACAGAACTAATTCGCGGGGTTGTTTTAGATAAGGAGAAAGTTTCTCTTGAGATGCCTCTTCAGGTTAAGGGGGCTAGGATTGCTTTGGTTGATTCTGCTTTGGAAATTAAAAAACCTGAGACTGAAGCGAGGATTTCAATTTCTTCTCCTGAACAACTTCAGAGTTTTTTAGAACAAGAAGAAATTATTCTTAAGCAGATGGTTGAAAATGTAAAACAGTCTGGTGCAAATGTTTTGATTTGTCAAAAAGGGATTGACGAGGTTGCGCAGTTTTATCTTGCTAAATCTAAAATTTATGCACTTCGTCGGGTTGCAAAATCAGATATGGAAAAACTTGCTCGTGCGACAAGTGGGAAAATTGTTTCTAATTTAAAAGATTTGACTGTGGATGAATTAGGTTTTGCAGAAGTTGTTGAAGAAGTTAGAGATGGTGAAGAAGCTATGACTTATGTTCGTGGGTGTAAGAATCCTAAGGCACTTACTATTTTAATTCGGGGCGGGACAGAACATGTTATTGATGAAATTGAGAGAGCTGTTAAGGACGGGCTTGGGGATGTTGCTGCTGCTTTGAGGGACAGCAAGGTGGTGGCTGGGGGTGGGGCTATTGAAATTGAGTTAGCTAAAAAATTAAGAGAGTTTGCTCAGACATTAAAAGGGCGCGAGCAATTAGCTGTTGAAGAATTTGCGTCGGCATTAGAATGCATTCCCATAACTCTTGCTGAAAATGCAGGGCTTGACCCTTTGGATATTTTAACTGAATTAAGGGTAAGTCATGATTCTGGAAAGAAAAATGCTGGGTTGAATCTTTTCTCTGGAAAAATTGAAGATACTTTGATGTGTGGAATTATTGAACCTCTTAAAATTAAGACACAGGCAATTGCTTCTGCAAGCGAGGTTGCAATAATGATTCTTAGGATTGATGATATTATTGCTGCAAAAAGTTCTTCTGGGGGAAGAGGAATGGATTTTGGGAAGATGAATGATTATGAATGAGTTAGTTTTGATTTGGATTCTTGAAACAATTAAACTTAAAAATCAATGATTCTCTTAAACTATGTTTTATTGGGCCTATAGTCTAGTGGCAAAACGACTCGTTTACACCGAGTAGTCAGCAGTTCGATCCTGCTTAGGCCCATTCCTTTCTAGTAAGATTTATAAGATTGATAGCTATCAATATAACATGAGAAACGAATTAAAAATACTTAAAGCACTAGCTGATGAAACAAGATTAAAGATAGTAGAGTTTCTTTTAGATGGAGAGAAATGTGTTTGCGAGATTTTCCCCCATGTAAAAAGAACACAATCTACTGTATCAACCCAGTTAGATGTATTAAAAAAAGCAGAGATATTAAATTCAAGAAAAGAAGACTGAAAAAGTTATTGAAGAAAAGGTAGAGAAAGAAGTTAAAAAAAGACTGGATCAAAAAATGGCGAGTATTGTAAAATCTTCAACAAGAAAGTTTAGAAATGAATTTAAAAAACAAACTTTGATTGCAATCACCGGAGCTTTTGCATTTCTTATAGCCCTAACTTGGAGAACTCCTATTCAGAAATCCATTGATAAAATTATTCTTAGGTTAGGACTAACTGGACAGACAGTATATTATGAGTATCTTGCAGCAATTTTTATGACAATAATAGGCGTTATTGTATTAATCTTTATCTCAAAATGGGCTGTTGAAAAAAAAGTATAGGGGTATTAAGGGTGGTTGTGGTGGGGCGTTTTACGGTTTAGGTTTTGTTGGCGCTGCGGTTTATTATATCTCAACTGCTGTTGGATTTTGGGCAGGAGTTTTAGGAATATTAAAAGCAATTGTGTGGCCTGCGTTTTTAGTTCATGGGTTGCTAAAGTTTTTAGGTATTTGATATATATTTTAAAAAGGTTTAAATATTCAAGTCGGATTGATTAATTAAGAGGTTGATAATGAAAAATTTAAGAGGGCTTGGCTGGTTAGGATTTCTTGGATTCTTGGGATTTTTAGGCTTCACTGGAGCTATGGATGGTGCAAGTGCTTGGAATTATTTGAACTTCCTACATTTCCTTCATTTTTTAAGATTTCTGCCAAGGAAATCTAAGAGATAGTCTATGCGCGGACCTGCTCACAATTCACTTTTCGAAGATTATGAATAGAGTTGTCAAAAGCAAATTGTTCGGACTCGAAGGTTCTCATCCCGATCAAGCTATCTAAGAGATAGTCTATGCGCGGACCGGGACTCGAACCCGGGTTATCACATTGGCAACGTGATGTTCTACCACTAAACTATCCACGCTTGGTTATAAGTAAATAAAGAGGTTTAAAAATATTTAGAGAGCATTATAAAATAGAGCTTTAGATAATTAGATAGTTATTGAATAGTAGTTACATGTAGAAAAGTTTATAAGGGAGGATTTATTTTGATTTTTATGAATTTAATTTATTTCTCTGGTGCTAATAATTTGTTTGAAGAACTTGCAAGACTACATGGAATAAGCGACGAGGGAAATAATGGTACTTGTATCTTAAATGATGAAAATCCTTATGAAGTTGCAAGAGCTTACGCAAGGGAGAGAGCACCTCGTTTTGCAATGCCTAAACTTAAATCTTTTGCACCGAGTATTAGGGGAATTAAGTTAGGGGAAGGATTTAGACGGACTATCCCTATTGATGGTGGTAGAGATGGATTTATGGTTGCCTTAGAGATAGTAGCATAACCAAAACTTTAAATAAACAAGATACAAAATAATAAAATGACACAAGAAAAAAACCAAGAGAAAAATAGTGTTGAACAGAACTTGGCTGAGGATTATGTTCCGAAATCTCAACTTGGTAATCTGCCGATGCAGGACCAGATTTCAGCAGGAGTTCAGAAAGAGATGGATAAATTAAAAAAAGATATTGAAAAATATTCTAAAGAACTTTGTAAGAAATTTAATTATATTCAGGCTGTGGGGATTGTTCCTGTACAAACTTCTTTGAAAATTGAGGAAGAGTATGAGGTTCCTGAAGAAGAGTGCAAGAAAAAACTTATTCATGTTTTGATTGTTATTCCTGAAGATAATTTTAAGGAGATTGGAAAAGTTCGACTTGAAGCAATTAAACTTGCAAGAGAAATTAATCCTAAAATTTGGACTCATGTTATGACTCCGGTTGATGTTTGGAATCTTTGTCTTGATTCTAAGTTTGATATTGTCGAGGCATTTGCAATGTCTTTCCCAATTAAAGATTCTGGTCTTTTAGGTGCCTTGAGAGTTTCTGTAATTCATAAGACACTTGTTTTGAAGAAGTTTGAAAAATATGTTACAAGTTATGTTATTGCTGGTTCTTTAGTAAGGGGAACTGCGCATAAAGACAGTGATGTGGATGTTACTATAATTATTGATGATACTGATGTTAAGAGAATGCCTCGTTTGGAATTGAAGGAAAAATTGCGTTCAATTATTTATTCTTATATTCAGCAGGCAACTGCAATGGCTGGTGTTAAAAATATTTTGAATGTTCAGGTTTGGCTCTTGACTGATTTTTGGGAGAGAATTAAAGATGCAGAGCCAGTTGCATTTACTTTTTTAAGAGATGGTGTTCCTTTGAATGACCGGGGAACTTTCTTGCCTTGGAAATCACTTTTACGAATGGGGAAAATTAAACCGTCTCCGGAAGCAATTGATTTGTTTATGTCGTCTGGAGACAAGATGAGTGAGATGGTTAAAAAAAGAATGTTAGACTTAGTTATTATTGATATTTACTGGGGGGTTATTACTCCGAGCCAGGCTTTATTAATGTTATACGGACTTCCCCCGCCAACTGTTCAGGAAACTGTAAAACAAATAAGTGAGGTTTTTGTTAAAAAAGAAAAACTACTTGAAAAAAAATATGCTGATATTCTGCATGAGATTGTTATTAAATATTACAAGGGTTATGAACACGGGAAGGTTAAGGAAGTTAAGGGTGCTGAAGTTGACCGGCTTTTGAAAAATGCAGAAGATTATATGAAGAGATTACAAGAATTAAGAAAACAAATTGAAAAGCGTGTTCAGGAAAAAACAATAGAAGAAATTCACAAAGAAGTTTTTGAAATGCTCGGAGCTTTGCTGAAAAAGAAAACTGAAAAAGGAATTATTTCTGAATTTGAAGATAATCTTGTTAAGACTGGAAAATTTCCTAGGAGATTTTTAAATAGTTTAGAATTTATTTCAAAAACAAAAAAGAAAACTGAAAAAGATAGAACTAGTAAGAGTAAAAAGAAAAAAGATAATAATCATAGAGAAGATGTTGAAAAAGCAAGGAAATTTGGCCGTGAGATTGTTAATGCTTTGATTGAGTATAATCAGAGATGTGATTTTTTATCTATGGATAAAACGAGATTTATACTTAAGGGGAAAAACCATAGTGCTGAAGTTTTTTTCTTAAATGATGTTTTTGTTATTGAGCCGAAAAGAATTGCTATTTTGAAAGATGGAAAATTAATTGATTCTCATGCAGAGGAATTGAGGAGACAATTGCAGGAACACGGGGACAAGGAAATGAAAATTGATACTCTTGCTCTTGTAGGTTTGAAAAAGGTTTTTGGTGAGTTTGAGTTGGTTCGGTGAGATTGAAGTTGATGATATTCTAATAAATGTTTATGATTAATTGTGATTGGTCCTGATAGCAGCAGGGAACAGAAATTTATCCCGAACATATTAAGATAAGGATAAGTTTCCGCAGAAGTTTTGTAGAGCAATAGGAATAACTCTTCTATAAAGATGTTTATAAATTAACAAATTAATTTTATTTGGAATCCTTTTTATTTCACAACTTTTAAAACAAAAATTATCTACATACATCACAATAATTCTTATAAAGCCTTAGAAATTATAAAACTATTATGGTAGGAATCCCTAAAGTTTCTGAAGATCCTGAGAATTATTTTACTCCTGAAAAAGGGAAAGAGTACTGGTTAGGATATCAAAGTACGAGGGGTCATCCTTATGATTCCCATAGTGTTCATGGGGTTTTTGTAGGATGGTCTGTGTCAAGAGCATTGTTTTGGGCATTAGGAAAGGATGGAAAAATTGAAAGATATCTTTCTTCGTTTAATGAAAAAGATGGATGCCCTCTTGTTTGGATTGGGGAGCCAGATGGACCTTGGGAGCCAGTTCCAAAGGTTTCATTTGCCGGACATTGGGATGAGGAATATTTAAGACCTGAAGCTAAAAAGATAATTGCAGAACTGAGGGCTGCGAAACCTGGTTGGTTTGAAAGAACCGCATTAGCTTCATAATTTTTTCACAACTTTTAAAAACATTCCTTTTTATTTCAATTAGATGAACAAAAAAACCTTAACAATAATCTTTATAACCCTTGCAATAATTATAATTTTAGGAGTCTATAAATTAACAATGACTGAATCAACAGAAACAAATTCAACAATGGCAGAAACAAATTTAACCAGAGTTTTGCTGGAAACAAACCACGGGAATATTGTGATTGAATTAAGAGCAGATATGCCTGTTACATCTGGGAATTTTAAATCTCTTGTTGAACAAGGTGTTTATGATAATACAATTTTCCATAGGATTATTAACGGGTTTATGATTCAGGGCGGAGATCCTACTGGAACTGGTTATGGTGATTCTAAAATTCCTAATATCAAGGACGAATTTAAAGGGGAGCAAAAAAATAATCGCGGAACAATTGCAATGGCAAATGCAGGACCTAATACTGGAAGCAGTCAGTTTTTTATAAATTTAGCTGATAATAATTTTCTTGATGGGAAGCATCCTGTTTTTGGAGAAGTTGTAGAAGGCATGGATGTTGTTGATAAGATTGCGAAGGTGGAGACAGATTCTGGGGATAAGCCTTTGGAGGATGTAAAGATTTTGAAGGCGAGTTTTATATAGAAATTATTAAATCAAAAAATCTTCTTTATTTGTGAGGATTCTGTATCCCAGACTTACAATTCCTATTTTTTTTATTAAATTAGGGAACTTCTGTTTCATTATCTCAATTTGTTCCTGAAGATAGTTTATATTGGGATAAGCACAATCTACTTGATAATCCCACAAACCAAGCATTTTTGCAATAAGCCTAATATTTTTTATACTCTTAAGATATTCTTCAAATTCTTTATCTCTTTCTGAATTATTAAGTTGTATCAGGAGCTTATATAAATCATGGTTGAATTTTGCCGGATTAATTGTCATAAAATAGCCGGTTATCACCCCTTTTTGCTCTAATTCTTTTAATCGGCTAGAAACTGTTTTAGGAGTTAGTCTTGTTTTTCTAGCAATTTCAATTAAACTCATTCTGGGAGCGTGCCTTATTGTAAAAAGAATCTTTTTTTCTATGGTAGATAAATCTATTTTTCTCTCATCTTTAGGAACCTCATAAATCTGTTTTATTGGTTTTTCATGAATAAAATTATGTCTAAAGTGAAATTGTTTATGTATAATCTGAATTTCTTTTCTATTAATTTTACTTGAAAATTTCTTATTAAAATCCTTAATCTGATTTATTAAATCTCCTAAACTTGAGACAAATAAGCAGATGCACAAATCATAGTATCCATAAAATCTCGCAGCCCATAAAACATTTTTATGTTTTTTCAATTCTAAAATAAGTTTTTTCTCTGTTTCTTCATTATAAAAATCTAAGTTGTAATATACTTCAACTCGGTGATATCCTAACAACTCATTATCAATTCCCACGAGATTATGAAGCATACATTCTTTTAATTTATTAAATCTTAATGCAACCGAATTTTTGCTTAAGCCTACTTTTTTTGCAATTTTTGAAAATGGCTGTCTGAAATTTGAGTCAAGTTCCCTTAATATTGCAAGATCTTTTGTATCGAGTTTTTGTATTTGTTGCATTTTAGCACTTACACATTTTATTAACAAGAATATTTTAGTATTTAAACTCTTGTTTTCCCAGATAGGACAACCAGACTATTATGTGCTATGTGTTTACTCTTTTGTCATATATTTTTAAGGCAGTTATTCATTAAAATATAGATTTTTGTTATAATTCTCTTGTTTTGTAATTCACATAAAGGTATATAAAATCAGGTTTTGTATGAGAATGTCCTAAAAACAAGTGCTCTTATTTTATATAAAACTTTAATTTATTATTTTCATGTTAAATGAGAATGTATTAATGGGATTGAAAGTAGAAGCACAAGAAGAGTTAAAAGATATTTTAAATCCTCTAAGTCTAGCTGGAATAAGAGAGATTATAGAGCGAAAGGGATTAAAAGGAAATTTGCCTAATGCTTTTGGTATTGATCCAAGGTCTAGAAAAATAAGTGTTTTTAATCCTTGTAGATTAAATAGACCAAAACAAGGTGGGGGAAATAGAGATTGTCCAATTTGTTTAGGAAAAACAACCCCTGTTTTTTTACACGAAGAGCTCCCAAAAGATGAGGAAGATTTTTCAGATTATAAGGAATATGTTTTTGTTAATCTTAATTTGTTCCCCTTTTACAGTCCTTTTGGGATTCAGAATATTGACGATGCAGATGATGTGATGATAGGGGCACATTTTTTGCTATGGCCAACCACGGCTCATCAGGACATTCATCAACTTACCCCAAAACAACATTCAGTTAGTTATGATTTGTTAGGAAGATTAGAAAGATGCTTAAGATCAGATAGGGAGGGAATAGGACTTCATATGCAAGTTATAAAAAATACCGGGGTTTTGGCGGGAAATTCACTCGAGCACGGACACTATCAAGTGGGTTTTTGCAATAAAAAACCTTTGAGAATTTTAGAAGATGAAGCTTTCGCTAGAGATCAAAAACAAACATATACTCAGTATCTAAAAAAAAGATTAACCAAGGATTTAATTTTAAAAGAATATGATAGTGTTATTGTTGCTACTCCGCCACATTTAAGAAGGGGCTTGGAAGCGGTTATTATCCCTAGAGAAGATGTTGACTTTATCATGGACTTAACTGCTGCTCAGAAACGAGATTTTGCAGCTGCAACAACACATATTGCTAGAAGATTAGCCCAGGTTATGCCAGAAAGAGGAAAAGATTTCGCATATAATTTTGTTTTTCATAATGGGGCAGGAATGTATATAGAAGTTATGCCTGCAACTCAGTTTGAAGGAGGGATGGAAAAAGCAGGATTAGATATTTGTGCTTGTGATCCAGAAACCTCTACTAATATTTATAACGGGAAACATTAAATTGTTTGAGAAAGTTTTAGGGTTATTAGCTTTTGTAGCATAAGATAATTTGGTTCTAGTTTTTAATTAATGATTTAAAAATAATTAAGGCAAACTTTGTTTGAAATTATTTAGATGATTTATGAATCTTTGAAACATTCTTAGAGGAGACTTTTGGTTAATGTTCTGCAAAGATTTTGTGGAAATTTAGCACAAAATTTTTTAAGATAGTGCTAAAGTTCTTCAAGCGTTGCTAAGATAGATAACACTGCCATGAGTCGATGATTGATTTAAAGATTAATAAAAAATTTAATTATTTATTATTTGTGAATGCAATAAAAATCCCTCCCAAAACCTTTATAAACCCAAATCTCAATTTAATATCTCTTCTAAATTTTTAGAGGTAATAACTTAACATATAAAATATATTAAGATGGTAATACAATTTTACGAAGGAAAATCTGAAAAAGGAAAAGCAGTTATAGATGAACATCTGAAAAGGTGTTATGTTTTAGCTTTGCCTACGACAAGAGGGCAAAAGCAAATGTATGATTTTGCCTTAGAACCTTTAAAAGAATCTGGAAGAATTGCAGGATATTCTGTAACTACAGATTCTAAAGAAGCTTTTGAGAAACTTTTTGATAAAGATGTGAAGGAAAATATGATTGTTATTGTTCATGGGACTTCTGATTTAATAAATAAAGTGGAATCTGAAAGACGTGAAGTTATTTTAGATATAACAAAAGAAGCAAGAGGATTTCATCCTATTTATGTAGATTCAAGTGCAAGAGATTCTGTTGATTTAGAAACAGGCAAACACTATTCTATAAAAAATGGTATTCCTTCAGTGTTTCTTTCATCACACATAATGCAACCCTGTGAAGAGATTATGCATAGAGTTCTTGCTTTATCTGGTTATCATTTAGATGATAATGAAGATCCTAGGGCAGCATAAAAACTATAAACCTCTTTTGTTGCAAAATTAGATGTGGAGCTTGTTTAGAAAAAAAGAGGACGATTCTCTTACTGGGATATTTGACTATGATGAATCTTCTGCTGAAAAGCTTGAGCCACTTAAATTTTCAAATGGCAAAACTCAGGAAGATGTTGTTAAAGAAATTTTAAATGCAATTGCCGAAGGGCATAAATTAATTTTTATCCACGGGATGTGCGGGACTGGGAAGAGTGCGATTGCTCTTAATCTTGCGCGGCATTTTAAAAAAACATCTATTGTTGTTCCAATAAAAAGTTTACAAGAACAATACGAACATGATTATACAAAAAAAATGTTTATTCTCGGGAAGGATAAGAAGAGATTGAAGATTGCTATGATTAAGGGTCGTGGGAATTTTTCCTGCCCATTTGCTGGTGGAAAATGCGACGCTGTTGATTTGCCGTGCACAATTGAATTACGAGAGAAAAATATGGAGTTGATAAAAAAATATGTAGAACAAAATCCTGTGGTGGAGAAGTTTGATTTTTCTTCAATTGCAGATGTTCGGCGAATGTCTATTGCACCGGCTTGTTCTTATTGGTCACCTCTTCTTCCTTCGAATATTGAGTCTAAGGTTTTGAAAGATGCTAAGAAGATAAGATATATGTCTGTTTGTGGAAAAGAGTTTGCTCTTTTTCAGAGAAAAAGAGGGTGTGGTTATTATGACCAGTACGAGGAGTATTCAAAATCTGATGTGTTTATTTTTAATTCAAGAAAGTATATAATTGAAATTGCAATTGGGAGAAAACCTAAAACAGAACTGGATGTTATTGACGAGTGTGATGAGTTTTTGGATAATTTTGCAAATGAGGAAAAGATTAATTTGAATCGGTTGTTGATGTCTGTATCTAATTTATTTCCAGATAATCGCGAGGATAAAAATGCAATTAAACAAATGATATATAAAATTAATGAATTGATTTTAGGTTCTTATGGTGCAGATATACAAAAACTTAATGAGACAGAAATGAGTGGTTTGTTTGAAGATATTTTGGCTAATCCTTCTATTGCCGAGGATGAAGAAGCTAATTATTACAATAGAGTTTTTGAAATTTGCAAGGGTTTTGAAAATTTAACTAAAGATACTTATGTAAATTTTGAAAAAATGGAAAATGAAAAAAAAGATCAGACAACTTTTGTCAGTTTGGTTTCAATTAATCTTGCGCAGAAATTTCAGGATATAATTGATGCGAATAATGTTCTTGTTTTAATGTCTGGGACTCTTCATTCTGCGAGTGTTCTTAAGGATATTTTTGGGCTTGAAAACTTTAAAATAATTGAAGCTGAAACAATTACTCCTGGAACAATTACTAAATATCGGACAGGGCTTGAGAAAAACTGTAAATATGAAAATTTTAAATCTGGGGCTGTGTCAAGAAGAGATTATTTGAAAGCATTTCAGACTTGTATCTTGAATGCAAAACCTCCGACACTTGTTCATATTTCTGCTTTTAAGGATTTGCCTACAGAACTTGAGAAAGCAGAATATAAATTAGATGGTTTGATTTCGCGAGAAAGATTAATTGGATTACAGCAGAGAGATCCGAATAGCCGGATGGTTGATAAATTTAAATTAGGTGAGACTGATTTGCTTTTTACAACAAGGTGTTCGCGTGGTGTGGATTTTCCTGGAGAGAAATGCAATTCAGTTGTTATTACAAGATATCCTTATCCTAATATAAGTTCTTTGTTTTGGAAGATTTTGAGACAAGAAAATCCTGGTGATTTTATGAAGTTTTATATGGATAAAGCTCGTAGAGATTTACTCCAAAAGATTTATAGGGCTTTAAGATTTAAAGAAGATCATGTTATTTTGATGAGCCCGGATATTAGAGTTTTGAATGAGAGTTTTAAGTGATTGGGTTTTTTGAGATTAGAAATCTTTAAAAACTCAGAAAGGAATAAAAAGCCATAAGGGGGTTAGAAAAAAATGTGTGACTCTTGTGGTTGTGAAGACAAAAAAGAAGAAACTGAAGACGAGGAAAGCGGAGAGGAAGACGACGGAGAGTGAACTTCTTGATTGAAAACTTTTTTATTATTTTAATAGTCATTTTTTAGAACTTTTTTTGGAGATTCTGCAAAAACCTCCGCTCCTTATGTCGCTCCTAGTTTTTGCTGGGAATTTATTAATGGTTAATAAATCTTCGATTTGTTATTCGTCATTACTAAACTTTTTTGAAACTTGGAATTAATCACCTATGTGAAAACCAAAACTCCATTTCTTTTTTCTTTTTGTTAGAGCTGTGTAATTTCACAAAACCAAATCTCTCAAACTGGATTTGCTCTCCTTGTTTTAGTTTGAGCAATTCTGGTTCGCCTAAACCTTCTATTATTGAATTGTCTGGCATTCTCACTTTTACCTTGACATTTTCTGCATTAACCGAAAGCCATTGAATCATTTTTACACTGAGTTCTTTATCTGGTGCTTCTGAAATAAATGTGAAGTCCCTTGGTTTTGTTTTTAAAAATTCTTCTGATTTGAAATTCAATAGGTGCATTAGCCGATAATTTTTATCTTCGATTAAATCAAAGTCTTCTTGCGGAATATAAAATTCTTGTTCTGTTTCATAAGTTCTTTCTCCGATTTTTTCAGAGGGGTGCAGCGGAATTATGGCTTTTAATTTTGGCGTGCCTTTAATATGGATTTTAGTTGGTTCTGGAATAAAAAAATACCTTGGGGCTTTTTCAAGATATTTTTTGTTTATAGCATAAAGAACTTCAATTGCAATTACAGAATTTGAACGAGTGAGCCCCATGTTTAAGCAGAATTCTCTTATTGCTTCTGGAAGGATTCCTCTGTCTTTTAATGATTGCAAACTCCAGAGTCGCGGGTCGTTCCAGCCAATATACTGGCCTGAACCAACTTCTTGCGCACCTTTACTCTTGCTGATTTTAATTCCCTCTATTGTGAAAAAACCAGTGTGAATTGTTGTCGGGTGTTCCCATTTGAAAATATCCCAGATAAATTTTTCAACATTTGTTTCTGTTACTAAATCAATTCCCCTTATGATGTGGGTTATTCCCAGAAGATGGTCGTCAATTGCCCAGGAAAATTCTAGCAGGGGCCAAACTCTGTATTTGTTTTTTGTTTTGGGGTGGATACGGTCAGAAATCCTGAACATTACTCTGTCTCTAAATGCAGGGTCTGGGTGTGACATATTTGTTTTTAATCTAACTGTGAATTCTCCTGGTTTTGCATCAAACATTTTCTTCCATCTTTCTAAATGTTTTTCAAGTGGCAGATTACGACATGGACATTCGACTCCTTTTTTTCTTAGTTTTTGCATTTCTTCTTGTGCACAATCGCAAACATACATATAACCTTTTTTGAGAAGTTCTTCTGCATAATCATAATAAATTTTTAATCTATCTGATTTGTAGATAATTTTTTTGTCGTATTTAGCTCCAAGCCAATCTATTCCTTCTTTAATTAAATCATAGGCTTCGGGGTTAACTGGTTTTTTTTCACTGCCGATTGTGTCGTCGATTACTAAGAGCAGTTTTCCATTGTATTTTTTTGCATATTCGTCATTTAAAATTAGTTGGCGTGTGTTTCCGATATGTAGGGGGCCGGAGGGGAAGGGCGCGAATCTAAATGTCATTTTATCAGAAATGTTCGGAAGTTCGGGAAGTCCAATTCTTTTTTCTCTTTTTTTAATTTTGTTTTTTAATTTTTCAAATCTTTTTGATTGTTCTTCTAGGGAAAGGGAATTGACTTTTTTCAAGGTTTTTATAATTAGAGGGATTGTTTTTTTAATGTCTTGTTTTTTCAGCCCCTCATTAAAGAGTGCATTTATTACCGGGCCTTGAGTTGCTTTTCCGCTATGATTTATGGCGTTTTCTAAAGCATAGGCTTCTATTAGATCTTCTTCCATGTTCATTTAAGACATAAGAGAGTTATAAAGTTTGTGAATGCAAAAATTTTTAAAACACTTTAATTCTATGAAAACATGAAATCTGGAGTAAAAGCTCAGATGAGAACAGCTTTTTATGAGATTGATAGTTCTCGTCAGGCACTTAGAGAAAATGCAGAAGAAGAAAGAAGAGAAGAAATTAGTAATTCTATTAGGTATAGTATAGAAGCCGAGGTGGTTTTGGAACATCCTGAAACTGGCGAGAGTGTTACTCAAAAAATTCATTGTTCTGAAATTTCGGTTAGAGAATTGAAAACTCTTCTTTTGGAATATGCTGAAAAAAGAGAATTTCATTCTTGGGAGTTATTAGATAATTTTTGTCCAATTAGATTGGTTCAACACCAATATCATCCAAATGGAAAATTAGAAGATAGTGTTGAAATTGCTAATCATGGAGATTCTGAAGAACGTAAAAGAGATTTGAGAGATTATTTAGAAAGATTTTTGATTCCTTGGAGGAAAAATCCTTATGGTGTGAGGGTAAGCCTTGCAGAATTCAAAAGGGCGCGTGTTGATAGTTCTAAAAAGGGAGATGCAGAATTTAGAAGAATATTATCTTCCTGAGATTAATTAATCCCGGCTTTTCTTTCAAGTAGTTCAATTCTCTGTTCTAATTTGTAAATAAGATTGTCTAATCTTTCTAATCTTTGGGTGAGTTTTCTTACTTCTTCTGAATTGGTTATAGATGTTGTTGAAATTGCTGTGGTTGTTGTTGCTGGGGAATCTAAAAAATTAAACATTGCTGTAGAATTTCCAGACATTTTATTTTGGGCTGGCCTGTCGTCGTCACTCATTTCAACAAATCCTTCCTTATTTGTCGGAACAATTAGGTCATCTCGGGGGATATGGATTCTCCTGCCGTGAAGTTCTTTTAGGTCAATCATGTCTTTTTTCTTTTTCCACCACATGTTAATTTAAGGAAGGGGGTTTATTTAAAGTTTTATATTTGGGTATATAAACTATTTTTATTTTCTATAATCTATATTAAAAAAGAAAATCTGTCCCAACCAATTTTTTGAGTTCTCTATAATCTCTCGCTCTATCCGGCATTCCTAATTTTTCTGCAAGTTTCGCTGCATTTTCAAATCTTCCGTCGGCCTCAGATTCTTGCATTGCTTTGTTATAATAATCTCTCGCTCTATCCGGCATTCCTAATTTTTCTGCAAGTTCAGCAGTTTCTTCAGAATCTCTTTCTTCTTTTATATTTCTGAGGAGGTTTTCTTTAACCCCCTCCCCTAATAATTTTATTAATCCTGCTTCTTCTGCTAATCTTATTGCATCTGCATAACTATTTCGTGCAAAACCTTCTATAGCGTGCAGATTTAGATCTCTTATTCTTTCAGCAGGCATTCCTGCTTCTTCTGCAAATTCTGCGGCAGTTTTATAGCCTGCTCCAGGGATGTTGGCCCATCTTTTTGTATAAGCCCCTATTATTTCACGATATAACCTTTCTTTTTCTATTCCTGTTTTTACTGCCAGTTTTTCAACTCTTTCTAATATCTTTTTGTTATCAAAATGACAATCTTTAGCAATGGATCTCGGTTGAGTTAATGCATATTTTTCAAACAACTCTCTCGCTCTATCCGGCATTCCTGCTTCTTCTGCAGAATTTGCAGCCCCATAAAAATCTTTCTTTTTCTCTCGTTTTCCTGAATCTTTTTCAAACAACTCTCTTGCTCTATCAGACATCCCTGCTTCTTTAGCTATTCTTGCAGCATAATTTGTGTTTCTTTCCCCCATTTCTCTTTCAATTGCATCATCAAACAACTCTCTTGCTCTATCAGACATCCCTGCTTCTTTAGCTATTCTTGCAG
>CAZBOY010000002.1:0-8077 GCA_964493655.1 Candidatus Woesearchaeota archaeon | reverse complement strand
CATTTATTAAAACATGTGTATATTCTTTTCCTCTTTCTTCAAAATAACTTATTGCCTCAACAATATATCCTTCAGGAATTTGGGCTTTTCCAACTAATTTTTTTACTACTTTTGCTCTTGCTTCTTGTGTATCAAGTGTCTTAAGCAAATCTCCTAAATCTTTCATTCTCTAATTTGAATAGTTTCCTTTTTAAGGTTTATTGTGATTAAGTATATTATGTTTTATTCAAAAATAATGTCCTCCGATAGAACACATAATCTTTAAAAAACTTCTAGAGTTTGTAAATTCAGTGTTGTGATTCTAACGAACAAACAACTTTAAAAAGATTACAATCTTAATTCAAATATGGCAGAAGAGGATGGAGAACAAGCAGGTATTTTGATGTGCGAGCCTGCTAAAACTGCATCAGATGATTTGAAAGGTGTGATAAAAAAAGTGCTGACTGCAGCAAAATCTTCTGGAGCACTTAAAAAAATGGGGATGAAAGAGGGTGGTTCGATTGAATCTTATTTTCTTGGTTATGATGCACCGACATCTCAATTAGAATCAATTTATTTTTGGCTTCTTGATTTTATTCAGGATATGGGAATTGATACAAGGAAGATTACAGATAATTTTATGTCTTCTCCTGGGAGTGGGCATTTTATGGATATGAGTCAGAGGCAGAGTAAGTTTAGGCAGGAAGCGATGAATGCTGTGGGGGTAATTAATCAGATTATTAAATCTGTAATTATTCTACTTTATGATTTAAAGGAATTTGAAATAAGCCTCGGACATTATAAAGATGCTGTGTCGAGTAATCCTGATATAAAAGATGCAGGACTGCTTTCCTTAAAACAAATTTGGTTGGATAATGTTGATATTAAAAAAGGAAATACGTCGATAAAAGCAATGACTTTTTCCCAAGCTCCTTTTTCAACTTTGATTGATGCATTTATGATTATTAATAATGAAAGTTTGAAAGATTCAAAAGGAAATGAACTTGATTTAAATGACAGAGTTAAAAGAGTTTTGAAACAGAGGGTGGTGGAGTTTAAGAGGTGGAGGGAGCTTAGTGAAAAAGAATTGAAGAAAAGATTTGAAGTGCAGAAGGCTTATTTAAAATCTCAGGTTGAGACAATGAAACTTTATACTTCGTGGGCGCGCCCTTATTTGAAGGCTGCAGAACAATTGAGGATGAAGGGGTTTGGAGACCACCCTGCACTTGTTAATGCATTTAGCACAACAATGTTTGATTTGGTTTTGTTTGGAAAACAAAAACTTAATTTTAACAAGTCTATTGAATCTAGTGATTTGCCTTCGGGATTTAAGGGCTATAAACTAAAAAGAGATTATTATTCTTGTTTTATTGTTGCTTTTAATTTCAGAGGACATGTTGCACAAAAGGTGACGCAGAAAGGGGATTATGGTTTTGCAGTTGGTGGAAAAGCAGATGTAATTTTTGATTGTTATGCATTGAATGAAGATGAGTTAAATTTGATTGATAAAAAACTTACAGAACAAAATGTTGAAGAAGCTTTGGGTTTAATTCAAGATACAACAGACAAATCTTTGGAAGAATTAAAGGAAGATATAGATCATTTTTTAGATGATAAGGATAAAATCGAGGAGACAAAAAAAGAAAAAAAACAAGATGATATAAACCCATTTTCTGCTTTGTTTGGTTTGTTTAAATTTGATAAAAAAGAAAAGGTGAAGGGGAAGATAACTGATGCGAAGAAAGTAAAAAAGGATAATTTTGTTGAAGAGGCAGTTAGAAAACTTGCTGCGAAAAACGCAAAAGATATGTTGTATGCAATGTATGATATTTATAAGAAGGCGCATGGGATGGCTTCTGCTCCTGAAGAAGGTTTTAATTATTAGTGGTTATAATTTGGTTTGAAGAAGATTTATTTTTTATTAATAACTAAAATATCCTCTACTGGTTAGTTGACTGATTATCTCAGTGAAGATTTTGTCAAATTACTGAATTTAACTCTACATTTTAAATTTTCAATCATCAAAAACTAATTAAACTTTGATTTCTTTAATTTTTGATGGTTAAAGAAGATGAAGAAGACCAAGAGCAGGGCAAAGAAGAATCTGAGGAGCAAGGTGATGAAGAGTCTGATGAAGGGGACCAAGAGCAAGAAGAATCAGGGGAGCAAGATGATGGTGAAGAAGAATCTGAGATAAATTTTCAAGATTCAAGTGATGTTTTTCAAGAGACAAATTTTAATCCTCAAAATTTTATTTTATCCTCTGACGAAGTTTTGCCCCAGGTTGATTTAGGATTAGATGCTTTAGAAGATTCTCTTGGGGAAGTTTTTCAAAGTTCTGGTGAAAAAAACGAAGATGGTGGAAGGGATTATACTCCGAGAGCAGATTATGATGGGAAACAAGATGATGATTATGAACCTAAGGGGAGTCAGAGAGTTGAACTTACTGAAACAGCTACACTTAGAGACGCTGGGGAGATTGTGAATCCTTTTGCACATCAGGCTGAATCAAGACTTGGTGAGAATTTTGGGATGGGTGAGGGAAGAACAGAGTTTGAAGATTTTCATAAGCAACAGGAAAAATACGCAGTAGAAGATGAAGAAAAAAGAGGGGTGCATGGTGAGAGGAGGCGGGAGCGGGGGGAGATTATTTAGTTTTGAAATTTATTAATCTATTAATATGTTAGATTGAATTGTAGAGGTTTGTTTTGGTAACTCTTGAAAAAATTATCCCAAAAGTAAAATAAGATAGGGATAATTTTCCGTAGAAGTTTTACAGAGCATTAAACATAAATCTCCTCTAAGAATGTTTCAGAGATTCATAAATCTTAATCTTATTTCTTCTCAAGAATTTCATCAATTAACTTAGCCATAATTCGCACAAACTCATTTGTTTTTTCAAACCAATTATCAATATCCGCGCCTTTTACTTCAGGGTTTTTTCCATGCACAATTTCTTTTTCAAGATTATGTAATCCAATATAATCCTCCACATAATTTTTATTTAAAAGTTTTGGAACAACAAAAGTTTCTCTAAGTGCTTCCCCAATATTTTCTGGTGAAGAAGGCATTTTATTTGCAGCAATCAGTGTAGCGTGGGCAGAATCCACCATCGCCCAATAAAGTCCGTCAATAACTGAAACAAGTGCAGCTCTTGATCTTAGAATATGTTGGGGTGTTCTTTGTAATAAGGTATAGATTGATTCAGGTGTTGGCTTGATTTTTCCTTCTTGAAGTAAAACTTTTAATGGAATAAAAAAACCACCAAAATCAATAATTGGTTCTCCATAACGAATTATATTTATTACAACTGGGTCGCCCCTTAACAAATCCTGCCACCAGGTTGAGAGTTTTACAGTATTAATGTGAATTTCTTTTCTATAAGGATTTGCTTTCATGATTTCACCAAGCTCTGCCCGGTACCAGGAAATCAACTCCTGATCCCATTTTATAGAAACATCGTCGATAATAATAATTATATCAATATCTGAACTTGGCTTAGAAAGTTTTTTAGCAGAACTCCCGAAAAGCACAACTGACTTGACCATTTTATCAAATTTTTCATAAAGTTTTTTAGCAAAGTCCGATGCAATATTGCTTTCAGTTGCGATTTTCATAGTTGTCGGAACAGGACCTAATTTGGATTTCTTGCTCTTTTTATCTTTTTGTTTCTTTTCCATTTTCCCCTTTTCTTATTATTCTTTAGTAATTTAATTTTATAAATCTAAGCATTCGGCGCCCCACTAAATCTTGATTGAGTTCCAGGAATTGTTCCTCCAAGTTCTTCAGGTAGTGACGAGAAACCTGAACCATAAGTTGAAAAATGTTTTTCAGGAAGATAAGCCATTGGAAAACCTTGATAAGCTCCTTGAGAATCAATTGCTTGATTCCAGTAAGGTGCATTTGACATTCCGTAAATTGGAGAATTAAAACCTTGCAAAGTTGGGATTATTGCATGTTGTCTTCCTTGCTCTGAAAAATGCTGCCACCAAGAAAGCGCCTCAACAATTTTCTTGCCCTTAAATCCTTTTTTCCCAAGTTGCGACATAATCTCTTTAATTGGAACATTCCCCATTCCCATTGGAAGTTCTGTATGTTCATAGCCAAAATTATCAGATAAATGAACTTTCTTAACATAAGGTGCAATCTTCTTAGTTTCTTCAATAATATCTTCGTCAGTATAACCATATTTTCTCAACATATTAATATGTCCGACATCCCAGGTAGCCCCAATTAATTTTTCAGATTGTTTTTCTGCTGCTCCCCTAGACATTATTTTTTTCTCAACAGCATCTTTAACAAATTTATCCCGAGCCATTTCAATAACATTCTTCAAATCCTCGCCAGTTGTAAGAAGCGACTGTCCTGCAGGATGATTTTCCACAGCAATAATCGGAGCAGTATCATGAAATTTATTATAAGACCTCATAGCAAGATTCGCAACTGTTTCTGCAGATTTTTCAGTTGCATATTCTCTTAAAGGAACAAAAATAGTCGGATTTTCAAGATGATTAAAAACATCAACGCCGTATCCCAAAGCATCACCAAATTCTGCAATTTTTTTAGGGTCATCTTTCATTGCATTAAAATCTTTGGCAAGAGGTGAAATTTTATCTGCAAAAATTTGCAGTTTTTCTTTTTCTTTATCACTTGCATTTTTCCAAGCCATGTCAAACAAATCTTTAAGTTTTTTATAAGAACCTTCTAAATAAGTCAAACCATGTGAAGATGCTTTTTGTAATCTTTCTTGTGTTGCTCCAAATTCTTCTTTTCCAGATTCTTTTGCTTCTGGAAGTTCACTAAGTTTTTCTATTTCTTCTCCACCTTGTCCCATTCTATCTCTAGCAATGTCTAAATAATAAGTAATATTGTGCATTTCACCTGTCCATGCATCCCTATTAACATCTTTTAATTCTTTTTCCTTATCAAATTTTTGTATTTGAACTTTACCACCTTCTTCTGGAAAATATTTTTCCTGCTCTCTTTTTTGTATTAACTGTTTTCCTTGAGTATCAATAAAAAGTACTGATTTTGTTTCTCCGGATTCATAACCTTTTCCTTTCATCTCCTCTCCTTTTACTCTCATTTCAGGTGAAGGGAGCCCGACAGTAGAAGCATGCATTGTAACATTCATATTTCCTTTAGGGTCTAAATCATGACTTCTTTCAATTGCACTCCAGAGTTGTTTTTCAGCAGCATCTTGACTGATTTTATCCCAGCCATGCTGAGTAATTCCAGTTGGGTCAACCATCGGCGCGTGGAAAGTAGCTTCAGCACCAATAAGTTTTGCCTGCCGGTTAATTTCTCTTAAATGCTCTTTAGGAATTGCTTCAAAAACTTCTGGTGAATGTCCAGCAACTTCAAATGTTCTAAGCCCAGTATTAAGATGCTTGCTTACTTCTTTAATTTGATTTGCAGTTCTTGCATCTTGAGAAGTTCCTAAATCTGCAAAACTAACTTGTGGCAAGGCAGGATCAAAATAAGATTTGTCAAGAGGAGTAACCTGCCCGGGATAAATTGCTTCTGTGTATTCCATCTTTTTCTAAGATAATTAAGGTTTCATTGTTTAAAAGACTTATGCAAATGAAAAATTCAAATTTATAATTTAATAAAAAGTTTGTAGAGATAGTTTGTCTTAAGGCTTTGCAAAGATGCTGGAAAATTTTTACAGATAATAAAAAATATAGGTTAAAATTTCTTCAACGATTGCCAAGGTAAATCAGTCAGCCAACTGGTCGAAGATGGTTTAATGATTAATAAAATCCCTATTTATTTCTTTTTCTTCTTAGATTTCTTTTCAGCTTCTTCTGCTTCTATTTGATGGGTATAGGTTTTTCCAACTTCTAAATATGCTAAAGGTTCATTATCTTTTAATCTTTCTGGTGATGCTAAAACATATGCTTTTGCTTTTTCAGGAGAATAAACTAGTCCTTTCTTTCCATCTTTTTCTTCTTCAACAGAAAGATGTTTGTCCATAAATCTTTTTCTTTCCAAGTTCATAAATAAATCTCTGTGTCTTTTTACAAAATCTGTATCTCCGTATTTCATAAGGTATTTTTGCCATGCTTCATTTTTAGAGGTGCTTGCGTAAATTGCTTTTGCAGCTGCATAGTTTTCGGCTTTCATTGCTTCTTCAAGAGCAAGATAAGATTTTGTTCTATCAGGCATTTCTAATGCTGTGTGTTGCAAATGTCCTTCATCAAGTGCATTTACAACTGTTTCATATTCTCCTTTAACTGCTCCGATTAAAGCGCTTGTTTCTTCTTGTTTAGCTTCTTTAACATCGTCGCCTAATCTCATTGGCATAGCCATATAATCTTGATACATCATTCCTGATGCTGTTTGATCCAGAGGTTCAGGACCTTTTTCAGAATTATAGGTTAAGAATCCCTTAAGAACATTTGAATCTGTTGGATTTTTAGCTAAACCATCTCCGATTCTTGAAATTAAGTTATAGTCCTTTCCTGCTTTTACAATATCATCTAATGTTGTCATAACAAATTAAGAATTTCTAGGTTTATAAAGTTTTTTATAGTGTTGTCCCTAGGGGGTGGTGGTGAATGGGAAGGTTTAAAAGTTAGATTTTTTAATTATTGTTATGGATAAGAAAGAAAAAACACTAGTAGAAGAATTATGTGAGGCAGAAGATTTACCTAGTCTTGTTGCTGTTTTGAGATTAAACAGAGGCTATGATTCTAGAGACGTTGTTTTAGATTTGATGGGTGCTGGAGAAAAAGCAAGAGACACAAAAATTAAGAAAGAAGATTTAATTCCTCTTTTAATTATAGAATCAATAGAAGGAGAAGATGATGCGATTAAAGACAGATTATACTCTGTTTGGAGAAACCAACGAGATGTAGTAAAAAGAAGATTTGAAACTGATAAACGTCTTTATAAAAGATATGGCAAAAAACTACGCCGGGGGGAAGAAAAATATATTTCAAAACATGAGAGGTTATATTCTTTAAACCAAGGAAGAATGGCAAAGAGTTTTGGGCTCATTAGAAAATCTGCCTTAGAGACTCTTGGAAGCGGGGGATTGAAACAAGTAGATTTACTTCGGAAAGCTTATTATGGAAGGATGCAACAATTAAACAACTCCTTTAACGAAGATCAGGAGTGTATTTTTTCTCATTTTACATCAAAATCGGGATTTCCTGCAGCAGGTCTTTTATTCTCAGACCTTTGGGATTTAAAATATAGAGAAGAAGATTAAAATGGCAAAAAGAAATTTAGAAGAAGAAATTCAAGAAAGAATCAAACAATGCAGAATAAGTCGTGGGGATGAATGGTGGATTGAGTTTTTTAATAATTTTAATTATAAGCTTCCAGGAGGTTTTAGAGTTGGAGATAGTAAATCTCCAGCAGGTTGTCATCCAAGGTCAAGTGAGAGAATGAAATTAAAAACTCTTGGAGAGTTTTATGATGAAGTAGATAGAGTTATTGAAGAAGTGGGTTTTAGTATAGATGAAATTGAAAGAATGAATGAATTTACCAGTAAAAGGAGAGCATCTAAGAAAGATTTTTTTAAAATTGTTTTTCCAGTTTATAGAAGATTGAGAGAATATGGATACAATCATTATCCTGATTTGACAAGTTAACTTTATATATTTGTTTTTCTTTGGATGGGGAGAGGTTGAGATGAATCCTAAAAAGAAAACAAAATCTATTCTTTATGGAATGGAATTTACCCACGGAATAAGACGGGCTTTAATGGGAGCTCTTGTATTAGTTTATTTTGTTTCTTTTGGTTTTAATCTTATGGCAATCACTACCTTATTTGCAATCTCTGGAATTATAATGATTCTTTTTGAATTTCCTACAGGAGCGATTGCAGATTATGATTCAAGGAAAAAGTCTTTGATGATATCTTTTTTCTTGTTGTCTGTTGCTTTTTTTGGACTTTTTCTTTTCAAGAATTTTTGGCTACTTGCTTTTTCGTGGATTCTCGGAGATATTGCATGGACTTTTAGTACAGGGGCTAGTTCAGCATGGGCAATTGATTCATTAAAGTATGCTAAAAATAAATCTAAAATAATCTCTTTAACTAAGAAGAAATCTCCATCCTTTTAGGATGGGGTTCTCCTAACAAAGTATT
>CAZBOY010000001.1:0-58772 GCA_964493655.1 Candidatus Woesearchaeota archaeon | reverse complement strand
TTAACTAAGAAGAAATCTCCATCCTTTTAGGATGGGGTTCTCCTAACAAAGTATTTATTTCTATAAATTTTAGGAACAATGGGTTTGTTGCAACCCATTGAACACACGATGTAGTTGTGACTTTCTCAAACTAAATAAACTTTTGCATTCACTGAAAACAGCGAATGCTATGGAGAAAAATGGAAACACAAAATTTAATAAATGAATACCAACATTTTGCTCATTCAGTTGGAGTGATGATGCTTCATCTTGAATGGAAACCAAAATACGCTTACAGAATGTTTAGAAAAGAAGAGCAGAAAAATCTTTGTGCTGCTTGTATCAGAAGAGCCGCGTCGCTGCATAACATAAAAATTATTGTTTTGTCAGTAATGCCTGAACATGTTCATTGTGAAGTTCAAGTATCTTTGAATATTTCTGCTTCGAAAGTTTTGCAAATCTTGAAAGGATTATCTGCAAAACTTTTCTTTGAGAAAAATCCAAAAGCAAGGTTGAGATATCCTAAAGGACATTTATGGAGTCGAGGAAAATTTGCATCTTCAGTTGGTTTTGTGCAAGAAGAAGTTGTCAGAAGATATATTGAAAACCAAGAAGAACATCATGCGTATTAGGAAACCGCACTCGCCGAAGGCGATTTGCCCCAAAGGCAAACCTTTAGGGTGCGGAGGATGTCATTTTTAGGAATTTTCTAAATCACATTTTAGTTAATATTAAAAAACCAACTTTCCTATCAAAATCATGCTAATCGGGCTTGTCGGAAAACCATCATGTGGAAAGAGCACATTTTTCAAAGCTGCGACTCTGGCAAATATTCCTATCTCTCCGATTCCGTTTACAACAATCAAGCCCAATCGCGGAATAGGTTATGTAAGAATTGATTGCATTGATAAAGAGCTAAATACCCAATGCCAGCCAAGAACTGGTTATTGTATCAATCACCAAAGATTTGTTCCAGTTGAACTAATGGATGTAGCCGGTCTTGTGAGGGGTGCATCAGAAGGCAGAGGACTCGGAAACCAATTTCTCGACGATTTAAGACAAGCAGATGTTTTTGTTCATATTGTAGATGTCTCAGGAACAACAGATGAAGAAGGAAAAGAAACTGAAAACTATAATCCAATACAAGATATTGAAATGCTTGAAAACGAACTTGATTTATGGTATCTCGGAATTCTTAAAAAAGTTTGGAAAACTTTTGCACGAACAATACAAGTTCAAAAAAACAATTTTGCAGAAGCAGTTGCAAAACAATTTTCAGGATTAAAAGTAAAAGAAGAAGATGTAAAAGAAGCTGTTTTGAAATTAGGTTACAATCAAGAAAAACCCGCAGAGTGGGGAGACGAACAACTTACAAAATTTTCAAATGCTCTTCGCCATTTAACAAAACCAATGATAATCGCCGCAAATAAAATTGACAAATCTTCAGCAAAAGAGAATATTGACAAAATAAAAAAAGCCTATCCAGATTTACTAATCATCCCATGTTCAGCAGATTCAGAACTTGCATTAAGAGAAGCTTCAAAATCTGGAATGATTGACTACATACCTGGAGATGAAAACTTTAAGATACACGAGGATAAATTAAATGAAAAACAAAAAATAGCTCTTGAAACAATAAAGAAAAATGTTATGGAGAAATATAAAAACACCGGCATCCAGCAAGTTTTAAATATCGCGGTTTTTGATTTGTTAAAATACATTGCGATTTTTCCAGCAGGCGCTAAACTTACAGATTCAAAAGGAAGAATTTTACCAGATTGTTTTTTACTCCCACCAGGAACAACTGCACTAGACTTTGCATATCATCTTCATACAGATATTGGCGAGGGTTTTGTTAAAGCAGTTGATATAAGAACAAAACAAGCAGTTGGCAAAGATCATCCACTAAAACATCGCGACGGCATAGAAATACTGACAAGATGATTGCCGGAGCGAGAGATGGGCGAGTTTTGAGATATTAACGAGATAATTAATAATCCCCTACAAAAACATATAAATAATCCTTAATTTACATCTAATTATGGGAATTAAACAAACCTTAAATCTAAGTTATTCACTTGCAAAAGCTAATTTTAAACTTAGAAATGAAGGAAGTTATCTTGGAATTTTTTGGTATTTACTTAATCCTCTTTTGATGTTTTCGCTTCTTCTTTTGATTTTTTCAGACAGGTTAGGGAATAATATCTCCCAATATCCCCTATATCTTCTTCTTGGAATAATTATGTTTAATTTTTTTCAGAAAGCAACATTGGAATCTACTGGGAGCATTTTACGTGACAATGGGTTAATCAAATCCATTAACTTCCCAAAATCTGCACTTGTTTTTTCAATTGTTCTCAAAACCCTTTTTTCTCATTTATTTGAAATAATTTTATTCGGAATATTCCTAATTATTTTCAAAGTTTCTTTAGTTGGAGTTCTTTTATATCTTCCCTTACTAGTTTTCTTTTATATCTTCGTATTGGGAATCTCTCTAATCCTCTCTGCAATGACTACATATATTGTTGACATGGGGAATATATGGACATTTGCCTTAACATTAATCTGGTTGGGCACTCCAATTTTTTATGCAATTCAAGGACAGACAAAACTTTTTTATATTAATCTATTTAATCCCATTTATTATTTTATTACAATTGCAAGAGACCTTACCCTATATTCCAAAATCTCGCCATTCTGGATGATTGCAACAATGGTTATCTATAGCTTACTTTCCATAGTCATTGGAATATTAGTTTTTAATAAATTAAAAAATAAATTCGCAGAATTAATATGATAAAAAGAATAATTGCTGAAAAAATATCTAAAAAATTTAAAATAGGTTTTAGAAAAAACCAAAGCATTCTTGAAAAAATAGTTTCTTTAATTTCCGGAAGAGAACCTAAAAGAATAATAACTGCTCTGGACAATGTTTCTTTTTCATGTAACTCTGGAGAAATTCTTGGAATAATCGGAGAAAATGGTTCTGGAAAATCAACTCTTTTGAGAATAATTGCAGGGATTTATAAAAAAGATTCTGGAAAAATACAAACAAATGGGAAATTAATCTCTTTAATAAACCTTAGTGTTGGATTAAAAGAAAGGCTTACAATGAAAGATAATATTTTCTTATGTTGTTCACTATTTGGATTAAATACCAAACAAATAAAGAAAAAATTTGATTCTATTGTAAAATTTTCAGAACTTGAAGAATTTGTTAATACAAAAATCTATCAATTTTCAGAAGGAATGAAACAACGTTTGGGTTTTTCAACTGCAATACATTGTAATCCAGAAATTCTTCTTCTTGATGAGGTTTTTGCAGTTGGAGATGAAGAGTTTAGAAAAAAAAGTGTAAAGAAGATAAAGAATTTTTTAAGAGAAGGTGTTTCTATTGTTTTAGTTAGTCATGATTTAGAAACAATAAAAAAATACTGCACTAAAGTAATCTTGATGGAAAAAGGAAAGATTGTTAATTATGGGGATGCAAAAAAAATAATTAAAGAGTATTTGAAAGATGAAGCCAGAAAATAAATTAGTCGTTGTAAGTGAAAGAACATTGAATTTTTTAAAATTAACCGGGTTACTTTCCCCTTATTATTTAATAAGAAGAATTTTTTATAAATTAACTAATAGAAAATTAAAATCCCTGGTTTTTTCCAAAATATATAAAAAGAGCTTTAGAAATGAAGAAAAAATTCCTGAGGATTATGAATCCTATTATGACCATATAGAAAAAGGGATTAAGAAAATGAGAAATTCTAAGGTGGTCTTATGCGGATGTGTAAGAGATGAAGAAGAAATTATTGGGACAACAGTTTCAAGATTAGAAGAAACTGGAAAAATGTTTAAGGACTATAGAATTGTTATTTTTGAAAGTGATTCTAAGGATAAAACCCTAGCTATTCTAAAAAAAAGAGTAAAAAAGAATAAGAGGATAATCTTATTAAACAATAGAAAAAATTACCCAAGATTGAAAAATCAAGGAGAAACAAGAATGAAGATTATGGCTTATTGCAGAAATAAATATTTAGAATATATTCAAGAAAAGTTTTTTGATTTAGATTATATGATGGTTTTTGATTTAGATTATTACGGGGGTTGGAATAATGGAGGAATTGCAAATACTTTTGGTCATGAAAACTGGGATGTAATGGGAGCAAATGGATTATGTTATGGGGATTATCATGATTCTTATCCTTTAAGAATAAAAAATTTCGAAGATAGATGTTATATGGGGGGTAGACAAAAAGAACTTAATAAAAAACAAATAAAAGAAAACAATATTAAATGGATTAAAGCAAAACAACCAAAGTTAAAACCCGGTGAAGATTTATTTCCAATTGTATCCTGTTTTTCCGGATTAGCAATCTATAAAATGAAAGCAATAAAAAACTGTAAATATGGTTTTGAAGACTGCGAACATGTTTCGTTTCATAAACAAATTCATAAAAGAGGATTTAAAAGATTTTTCATTAATCCAAGCATGATTATTATTTTAGAATAATCTTGTTTGTTTAAGAAGAGTATAAATTCTAGGAGAATATTTTTTTAGAAATATCCCACATTTTCCTAAAATAAAATGTATTGCACATTTTATATAGTAACTAACCCGTTTTATCTCCATAATTGCATCTTTTAATTCATTTCTTAGATAGTACAAATAATACATAAATCTCAAGAAAGAGCTGTATTTTTTAATCTTTTTTTCAGACCAAACTTCTTTTGGAGGAATTGGTTTTTTAGTGTTAATATTCTCTGCGTTTTCTAAGTTTTTTATCCAAGTATTGTAAAAACAGCTTTCCTGAAACCATGGCCTTTTCCAATAGAGAAAGTGTAGAATTATCCCCTTAATTTTTCTTTTGTCGCAAGTATATGCACTTAGGTAATTATTATACACTGGATGTAATTGTTCCCATTTTTTGTAAAAATAAAGATTAAGGAGTGGCTGTTCCCCAGTATTGCAAATGTCTTCGTGTGTATTTAATAAGTTTAGAAGTTTTTCAAAAGAATATTTTTTAATTATTTTTGTGTCAAATACAAACATACCAGCATTAAATGCTTTTTCGTTTGTGTTATATTCTTTTTCCAGTTTTTCAATCAAATACTGATTTGTTTTGGTTTTTTTAAAAAATTGGTCTCTGATCATTTCATGAGACTTTGCATCTAAGACTGCTCCAAACTGATTGACATTGAGAATCTCATTAAATGAAGCTGTAACTATAATGTCAGCATCCAAGTAAACAATTTTTCTCCATTTTCTAAACTCTGTTTTAAATAAATAAAATTTATCCAGGACAACAGGGGCCCATCTTGTCAGGTTTTTACTAGAAAGAGGTTTGCATTTCTTAATCAAAATTCCCTTTTTCCTAAACCATTTCAAATCTTTTTCTGGAATTTCATGGGCAAGAAGCATATAATCTCCTTTCCAGCCAGCATTAAAATAAACACTTGAGAAAAGCTGTTTTGCCTGGTTTATATATTTTTTATCTGCAAGTGTTACAAGTAAATCTTTTTTCATCTTATCTCCAATTTTATTTTCTTAATAAATTCTTTTATATCAAACTTTCTTGCTTGTTTTAAACAATTTTTTTTATACCTTTCTTTATTATTCTCAATTTTCCTTATTGCTTGTATTAATTTATCTTCATTAATATCATCAATTAAAATTCCAGTTTTATTTGTTATTGTTTCTTTATAGCCCCCCTCATTTGGAGCAATAACTGGTTTTCCCGACGCCATCGCTTCTATCGGAGTCATCCCAAAATCTTCATCTTTTGCAGTTGTAATAAATCCCTTGCACTCAGAATAAAGTTTGAGCAATGCTTTCTGTGAATCCCAATTAATAATCTTTACATTTTTAGGCTTAATTTTCTCAAGATATTTTTTATATTCTTCAAATCTTTTTGAGCCCTTTTCATAACTCCCTACAATAATTAATTTTTCTTCAGGAAGTTTAGAAAATGCTTTCATCTGAATCTCAACTCTTTTATGAGCAGTCAATCGGTTTACAGAAAGCCAGAAATTCTTAGGTTTTTCATATTTGTATTTAGAGGTTTCAATTGGGGGATAAATAACAACTGCATCTTTGCCCAAATATTTTTTTATTCTATCCTTAGTGTTTTTAGAGTTGCAGACAATTTTCCAAACATGTTTCAAATATTTCATATATAAAAATTTATTATAATAAACCCACAAATCAAATATTGGTTTTTGCCACCAAATTAAATTTTCCCTTATGTATAGCTTAAATGCAAATAACTCATTAACTGGAGAATGAAAATATTCTAAATTTGGTTTATTGTTTACTGCCCCAGAAATTGCCCAGTCTCCAGCAATGATATAAAAGTCATATTTATTTCTAAGATTTAATTTTCTAAATTTTCTCAATGATGATTGCTGTCTGAAGGGAGCATTTAGAGGAACTTTTCCAATTGATTTGATTCTATTTGGATTAGTTAAATCATTAAATCCCATTTTTTTTATTTTATCAAAATCCACATTTGTTGTATAAATATCTGCATTAAGTTCTCTTGCTAAAGTTAAAGTTACAATCTCTGCCCCCCCGATATTATCCAAAAACTGATGAAATACTGCTATTTTCATTTTAATTTTTACTTTTTATTCCTAGGATACTCATTATAAAAGACGAAAAAATAGTTTGTATCCCGATTACTATAAGAGTTAACCCTAATATAGAATTTTTTATCTCATTTAATTCACCAAAGCCCGTTCCAATCCATCTGCTGAAAATTGAAAGGTAAACAATTAATCCTACAAAAATAATCAACAGCCCAATAATGCTTGCTTTTTCAATAGTTACTTTTTTGTATAATCTCTCCATAAAATAATTTTGCATACCTAAATGAGTTACTGCATATGTTTTTGCAAAAGCAGAAAAAATAATCAACTGATATCCGGCTATTAAAAGTAAGGAAGAAAGAAACATCGGATAAAAATAAAAAGTAATTCCAAAAATCTTAAGAGGGGTAAGGTATATCCAAACAATGCTTCCGAATCCAAATAAAAATAAAAACAATCCCGGAAGAAAAAATAAAAACAACGGAGAATATAAAAGCATAAACCTCAAATGTCTCCATCCATCTGAAAATGATTTTAGTTTTGATTTCCCTTTTCGTTTATAATAACTAATTGGTATTTGCTTTATCTTAAGTTTCTTTTTTTCAGCCATTATCACCATCTCAGAAGCATATTCCATTCCAGTAGTCCTTAGATTAAGTTTCTCTAAGATTTCTCTTCTCATAGCCCTCATTCCACAATGGGCATCTTTTATTTTTGAATGAAAAAATAATCTCAAAATTCCTGAAAGAACAGGGTTTCCAAGATACCTATGAGAAAAAGGCATAGCTCCTTTTTCTATTTTTCCTGCAAAACGATTTCCAACAACAAAATCATAGCCCTTATCAAGTTCGTGAACAAATTTTGGAATTTCCAAAAAATCGTAGGTATCATCAGCATCCCCCATGATAATATAATCTCCTTTAGATTTTTTTAATCCAACATGATAAGCATTACCATACCCTTCTAAATTATGTTTCAGGACCTTTGCACCTGCTTTTTTTGCAATCTCTGCACTTTTATCTTTTGAAGAATCAGAAACAATAATCTCATAGTCCTGCCCAAAAAGAGCTTTTTTTATTTTCTCAATACAAATTCCTATGGTTTTTTCCTCATTTCTACACGGAAGAACAACTGATATTTTCATATCTAACCAAAAATCCTTGGATATTTATAGTTAACCATCAACAATTTTAAATACTTATGATAAATATCAATAAGGAGGTAAAATGTTAAAATTATTAATCGGGGTGTTATTTTTGCTTATCCCTTTTTTGCTTATCACAAAATTTGAAGATAAGAAAAAGGGCTTCTTTTACATACTTAGTTTCTTAATCGCTTTTCATCTTTTTGTTGCAGTTTTGACTCAATCTTTACATATTTTTAATTATTCAACAATTTTTGTAATCAATTTAGTGGCTTCTGTCTGCATTATTCATAAAACAAGGAAAAATCTTAATCAGCTAAAAAAAATAAAAATTGATTGGGTGTTAATATTTGTAATAATTATTTTATTTATTCAACTCTATTCAGTTCATTATAACTATACTGGAACTTTTACCACAATCACCTCACCATTAAATTCTGCAGAACATATGAAGAATCCATACCCATATTTCTCAGACGAATGGTATTCTGTAGCTTTTATTGATTATTCTATTTCTTCAAAATCTTTGCCATTAAAAAATCCTCTTACAAAAAACCTCGAGCCTTTTTCGAATTTAGAGCTTCCGTTCCATTCATTTATCGCAGAAATAATCATCTCATTGGATTTAGACCCATTAACACAATATACAATAATAACAATTTTTTCAGGCATCCTTATTTGCGTTCTCGTTTATTTTATCTTAAGATTTAATAATATCAATCAATTTATTTCAGCAATAGCCGCTATTTCACTTTCCTATATAATCAATGGGGGAAATATTCCAGGACTATGGAATTTAATTCCACTTACCCTTGGGATAATCTTTTTATTACTCGAATTTATTTTCATATCTATTGACGACAAAAAAATGATTTTGTTTACAGGGTTTTTTACACTCATATTTTACCCCCCCTTATTTTTATTTTCAGCAATAAGTTTAATTTCTTATTTCCTAATCTCTAAAAAGCAAAACGCAAAATATATTATGATTTATTTAGGATTAATACTCACTTCAGCAGTTTTGATTTCGTTTACTATGTTCTTAACAAAACAATACCCCCTAATTAGTGCTGTTTCTTACATTTTTTCCAGAATCTTTTTCCAATCATTGACTCCGTTTAACATACCAAATTTTTCAATCTTTTATATTATTCCCCTCCCGATTTTGTTTTTTGCGATATTTGGATTTTTTGAAAAACAAAAACAAAGGGTATGGCTGATTTCTCCAATTATTGTAGGTATTATTTACTGGATTTTTTATTCATACTATAATTCAAGATTTTTGATTGATTATGAACGGGTAGTTGTAGTCACTTCTTTTTTAATTGTGATTGTTAGTGGATTTGGAATAAACTGGGTAGTGAAAAAATTAAACAATCTTGAAAAAATAGAAAAATATAAAATTATGAGTATTCTTCAAGTTTCAGTTCTGATTTTATTTTTAATTATTTCATTTTCATATACCAATCATGATGGGTGGAGAAAGTTGGAACTAGTAAATATGAATACAAAAGCAAAAACTCCTCCAGCAGCACCAGCAGTGGAATACCTCCAAGAAGATGATTTAGTTTTATTTTCAGAGATTCATAATAAAAATTTCTTAAGTATTCCTTGGAAAGGCACAGTAATCGGCATAGCAACAGACAACTTCCCTATAACAACCAAACCAGGTACAATTAGTAATGAGCAATATTTATTCTTTCAATTTTCTTCAGCAAGTTGTCAGCAAAAAATTAACATTGCCTTGCAAAAACAAATCGAGTATGTTTATACCCCTCAATTTAATTGTCCGGGCTTTTCATTAAAAGGCATAAGCAAAGAAGGGCTTTATCTCTATGAGGTTTTAAAAACTTAAATTATCTCTATCTTTAATGAAAATAAAAATAAAAGCAAAACCAAATTCAAAAAAGAGTCAGATAGAAAAATCAGGAGAATTTTATGTTGCTCACCTAAAATCCCCTCCTGAAAAAAACAAGGCAAACATAGAATTGATAAAACTCTTATCTAAAAAATTCAAGGTAAGTTCAAAAAACATAAAAATAAAAAATCCGACATCAAAAAATAAAATAGTTGAGATAAAAAATTAAGCTGCAGAAGATATTTGATATCCCCTCTTTGTAAATTCTCCTCTTAATTCCCCTTGTCTAATTGCTTCTTCCTTAAGATGAGTTGCAATTGCAAATGCAGTTATATGTGGTGGTAAAAAATTAAGCTCTCCAAAAAATAGTGCTTTTAAATCATCACAAACAAGAGGTAAGATTCTTTCAGTTAATCTAAATAGATAATCCTCTATTGATTGCGTTTCTCCTAGTCTTAATGAAGTTAAAGGTTGTCTAGTTATAGCCATCTCTGAAGCTAATCTAGCTACTTTTTTCTCATAATCCCAATCTAAATGAACATCTGGCTCTCTAATTACTTCATATGATTCTGCTTCTAAAACTAAATGTCCAGGCCTATCTCTTAAAGATTTTAAGTGCTGTGAAGGTTCATAAATCAAACTATACGATGTTCCTAAATCAGTAAGGTTTTCAACTAAACTCCTAGGTTATTTAATGTACCCTTATTTATATATTTAACTATCTTCAAACTAAATCTTTGTAAAAAATCTATTTCTCTTAGTTTATCGGGGGTGTTGGATAAACAAAGAGTTATAAATAATAAAATTCAAAGATAAAATATCAAAGTAGATAAAAGAGGAAAAATGCCGATAACATACCACCACGCCCCAGACCTAAAACAAAAAGCAGAAGAGATAGTTGAAGTTCTTAGATGGAACCATATTCAATTGGACAATGTTGCATTTATCCGCAGTCACGGCTCTCAATCTCGGGGAACAATTGCAAGATGCCACGCCCTAGGGAAAGCAATGCAACTCGCCCTCCATAGAAAAGGATTTTACTTAATTGAGACAATCTCTAAGAGATTTGATAAACTTTCAGAACAAGATCAAATAAAAGTAATCATCCACGAACTAATGCATATACCAAAAACATTCGGCGGAGGTTTCAAGCATCATAATGTTGTTACTGAAAAAAATGTTGATTATGTTTATAATAAATATGTCGAGTTAAAAGATGGAATTTAAATACAAAATAAACCAAACAACAAAAACAATAAAGGTAAACCCCCTTACATCAATCTTTCAAAAAGCAAGAGGTCTAATGTTCAAAAAAAAATCTTCACCATTATTATTCATTTTCAACAAAGAAAAAAAACTGACAATCCACTCTCTTTTCTGCAAACCATTTACAGCAATTTGGCTTGATAAAAATAAAAAAGCAACTAAAGTTGAAAATGTGAATGACTGGAAATTTTATATTTCTGGAAGAGGTAAATATCTTTTAGAAGTGCCTAAAACCTCCTCGACAACTACTTAAAAATAACAAATGTCCGTCGATAGAATAGCGAAAGGTTTAAATACAAATTTTATTTAGTAACATTAATTGAAAGGAGGGTAAAAATGGGAAAAGTTATTGTAAAAAACGTGATCAAAAGAAAATCTGGTTATCTTTATTATGTAGACGGAAAAGGAAATGTTTGCGAAGCAAAGATGGCTAGAGGCGGAAGAAAGAAAAAAGCAACTAAGAAAAAGAAGAAATAAACTTAATTCACATTCATGAACCTGTCCGAAAGGAGGGGCGGGTTCATTTTTAATTTTTATTTTAATACTAAATTTTTTCTATCAAACTTTATAAATACTTATTTTCTGGAATATATATGATAATTAGCATAGAATCCACGGCACACACCTTCGGTGTGGCAGTTCTAGACATGCAAGGGAAAATCCTCTGCAATGAAAAAGAAACTTATACAACAGAACAGGGGGGAATAATTCCACTTGAAGCAGCAACCCATCATGCAAAAATAGCAGAGCAACTTTATAATCAAGCTTTGGAAAAAGCAAACATAACCGAAGATAAAATTAAAGCAATTGCTTTTTCAAATGCACCAGGACTTGCACCATGTTTAATTGAAGGAATGAAATTTGCAAAACAAATTGCTAAAAAATTAAAGATTCCACTAATCCCTGTAAACCATTGTATTGCCCACCTTGAAATTGGTGAAACAACCGGAGCAAAATCTCCTGTCCTACTCTATGCTTCAGGCGCCAACACACAAATTATAGCATATGAAGCAGGCAAGTACAGAATTTTCGGCGAAACCCTTGATGTAGGCATCGGAAATTTCATAGATACTTTTGCACGTTACGCCGGAATTGGTTTTCCAGGCGGAGCTAAAATTGAAAAACTTGCAAACAAAGCAAATAAAAAAGAATTAGTACAACTCCCTTATTCAATAAAAGGAATGGATGTTGCTTTTTCAGGAATGCTTACAAAACTAAGACAAATGTTGGAAAGCAAGAAATACAAATTAGAAGATTTATCTTTCTCTTTACAAGAAACAGCATTTGCAATGTTAGTTGAAGCAGCAGAAAGAGCTCTTGCCCATACTGGAAAAAAAGAATTATTATTGGGTGGGGGGGTTGCGTGCAATTCCAGGCTTCAAGAAATGTGCAAAATTATGTGTAAAGAACGAGGAGCTAAATTCTTTTGTCCTGAAAATTCCCTCCTTGTTGATAACCCTGCAATGATTGCTTATCTTGGACTAAAAATGCACAAAGCCGGATTAAAATTTAACATAGAAGAAATTGATATTGCACCAAGGCAGAGAACTGATGATGTTGTTGTGAACTGGAAATGAATCATCTATTAACTCTTTCTTCAACACCTTGCAATAAATGAACCGGATGATGATTTGGACTTTTTAAAAAAGCTTGAGCATAATTTAAAGCATCTTTTCTCCAATTAAAATATAATGGCATGGGGAAATGAGATAATCTGGGCCCAACAATAATTCCTTCTCCCACTAAAGCAAAAGCTCCTTCAGATGAATAACTAAGGACTTTCCGCTCTAATAATTCTTGCCAAACATTATTTTCAACATCCTCATAAACTTGTATTCCGCAACTTCCTGAATGCCTACATTGTCTTTCAAATCTAGCTAAATTATCCCACTTAACTTTTGTGTCTAAACCTTCTCCTGAAATAAAATTATTTGCTTTAACATCCAATACTGCCTGAGTCATAATAACTTTGATATTATGGACTTTAAAAATATTTATATACTCTACATAAATTCAAGTTTTGTAAAATGAAATTTATCTTAACAGGACACAAAGGACTTATCGGCAGTTCTCTATTAAATGCCTTGTTAAAAAGAGGAGACACCCCAGTATTATTAGTCGACAAACGAGATGGAAAATTTGTTGAAGATATTAACAAAGAAGAATTAAAAGAACCAGTCGATATGCTTATACATCTAGCTGACTTTTGCAAAATTAATAAAATAATCTCTGACCCAAAACTAGCTTTCCAGAATTCTCATAACCTGGAAAAAGTAATGGAGTTTTGCAGAAAACACCATATTCCTAAAATTGTTTATACATCCTCTTCAAGAGTTTTGTCAGAAGAAAGAAATCCTTACACAGCAAGCAAACTTTACGGGGAAGAACTACTTAAGGCTTATTCAAAATGTTATGGGATTGATTATGTTATTGTCCGGCCGAGTACAGTTTATAGTCCTTTTGATGATAAAACAGCAAGACTGGTGGATATCTGGATGAGGACTGCCTTAGCAGGAGGAGAATTAAAGATTTTCGGAAATAAAAATAAAACATTAGACTTCACTTATATTGATGATTTTATTTCAGGATTCTTATTAGCAATGGAACAAAGAAATGACGCCTTTGATATTTCTTCTGGAAAAGCCACAACTCTTGAAAGTGTTGCAGATTCAATTATAAGTTTGGCAGGAAAAGGAAGCAAAGGTTTTTATGAATCTGAAAAAGAACAACCGCAAAATGTTGAAGTTGACATAAGCAAACTTAGAAAATTAGGATATGAACCAAGAGTTTCAATTGAAGAAGGAATTAGGAGAACTTTTGATTGGTACAAGGAGAATTTTGAAAGTTTGGGGAGATAACTAATCAACTTTTACTACACTTAAACCTTCCCAACCAAGTGCCCCTACAAGAGCCGAAGCATCACTTTCTCTTACAAATCTTGTTCTCCCCGGAAAAGCAGTTTCTGTAATATCGGGTCTTGTAACCCCATCTTGTTCAATCATATATCCCTTACCAGATATTGCTGTAACCCCCCTGTTAATAAGCATATTGTTACATCATCAATAATCTCTTGCGCATACCTATTTGCTTCTCCAGTTGCCCTATGATACCATGTTGCAAAATCAATCCATCCAGATTTATCTCCTCCTGAAACTCTTCTAACAATATATCTTGCAATATCTTCAGATCTTGGCGCCACCATAAAATTAATTATTAATTTATGCTTAATAAATATTTATGTGATTTAATATATCTCAAGGAATCGAAAAGATAACTATTTAACCACTAATCCTAGAGATAAATCATGACTCAAGATTTAGAAACAGAAATGCGAGAGTTTGATTTGGAAATGGGCGAAGACCCAATTGCATTGAATCCCCTTCATTTTTTTCCAATCACTGGAACTCCTGCATATTTTAATAGGGTAAGAGTGTATTTACAAAACCAGGGATTGCCTGAAGTTAATTTTAATTTTAAAGGAATGTATAATCTGATAAAAGAGGGTTCAAGAACAACCACAAGGATAGTTTGTAATGTTGTTGTGTTGAGATTATTCCAAGCTTATGTTGGTGTAAAAGTTTTAGAAGGTTTGTATTCTTTGATAAAAAAATATATTTTAATTAAATAATTTTATATTTTAATTAATAACTAAATATTTTCTAAGGGTTAATAGGAGTTATTTATCTTGGCAACACTTGAAGAAATTCTTCCGCATCATATTTTAGATTTAGAAGAATTTCCGCAGAAGCTTTGCAGAGCATTATGATAAACGCCCACAAAGAGTCTTTGTCAATTAATAAATTTTAAATTAACCTTAAGCTAGTTTTTTGTTTGTTTAGATTATAACAAAAGCTTTTTAAACCCAATTATTATTTCTTAACTATCCAATGACCAATAGGGAGGATTAGTTCTATTGGTTAACAAACAAAATGATTACAATATATGATGTTGTTGAAAAAGCAGCAAAGACAGGGAAAATTGACAAAGGTATAAACGAAGTTACAAAAGCAATTGAGCGAGGAGTTGCAAAACTTGTTGTTGTAGCTGCAGATATTGAACCAAAAGAACTAACTCAACACATCCCCCTTTTATGCAAAGAAAAAAACATCAAATTTGTTGAAGCAGATTCTAAAGAAAAATTAGGAATCGTCGCAGGAATAAATGTCAAGTGCAGTGCAATTGCAATTATCGAATTAGGGGAAGCTAAATTAGATTCAATTAAATAATTATTTTTAAACTTACATGGCAAAAACACAAAAAATTAAAGAGCAAAAATCAAATTCTGCTTCCAAAGGTTCTTCAAAAGGTTCTGAAAAATTAACAGAAGAAGGTGCAGTTCCAGCAGTTGTAGAATTTATAGCCGGGAGAACAGGAACTCGTGGAGAGTTGACTCAAGTAAAATGCCGAGTATTAAAGGGAAGAAATCAAGGAAAACAAATGAGAAGAAATGTTCGAGGGCCTGTAAGAAAAAGAGATGTTTTAATGTTAAGAGAAACAGAAATTGAGGCGCGAAGATTAAGAACAAAAATTTCCAAGGGGGTTTTTAGCTAATGCCCAAATGCATATTTTGTAAACAAGAGTATAAATTCCCCAAAGGAGTAACTGTAGTCCAAAAAGAAGGAACACCATTTTATTTTTGTTCATCTAAATGCAGAAAAAACCAAGAAATGGGACGTAACAATAAGAAAGTGAAGTGGGTTCAGAAAGTTAATAAGGTTGATAAAAAAGAGTAAGAGTCCTAATAAAATATCATCTAGAATTAAATCTTCGCCCCCGACCCCTCACAGTTCTTTCAGCTAAAATTTTTTGAACTACCCTAGAAGCAGTCCAACCATATTCTTCCCTTTCTTCTTCAAAACTAACTCTTTGGGGTTTGGGTAATCTTAGTGTTTTACTACTTAATCTATGTTTATATCTTCCTTTGAGTAAGCCCCTTTGAGTGACCAAATCATAAGCTGTTGTATCCTGTCTTTGCAACTTAAAACGGCTTGTATGTCCAAGATTAGCAAGGTGAATTAAAATAGATTCATTCTCAAGACAATCCTTAGGGTTATGTCCATAATGTTTTAGCAATCTAAAAACAGCAAAAGCTTTCCTTTCCATATGGACCTGATCGCTAACATTCATTTCTCTTATAAGATCAAAAAGTTCAAATTCTTCAATACAAGGTTCAAAATGTGTATCTCCAGAATCCCCCCTAATTAATCTTCCAAATAATCTCCCACCATATTTATACTCCTTAATACTTTCTTCCATCAGAAATTTATTTTAATACCATTTATAAAATTTATCTATTTTATTTTTTCTTATCCTTATCAAATTTTTCAAGGAAATAATCAAGTGCTTCTAAATATTTTTCATTAGCATATTTCATATTATCTGTATCTGGCTCTCCGGCAAAAGCTGTGCCTTTAATCATTCTTTGAGAAGAAGTTTTATTATTCCATAAAATAAGTCTATCATCAACTCCACAAATCCCCTTAGTCCTTATTAAATCTCTCACTAAAGAAACATCTTCTTTTTTATCTTTTGCAGTAGGTAAGGCTCCATCATATCCGAATTCTTGAAGTTCATCTCTTTCATTATAAGTTACATTAAAAGAATATGGTTTTTCAGCACCAAAAGGTGCTTGAAGTTGATATTGGCTTCCACCATTAAGACTAGACATTTTTTGCCCATTTGCCCTTACATAATCAATAACCCTTAAAACTTTTTCTTGTATCCTTTTAGTTATTGGTTCTTCTGCAAATGCATTTACACCTACAAGTAAACTGGCTAATCCACTTACACATTTTCCGAAAAATTCTCTTCTATTTTCCATAATAATTTAATAAATTAAACCCTTATAAACTTTACTATTAATCACCACTATATAGTAAAAACCAAATAAGTATCCAAAATCTGAAAACTCTTTATTTTTAAGATAAAAATAGATTCATCGTCGACAAAACCCCCAAAAGCTTTATAAACTAAGATTCATTTTTCTAAATATCTAAGAGAGAAATTCTCTTAAAATTAATTAAAAAATCAATAAAATTTTCCAAAAAAGAGTTAGAACTACGAAAATGGCAGAAGCAGAAAAATCAAGTTATTCAGCAAAAGATATTCAAGTTCTGGAAGGTCTGGAAGCTGTAAGAAAAAGACCGGGGATGTATATTGGTTCTACTGATAAGTATGGTTTACATCACATGGTTTACGAAGTTGTTGACAATTCTGTTGACGAATGTCTTGCAGGAGTCTGTACAACAATAAATGTTATAATTAACAAAGATGGTTCTGTGTCTGTGGAAGATAATGGCCGGGGGATGCCCGTAGACATACACCCAGTTTACAAAAAACCTGCAATGGAATTAATCATAACAACATTACACGCAGGCGGAAAATTTGACAACAAGGCTTATGCTGTTTCAGGTGGCCTTCATGGAGTTGGAATTTCTGTAGTTGCAGCACTATCTAAAAAAATGACTGTTGAAATAAAAAAAGACGGACAAATCTATACACAATCTTACAAAATCGGAAAACCCATTTCAGAAGTAGAAGTTATCGAAAAATGCGAAAAACAAGAATCCGGTACTAAAGTAACTTTCATGCCAGATGAAACAATCTTTTCTAAAATTGATTTTGACTATAACATCCTAGCAACACGATTCAGAGAAACCTGTTTTCTAAATGCAGGACTAAAAATAACGTTCAAGGATAAAAGAACTGGTAAAAAAGATGAGTTTTGTTATTCCGGAGGTTTAGTTGAATTTGTAAAATGGCTGAACAAAACAAGAACCCCCCTCCATAAACCAATTTATTTTAAGAGACAGGAAAAAGATACAATTGCAGAAATTTCAATTCAGTATTCAGATTCCTACAACGAGAACATTCACGGATTTGTAAATACAATTAATACAGTTGAAGGCGGGACTCATGTAGCTGGATTTAAAACAGCTCTTACAAGAGTAATCAATGATTATGCTACAAAAAAATCAATATTAAAAAAAGAAAAACTTCAGGGTGACGATGTTCGTGAAGGACTTACCGCAGTTATTTCTTTAAGAATGAAAGAACCTCAATTTGAAGGACAAACAAAAACAAAGTTAGGAAACGGGGAAATAAAAGGAATAATTGATTCTATTGTAACAACTGCTTTGTCAGAATTTTTTGAAGAAAATCCTTCGACAGCAAACCTAATTGCAAAAAAAGCAGCATCTGCACTTCAATCAAGAGAAGCTGCAAGAAGAGCAAAAGAACTTGTTAGAAGAAAAAATGCTTTATGTGGTTCAGGACTTCCTGGAAAATTAGCAGATTGCTCTTCAAAGAAAAAAGAAAACACAGAACTTTATATTGTTGAAGGACAATCTGCAGGAGGAACTGCAAAAGGTGCGCGAGATAAAGAATTTCAAGCAATTCTTCCACTAAAAGGAAAAATCCTAAATGTAGAAAAATCAAATCCTGCAAAAGCACTTTCGTCAGAAGAAATTGCTAATCTTGTTCAAGCAATTGGAACCGGTGTTGGAGATAGTTTTGATATAACCAAATTAAGATACAATAAAATAATAATCATGACTGATGCAGATGTTGACGGACAGCATATCAAAACTTTGTTATTGACTTTATTCTTCAGATATGTCCCTCAATTAATTGAAGCTGGAAATATTTTTGTTGCAGTAGCCCCGCTTTTCAAAATCAGAAAATCAGGAAAAGATTACTATGTTTACAGCGAAGATGAATTAAAAAAAATCCTAGCGAAACTGGGTTCAAATAATGAAGTCAGTAGATTCAAGGGTCTTGGAGAAATGAATGATAGCCAGCTCTGGGATACAACAATGAACCCAAAATCAAGAATAATGAAACAAATTTCAATTGAAGATGCAGTTGAAGCAGATGAAACTTTTTCAATCCTCATGGGAGATGCTGTTGCTCCTCGTCGTAAATTTATAGAAGAAAATGCAAAGATTGCAGAGGTGGATTTGTAGGATGGAAGGAGTAATCTTTGATTTGGGAAGTGTATGTTTTGATATAGACTGGCTTAAGATAGATAAAGAAATGAAAAAAACTTTTGGGGTTACAAGTTTAATCAGAAGTAGTGGAAATGTAATGGCAAATAAACTATATGATGAATTTCAAGAAGGCAAGGGAAGTTTACAAAAAGTTTTTGAAGAACTAGGATTAGAAACCAAAAAATCAGATGAAGCTGTTGCGTTCTATATGGAGTTATATAAAAAGTATAATAAGTCAAATGAAGAAATTTTTAAATTAATAAAAAGTCTTAAAGGTAAATTAAAATTAATTTGTCTTACAGATACAAATGAAGTTCATTTTCAAGCATACCAAGAAAAAAATTCCTTAAAAGATTTTGATAAGATATTTACTTCTTTCGAGCTTGGAAGTATAAAATCTAATCCAGGAACTTTCAAAAAAATTCTAAATGAGTTAGAAATCAAACCAGAAGAATTGGTTTTTATTGATGATAATAAAATGAATATCGAAAATGCAAGAGCATCAGGCATTAATGCTATTAAATATGAAGATAATGAACAATTGTTTAAAGAATTAAAGAACATAGAATTTGTAAAATGAAACCACAACCAAAACAAAAAACCCCGCCAAGAAGAACCACACCCAAAACCCTAAGCATATCATTCTGCCCAAAATGTAGAAGCAAAGATGTTGGATGGAAATTCGGGTTTTGGAATGCCTTCGGTATCTTACCAAGAATGCACTGCAGAAAATGCGGATTTGAAGGCGGAACATTTCCTTTATTAGTTGTGGATAAAAACAAACTGGAGAAATTAAATAAGAAGATGAAAGGAAAAAAATGACCCCCGAAGACGACATCCAAAGAGCAGAAGAACTTACTAAGAAAAAAGAAGAAATGAAAAAGCACATTCAAGCTAAAGAACTGATTGATGCAGAAATATCTGGAGAAATGCGGAAAGCATATATTGATTATGCAATGTCTGTAATTGTTTCAAGAGCACTGCCTGCAGCCGAAGATGGATTAAAACCAGTTCACAGAAGAATCTTATGGGCTATGTACGAGATGGGTTTGCAGTCAAATAAGCAGACAAAAAAATCAGCGCGTATTGTTGGAGACACAATGGGTAAATTCCACCCCCACGGAGACCTCGCGCTTTATGATTCCTTAGTTAGAATGGCCCAGAATTTCTCATTAAGATATCCGTTAGTAAAAGGCCAGGGAAATTTCGGTTCAATGGACGGAGACCCACCCGCTGCAATGCGTTATACCGAAGCAAAACTTTCAAAAATTTCAGAAGAACTTCTTAAGGATATTCAAAAGAAAACAGTTAAGATGCTTCCAAATTTTGACAACACTCTTGAAGAACCAGAACTCTTGCCGGGAAAACTTCCTAACTTGCTTTTGAACGGAGCATCAGGAATCGCAGTAGGTATGACCACAAATATTCCAACACACAACATCCATAATGTTTGCGACGCAATTTCACTTTACATAGATAAACCAGAAATAGAAATAGATAAATTAATTGAAAAAATACAAGCTCCGGATTTTCCAACAGGAGGTTATATTTCTGGAGAAATTGAAGAACTTTACAAAACCGGGAAAGGCAAACTTATAATTCGTGGAAAAACAAAAATTGAAGAGCCAAAAAATTCTTCAGGAAAAACAAGAATAGTAATCACCGAAATTCCTTACCAAGTAAATAAAGCTCAGTTAGTCGAGCAAATTGCTTCTTTAGTAAAAGACAGAAAACTTCCTGATGTGTGCGATATCCGAGATGAATCTGCAAAAGGCAATGTCCGTGTTGTAATTGTTTTAAGAAAAGGGGCAAATGCAAAATTTACAATAAACAGATTATTCAAATACACCAGATTACAAACAAGATTCGACGGAGTTATGGTTGCACTAGTTGCAGGACAACCTCGTCAATTAAATCTTAAACAAATTATTCAAACCTATGTAAACCACCGAAGAAAAGTAATCAGGAAAAAAACTGAATTTGAGCTAGACAAAGCTGAAAAAAGACTCCACATTGTTGAAGGGCTTTTAATTGCCCAGAAAAATATTGATGAGATAATAAGATTAATTAAAAAATCAAAGGGAACAGCAGAGGCATCTCAAAATTTACAATCTAAATTCAACCTCAGTATAAAACAAGCACAAGCAATTTTAGAAATAAAACTTCAACAATTAACTTCTCTTGAATTTGAAAAACTAAAAAAAGAAGAAAAAGATCTTAAGGAATTAATTGTGGAGTTAAAAAGAATTCTTTCAGGTGAAGAAGAAATATTTAAGATAATAAAAAAAGAGCTTTCAGAATTAAAAAGAAATTATGGTGATGAAAGAAGAACAGCAGTTTTAGGTTCTGTAAAACAATTTGAAGAAAAAGATCTTATAAGTAAAAAAGATGTTGTTGTCACAATCACTGATAAAGGTTATGCAAAAAGAATTGACCTTCAGCAATACAAAGAGCAAAACCGGGGCGGCAGAGGAGTAAAAGGAACAGAACTCGCGACAGGAGATTTTGTAAAAGAAATTTTAACTTGTTCAACTCATGATTATTTATTATTCTTTACAAATAAAGGAAAAGTCCACTGGCTTAAAGCATATGAAATACCTGAAATTGCTAAATATGGAAAAGGAAAAGCCCTTATCAATCTCCTCTCTTTAAAAGATGAAATAGTTTCGTCAGTAATTGCAGTAAAGAAATTTGAAGATTATCTAATAATGGCAACTCAAAAAGGGATTATCAAAAAAATTGAATTCAACCAATTTTCATCTCCAAGAAAAGGTGGAATAAAAGCAATTAACCTAGAGGGAAAAGATGATGTCTTGATTACAGTTAAACCAATAAAAGAAGGGCAGGAAGTTTTATTAGTTACAAAACTCGGGCAGGCAATTAGATTTAATTCAAAAGAAGCTCGTCCAATCGGCAGAGCATCTTATGGAGTTACTGGAATAAAACTAAACAAAAACGACGCTGTTGTTTCCTTAGAAGTTATCCCAACTGAAAAAGCCAAATTTTCAATACTTACAATTACAAAAAAAGGTTACGGAAAGCGAAGTAAGATAGATGATTACAGATTAACTGCACGAGCTGGCAAAGGAGTGATAAACATAAAAATCTCAGATAAAAATGGAGAAGTGATAAATTCCCAGTCAGTTAAAGATGATGATAATATCATTGTAACAACCTCAAAAGGGATTGTCATCAGAACAAGTATCAAAAACATTAGGGTTATGGGAAGGGCAACCCAAGGAGTTAGAATAATTAGACTTCAACAAGGAGACAGTGTTAGTGATTTAGTAAGAATTAAGGATGTTGTTGAAGTTGTTGATTAACAGAAGACAACATATTCGTAAATTTAAATTTTTAATATTTGGGGTTGATGATTGTAACCTTGGCAATTTCTGAAGAAATTTATCTCAAGTATATTAAAGTAAGGATAAATTTCCACAAAAGCTTTTCAGAGCATTAAGCATAAATCTCCTAAGAGAATTTTTTAGGATTAATAATTAATTTCCCCCCCCCCGCTAACTTCCTCAAATTATTCATAGTTTTTTTATCTTGCTCTGAAATTGGTTTTGGAGGTCCTCTAAATGAATCCCAAATAACTGTAAACACCACTGCAATTATATACGAAGCCACAAGATAAACAAGCATGTCCAAAATTAAATTTAATATGTTTATCGGAAGTCCACCATCATAACTCTCTTCAAGATAAAGAAAAGACCACGGCCATCCAATTTCTATTGAAAGATTTGAAGTAGTCAGCTCCCAATTGTTTCCCCCAAGGATGCTCCACAACAAAACTATAATAAAGATTATCCCAAAAATTTCAGAAATCAATTTTCCACTCGGGATTAATATTTTCGGGATAGCTCCCTCGGCATTTGCTTCTGGTATTTTTTGTTTCACCACCTTTTCCATATTATTCTGTTGTTTTTAAGGTATAAATATGTTTTGAAAATAATCTAGATAATAAAAATTAAATTATTAATTAATAAACCTTTTTGTGGAGTGTTTATCATAATGCTCTGAAAAGGTTTTGTGGAAATCCAAACAATCATATAAGATAAGTTTGGGTTTCTTCAAGAGTTGCCAAGACAAATCAGTCAGCTCATAAGTCGATGAATAGTTTTGGGATTAATAAAAATAATCAGGGGTCTAATTTAAAAAATCTTGGAAAAGAATTTAAAACATCTCCATAATCCCTGACTAATCTTGGAGCATCAAAGTATAATCTCCAAATCTGCTGCTGAAGACAAGGAGCATCAAGAGAAAGTGCAGGACCTTTAACTTTTTTTAATTTTTCCACTAATTTAGATTTTGCTAATTCTAATTGTGTTCTGTCTTTTGCTTTTAATTGACCCAAAGTTACATGAGCTAAATATTTTACTACTAAAGTTTTATCATCATAAGGAAATCGCCCTGGAAGAATACTAATTCCTGCAAAATTATCAGGAGTTTTAGGCTCTAATTCATCATGTAATTTTTTTATCTCTTCAAAAGTCCGTTTTCTGTCTATCCTAATATATTTCAACTTCTTTTCGTTATTATCACAATTTCTATTAAACCCATCAGGATTGGCTATAATTCCTGCAAGTTCCTTCCAAAAAAAAGCCTCCCAAGGTAATTCATGAGTCGCAGCATTAACAACATAGCTTAATCCAAATAATCTTGTGGAGTCATCTGTAATACTAAAACAAAAATCTGAATTAAATCTTGCTTTAAATTCCTGTAAATATTCATTTAATGGTGTATCAAATTCCCCATTTTGTTTACCCTTTCCTCCACCAATAGTTTCCAAATCACCTTTGCTTACTTTTAATTCTCCGATATGATTCATAACAATCCAATCAACATCTAAACCAACAGGAACAATATCTTTTCCATCCAAACCCAAATAGATTCCATCTCCACTAACAATCAGATTTGGTTCGACAACATTTAATTTAATTTCCATAAGAATTAAGATAAATCATTATTTATAAATCTTTTGTTTGTAGTCACTTTATAATTTAAATAATCTCCCCAAAACCAATCAACCGCCAGTGCCCCTTGATATTTCTCGCAATTCCAACACCAGTCCCCTTCAAAGGCACAATAGGAATTTTCAAAGATAATTCTACCTCTTTATCTTTTATTTTTTTCACCTGCCCAACAGTTATTGTGGTGTTTATACTTAGCATCAGCATTTCATTTGTCTTCAACTCTGCAACAGCCTCGTGCCCGGCAGTTCCCAAGACTTCTCCAAATAAATCAAATTTAATTTTAGTTTCCTCACTTATTTCTGGGAGTTCTCCAACATAGGACACAGCACAACCAGACAAAGAATCTGCCCTTGTCAAACTTGTGTCTAACTCTGTCTCAATTGCTAGGCTTCCTCCAGGGGTTGCAACTTCAATTGGATACTCTCCTTTTTGCATTGAAACAATTTTGGATTTAACTGGGTGATAATAAAACTTATTTTGTTTTTTATAAGAATAACCTGGCTTGATTTCAATTTCATCTCCGATTTTTAAACTTCCTTGTTTTAAAGCCCCCCCCAAAACCCCCCCATGCAAATTATTAAGATCAGTCCCAGGTTTGTTAATATCAAAACTTCTCGCAATAAGGAAAAGAGGTTTTTTTTCCAAATCCTTTTTTTCAATTTTAATTTTACAGAGTTCTTCCAATACTTTGTCAATATTAATATTTTGCTGAGCAGAAACAGGAATTATCAGAGAATTTTCTGCAATAGTTCCCTTTACAAACTCTTTAATTTTTTGGTAATTTTTTAGAGCATCTTCTTTAGAAACCAAATCAATTTTATTCTGGACAATTATTATATTTTTAATTTTCTTAGCCTGGAGAGCAATTAGATGTTCTTTTGTCTGGGGTTTTATCCCTTCGTCTGCAGCAATAACTAAAATCGCAGCATCCATAATTGCAGAACCAGAAAGCATTGTTGCCATAAGCATCTCGTGTCCAGGAGCATCTACAAAAGTTATGTAACGGATAGGTTTGCCTTTACTTTTTTTATCAGTAGTCAAATTCCCATCTTCATCTCTAATTATAACATCTGCATAACCAAGTTTAATTGTAATCCCCCTTTTCAATTCTTCAGAATGTGTATCAGCCCATTTCCCGCTAAGTTTGTAAAGCAAGGTTGTCTTTCCATGGTCAATATGCCCGACTATCCCAACATTTAATGTCTCAATTTTAGAGATGTCTATTTTTTCTTCCATGAAAATTAGAATGCGGGGGGGTTTTAAAGGTTTGTGGATGTTTGTTGAATTTTGATTTATTGGGTATAAATTCTCAAATTTATTAATTGACAAAAATTCTTGAGATGAGCTTTACCTTTACTGCTCTAAAAATCCTTTGCGGAAATTTAGCACCATCTTAAAAAAATTATTGTGCTAAATTTCTTCAAAAGTTACCAAGGGAAGTAATAGACTTCTCACAATTTTAGAAGTAATTTAATTAATAAATTAACTTTAGTCAGAGAATCAAAAATTATTCTTCTTCAATCTCGCCTCGCGTCCTAAACATTCTTTCAAAAAATCCAATAACCCTCGCTAAAATCTCTACCCCAATTATAAAGAAAATATAAATAGGAATTTGGCTGATTAAAACAGGTATTTGTGAAAATCTATTTACTAATGCAGTTAAATCAAAAAATCCTGGATTAAGAATAAATAAACCTAATAATGTGAAAGGAACAATTTTTGCAAGGTCTTGTGAAAGCTGTCCACTTATTTGAGATACAACTCGCACAGAAGCGATGAGCGCTGCACAAATCATCAAGATTGTTCCAACATTATCTATTTCTGATAACACAACTAAAAAGATAGCTAGAACTGCAAACCAGATAAATGTCAAAATTGGAAGAATAATCAGATATTCTAACACATAAAAGAGAAATGCAAAAAATTTTCCAAGCATAGGATGTTCAGTAGTATTGTATTGGTTAAGGTCCAAATTTATAAGATTTCTTCTTGCAAGATTTTTATAAAAATAATAAACAAAAATTCCATAAAGAGAAATTATGATTGTAAAAAAGAAAAGGGTTGTAAAGATTCCATAACTGGAAATAGAACTTGCGATATTTTCAACTGCTTGCATTAAAAATCCCATCTTCTTCTTTTATAATTAGAATTATTAGTTTTTAAGTTTGTGGGTTTTAATTTTTCTCAATTTATTAATCAAACAAATCTTTTGTATTAAGGCTATGATAATGCTCTGCAAAACTTCTGAAGAAATTTATCCCAAGTATGTTATAGACAAGGATAAATTTCCGTAAAAGCCACCAAGATAAATAACCTATTCCCCCAAAGCGATGATTTATTAGATTAATAAATTTAAATTTTTTTATAGTCATCACAAGAAATAAATTCTAACCAACAGCATACAAAAGTTCTTCTAAGATTTCTATTTCTTCAGCCTTCTTTGGTATACGATAGAGTTCACTAAAATTTCCACAAGTCATTGCTTTTCCCTTAATATTAGCTTGGATTATCTCTTCAGGTCTTCCTGGATTCAAAGAACAAAAAAATGGGTATTGATTTAAAACTTCCTCCGGGACTTCCTTGCTATCTGGATAAAAATACTTCCATCTGCAAACCGGACAATATGAAGAATTTGATTTTGCCCTTTCACACCTTAATTCTGCTTCTAAAAATTCAGTATAAACTCTTTTTCTAATCTCAGCAAGTTCTTTTTCACCTAATTTTTTTTCATAAGGTTCAATATCTTCATTAGATTCTCTACATAACCTTCGCTCTATTTCTATAACTCTTTGGGGAGCATTTAAATTTTTTAACAGCATTAATCTTATTGCTCTTTCCAATTGTCTTTCTAATAATTCTTCAAGTTCCATCTTAATCTAGAATCACCTTATTCTTTTTTCTCTTCAGATTTTTCAGTCTCAACTTCTTCTTTCTTAGGCAACAATTCTACAAATTTCTTCCCACCTTCTTTTATAACCTTAGTATTAATCTGAATAGTTGCTTCTGAAATTTCTTGACCTCTTACAGTTTTTCGATACCTCAATCCTTTTGGCTTGTCTGATTTTTTTCTATCCCCTTTTGGCCTTACATGAAGCCCTTTACCATAAGTAAGCAAAACCCTCTTTAAACCAGTACCAATCTCGTCAGCAAATCCAGGAAACCCTGCCTTGTCACTTGTCCCAGTAATCTCAAGTTCATAACCCTTCAAGGAAGCATCAATCAAATCCCCCTCAATTTTATCACCAATTAATTTTCCAATTAACTCTTCATTTTCATTTTCAAACTTCGCAGTCTTTCCTTCATGAGACACATTAATTTTAAATGCCATAATTATTAATTTGAACTTGGGTTTTTAAACCTTTTCTGAATGATTAAATAATCCACCACAATAAAGCTTTTAAATCAAAACTTAATAAAAGGGCATGGATGATAATCATAGATTAGAAGACTTCTAAGATGTAGGTGAAGTTGGAAGTGAAGATATTGGTCGTGTAAAAAAATGTAATTGCGTTTGCCAAAAATATCCAGGGCCATTTAAAGGGATAAAATTAGTTGAAAAACGTGTATGCCGAAGATTAGGGGATAAAAATATAATTGTTTCTACTTTTGAATATAAATGTGTTAGGGGAGAACTTGAATGTGATTATCTTGATTTATACAGTCAGGTGAATAGTGCAGAAGCAAATCCCTTGGCTGTTAAAAGAAGAAAAAGCAGAATTGGAAAACCATCACGATAATGTTTTTATATATCATTTCTGTTAGAATAAATGGTCGAACAACAAATTTGGTTTGAAGAAAAGCTAAGAGCTCTTTCTAGAGAATTTATTATGCGGATTCAAGAATGGGAAGAATTACCAGTAATTTTTATGGGTTTTGATGAAGAAACTTTTGAGCCAATTTATGCCCATCGCAGAAATCCATTACACCCCTTATATAAGGAAGGAAGGAATCAATCAAAGAAATGGTTTAAAATATGGGATGATTGACTATGCTATCCGTAATCTTCGAGCTAAGGAATTAATCCCTTGGATAGATGCAGTTAAGGTAGCAGAAGAAATTTATTATAATTGTAATGATGTAAATGAATTAAAAAGAAGATTAGGGGAATTATAAAATATATATCCTTTATTACTCTAATAAAAATCTTTAAATGAGATTTATGCTACTGCTCTGCAAAACTCCTGAAGAAATTTATCCTTATCTTAAAATACTCGGGATAAATTTCCGCGAAAGCCGCCAAGATAAATAATCTATGTTCTATAATTCTATTAGCAATTTTATAATTAATAAATTTTTATCTATTCATGGTTTAAGATTGAAAAAATAACTTTTTCATAATCACTCATTTGTGAATTCCACATCATTATTGTTGTTATTAATTACAATAATGCTTATATATACAGATTTTATTAGTTTTTTATGATAGAAGAACTAAGACTAAAAACAGAATATTTTAGAAACTTAGAAGGTGCAGTAGGGGAGAGAGTTAGTTTAGAGATTATTCCTATAAACGAGGCTGTTGAAAGTGGTTTATTATCTAAAGAATATGTTTCTTTAGAAACATATTCTTCTCAAAAAGGTTATGTAGTTAAATATAGGAATCCAGATAGACCCGAGGATAATAGTACTTTTTTAGCTAGGACCCCTGATGAAGCTTTTAGAAAATATTTAGAACATCTTTTAGTTGATTTATTTGTTCCTGAAACAGAACTAAGAGCTTCTTTAGTTGGGATTGTTGGTGCTATTAAACACCATTTAAAAGATATTGAAGGGATTCTTTCTATTAGTCCTCTTGTCCTAAAATGTCCAGATAAGCATTAATCAAACACCCCAAACCCCCTCCACCTTTCGTTTGATTTCGGCAATTTCCATCAGAACTTTCTTTTCATCATTTTTTAATAATTCTTTATTATCCTTAAATTTTCTAAATTGAGTTTCAGATAAATTTGAATAAAGCTTTTGCCCGACTTCCAACTCTCTTTCAAAATTTACACCCGGCAGAGAAATTGCAATCTCTTTTCCAACACCGGCCTCCCGAATATTATTTTTCTCTTCTTGAAGTGACTTAACTCTCGCGATTTTTTTATTCTGACTATTTATCAATTCAATACCCTGCTTTAATATTCCACCTAAAACTTTCACACCAAAAACAGCCGGGTTGCTATTTCTAAATACAAAATCAAGAATTTCTATTTTGCACAAACTAGTCAGTTCATCTAATTTAGCTTTTTCAATATCTTTTAATTTTAATTGTTTCCACTCTTCAAAATCCTCAATAATTTTATAAACAACCGGATTTGTTAAAATCTTGATTTTCTTTTTATCATACTCAACACCCTCTTCCACTTCAACATTAAACCCAAGAATAACCCTGTCTTCTTCTGGATTCGCACCTGCCTGATAAATATCTTTTTTTGTAATACCTCCGATTCCTGCTTTAATAACCCGAATTTGTTTTTGTTTTAACAAAACAAGAAGAGCTTCTAAACTTCCTAAAGAATCTGCCTTAACAACAATTCCTTCTTCATCTGTTTTAATTTCTTCTTCTAATTCTTTTGAAAATTCCTTTTCAATATCTTTTAAATTTTCTCCAACAACTGCAAAAGGCATTCCAGGAAGAATCTCTTCTTTAGAAATAATCTGAACTCTTAATCCTGCAGCTGCCTCAACTTTTTTCACACTTTTAAAACCCTTGTTTAATTGAAGTGCCACAGACATATTTCTTATTTTACTGACAATCATTCCATTAAAATTCGCAATTGCAATTTCATCTTTGTCACCTAAAACCCCATCATATAAAATACACTCTAAGTAACTCATTGATTTTTCTTTTTTAACTTCTAAAATAACCCCCCTCCCCTGAGATTTTACTTCAATTCTTTTTTGCAAGAATTTTTGTGAAAGAGCAACAAGCATTGCAAGAATCTCTGGAATTCCCTGCCCGGTTTTTGCAGAACACGGAACAACTGCAACTTCTTTTGTAAAATCCTTAACCTTGTTATATAACTCTGCATTGAATTTAAATGAATTTAAAGCACCAACAAAAGTGTAGAATTTTTCCTCAAAATTTTCCTTAACACGAACAATTTGTTCATCAACCCCCCTCCCCACCTGCCACCCAAAAATATTATCAACCTTGTTAAGTGCAATTATAAATGGAACTTTATTAATTTTAAGAATTTGTAAAACCTCTTGTGTCTGGGGTTTTATTCCTTCATTTACATCAACAACAAGAACAGCAATATCTGCCAGGCTTCCTCCCCTTTTTCGCAGATTTGTAAAAGCCGCATGCCCCGGAGTATCAATAAAAAGAAAACCTGGTATCTCCAAAGGAATTTTGAAACTCTCTAAAACATCCCCCGCTCTTTTTTGAATTACTTCTTTTGTAAGCGAAGTAAATGAAATCTTTTGAGTAATCCCCCCAGCCTCCCCCTCCTGAACAGAGGTGCCCCTAATCTTGTCAAGTATTGACGTCTTTCCGTGGTCTACATGCCCGCAAACAGTTACAATGGGCTGTCTTATTTTTGTCATAAAAGAAATAGCTAAAAAGAGATTAAAAGTTTATCTATTTTGAATTTTATAATTTCTTATCTCATGGGTGATTGAATTAACGGTTTCAATTAATAAACTTTCTAAGTCTATGGGTTTTAGATTGTTCATATAAGGCAGAAAAGATACTGCATAAATTTCTGCTTTGTGTTCTCCATGTTCTTGGATTATTTTTTCAAATTTAATTTCTCCATTTTTAGGGTTTGTTTTTGTTTTAAGATATTCCCCAAATTCTCTTGCTTTTGGATTTACTTCAAATGTAAACCCGTAAAAATCATCTGCCGTTGATTTTACCCAAAAATTATACCCGGGATTTTTTATGAAACCTAAATCAGAGATTTCTTTCCTAAGTTTATCAACTGCTGATTTTAGCATAATATCATTAAGTTTTTAATCTATATATTATTTGTTATTTTATGCAACTTAAAGAACTCCAAGAAAAATACAATCTAGAACTAGAAAAAGCCATAGAAGAAATTAAAAAAACAAAAGCCGGAAAAGTTCTTCTACAATTCCCAGATGGGCTCAAGCCCTACGCAACTAAAATCGCAGACCACCTAGAAAAAAACACAAGTGCACAAATTAAAATTTGGCTTGGAAGCTGTTTCGGAGCTTGTGATATTCCCAATGCCGACGCTGATTTGCTTATTCAGTTTGGGCATTCAGAATTCAACAACACAAATTCTTAAAAACCAACCTAACTAAAAAAATAAAATGTTAACCACAGAAGAAATCAGAGATCAACTTCTAAAAGACGATTTAACAAGACTTGCAAACTCAGTTCCTCAAAATTGCCAAGAAAGTTTAAGACAAGCTTTTGAATTATCTGCCAAAGGACACATTAGCAAATACATAAAAAATAAAAGAAAGCAAAGAGAATATCTCTCTTTCTATAATCAACAAATAGAAAACCAAACAGGGCCTTTCAATCCAAGATATTTAGAAAACCTAGCAAAAATATAAAATAAAAATCAGAAATTTAGCCAATCAAATAAAATGTACCTAAATTTCTACAACATCCTTGAAGAACTAATCAATAACTCCAACTAAACGATAATTTAAAATTTAGTGATATTTCCTCTATCTTCTCAAGATTTACAACAAACCACTAAACATCGCAATACCCAACAAAATTAAAATCACACCTTCAACCAGATGCAACTTTTTAATATTCTTTTCCTTCCATCCATTAACCTTCTCAACACTTGTAACCCCAAAATAAATTACTAATGTAATAGTAATCATAGGAATTACAAAAATAAGATTATAAATTAAAAGCCAAGGAATAGATTGTAAAAAAGACAAAATAGAAAGTTGGCTTGAAGCAATTATATAAGGACCGATTGTGCATGGAAGTAGAAACAAAGTTACAATTAATCCAACTACAAATGCACCTATCGGACTTGTAATTTTTTTAATCCATAATTTAACCTTGGGTCTTAGTTTCATAGGCATTTCAGTTGCAATCCCCCCGGGTTTGTAATTCAAAAAATCTTTGATATTAAGCAAACCCAAAACTATAGCAAACAATCCAAACCCCTTAAAAATATAATAAGAAATCATTCCAGTATTGGGAATGACTTGAGAAAAAAATTGAATCATTATTAAACCATATAAAAAATACAAAATAAAAACAGCAAGAGTAAAAGAAAACCCCCCTAAAAGAATATTTCGCTTCTTAGTCGGATTTTGTAAAAGCAAAGTTACTAACACCATTGCCATTACAGCAAGAGCACAAGGATTCACAGCATCAATAAGTGCAAGCGAAAGAATAGTTACAATATTTACCATCATTCACATCCTGTTAATTGTTTTAATTCTTCAATTGTTTTATACCCACGATATTTTTCTCCGAGAATTTCCCAAGTTGGAACTGCAATAATCCCCTTAACAGAACACTCTACGCTTTCCTTAGCACAATCAATAATCTCAAACTTATCCAGATGTTCTCCAAGATATTCTTTCTGTGCAGAACAAGCACTACATGTCGGCAAAACATATATCTTAGAGTTCTCTGCAATACACTTTATCAACTCCGCATCATGATTACCATTAGAAGTTACTTGATTAATAATTAAAATAATTGCAATTATTACAACCATCAAACTAACCATTATCAAGGTATTTTTTTTCATAAAAAAGATAATAAACATCTATTTAAAAACATATTGATGAAACTAGTTTTTAGAAAACAATTTAGAAAGTTAAAAAATCTTAAATTTATCTCTTCCTTTTCTTCCTCAATCTAAAAATTCTTCTAACCATAAAAAAGCCAATAATTAAAAAAACAATAACAATAGCCCCAACCCCGATTGTATAGCCCCCATCTCCAAGAATATCTCTAAAAACAAACCCAGTGATTCCTCCACTAGAATAAATAAAACTCTCTTCAACCAAAACGGTTTTTTGTCCAGGTATGTAAACCGCTAATTTTAACATTCCTTTTTCAGCACTAGAAATATCAAATTCAAAAGAGTTCGCCCCTGGACTAGCAAGTTCTGTCTGCTTAACAATTTTCCCACCAAGATTATTTAAAATTGCAAACTCAAGATCAACAGAATCCGAAAATTTAGAAATATAATCAACAATAAGATTATTCCCTTCCAAACTTATTTTAGAAATTTCAATATTTGAATTAGAATTAATTAAAGTTACATCTAAATTAATATTCAAAGTTTTTTCAACACACTCTAATTTTATCTTAGGCGAATAATCTCCAGAAGCTGGAACACTTAAAGTAAAGACAAATTCAGAAATTTCTCCAACATCAATATTTTTCAAATCATTTGATTCACAATCTCCAGTTAGTTTGCATTTATTTAAAAATTGATTACCAGTATTTTTTACCGAGATTGCCAGGGTTTTTTCATCACCAGGATAGACAATTATATCTCCGGTTCCTTCTATTAATTCAACATCAAATTTTTCTTCACTAGGAGGAATAATAACAGTACTACTTCCACCACCCCCACCACCTCCAGTATCTCCCCCTGGCAAAGCAGTATTGACACTGAAACTTGTGCTTGTTGAATTTTCATTCCCCACAGAATCCTCTACATATAAATTCAAAACAAAATCAGCATCAACAGTTACACTAAAACTTGTGCTCGCACAATCTGAAATTGTAGTATTACTTACCTCTACTGAAGAACCACGATAAACATTATACAAACAAGTTGTAGATGTTAAATCAGAAATCGAAAATTGCAGAGGAATTCCGGTTCTTGAGGATTTTGTCCCACTTGGTTCAGTTATACTAATCTGGGGATTACTAATATCAATATAAAAACTTTGATTTCCATTTGTAGCAGAATTCCCAAGTGTATCATTACATTTCACATTCCACAAATAACCCCCTTCTTCTAATGTAAGTAAAAAACTATTTTGAACTCCAGATTCAGGAGAAATATCTGTCTGATTTCTTTCCCAATCTCCTGTAAAATTCCCCCATAATTCACAACTATCTAAATCTAAATCAGTTGGTATGTAAATAAATGTAACTTCTTGAGAAGATAAATAAGCATCAACAGGAGAATTTAAGGAAATTGTAGGTGCACCAATAGCAACACTAAAACTTGCACTATCACTTGATTCTAAACCTAAAATATCTTTTGCATAAATCACAAGATTATACTCTCCATTTTCTGCAACATCAAAAGTTGTGTCTGTGCAATCTACAAGACTAATATTATTTTCTCCAGCATCTAAGGTATACCAACAAGAATCTAAATTATCATCTGCATCTGAAACAGAAAAATCAAGAACAATTCCTTCATCATATCCATAAGCATCTCCATCTTGAGGAAGAACCAAAGATAAAGAAGGCGCTGTATTAACCAAATCATAATCAACACTCATACTTTCAAGAATAGGTGTAACCGAAGAATCAGGTGATAAAAAACTCACCTTATACTGAAAATATCTTGATTGTAAACTTAAGTCATTTAAATCAACATCTTCCCATTCTCCGTCGCTACAATCTGAATTTGAACATGCTCTTACTTGAAAGGTTAAAGAAGTTGATTGAAAAAAATTAGTTAATCCTTTTATGTCATTTGAAGCCCCGCCATTTAAATCCCCTAATTCAATCCAAGTTATACCATCCCCTGAACTAAAAACTCTGCCTGAACAATCTGCAATATAAAAGTTATCATTATCCTCAATAAACATTTTACATCCATCATTTGAATAAGGAGAAAAATCATCACTTATTTTATTCCAGGTTTCTCCTTCGTCTGAAGATTTGTAAATTTGATCATTATTTAAAATATATAAATTTCCAGAACTATCTATTTCTAAATCATCAGTTCCAGCTCCACCACCATATCCTGAACTTTGTTCTGTCCAAGTTACACCTGAATCTACTGATTTAAACACTGAACCAGAACCATCTACAATATATAAAACTCCAGATAATGATATTCCAAAACCTTTTGCATTGTTTGTCGCTTCTGCATTAAAATCTCCTTGTAGTATCCAGGTTACTCCATCATTTATTGAAATATAAACATCTCCAGAAGCATCAACAGCATATAAATTTCCAGAAGAATCTTTTTCACCAGCCAAGACTCCACTATCTGCAAAATCATTATTAACAATGCTCCAACTCACACCTAAATCACCTGAACGAAAAACTTCTCTGTTTGAACTTGAAAGAATGTATAAATAATCAGAATCAGAAAACATTTCCACAGTATCTGAAGTTCTTCCATAATCTTCTTTTTTCAAATTCCAAGTCAAACCAGAATCCGAAGAAACATAAACATCCCCACCCCCATCCACCCCATATAAAAAATCAACATCGGGTGTTATAGAAGTTTCTGTTATTGAATTCCAATAAGCATCATTACCTGCATCAAAAACTTTTGAAGTGTAAGTCCCTGAAGTTTGGCTTGAACTTAAAACAACATCACTACCATTCCACCCAACATTACTATAACTGCCTTCATCAAAACCAGCCTGGCTATCTTGAGAAAAAACAGCAAAACCAGTAATCATCCCAGATAAATTATTCCCCCCGAGTTTGTAAAGAATCGCAAATGAGAACACAGCCATCAAAATTATTGTAAGAACCACAACAGTCACCTCTCTTCTATCCATATAATTCTTTATGAAATATCTTTTATAAATATTATGGGGTTTGAGGAAATGCTTTGTTTGGTAAATCCAACTAAGGCCTCAACACAGAAACCTTTAAATAATTCTTTTTATTAAAACAAATATGGAAAAACTGATGTTAAGTTTAGTATTTGTATTACTCGCGATTTCTTTTGTTTCAGCAGAATACTCTTTAGATATAAAATTTGACAAGCCAGAATATTCATCTGGTGACGAACTTGTTTATAGAGTTTTACTTTTAGAAGATGGAAAACAGATTTCAGACCAGGTTACAATTTATTTTTCAGATGCTCTAGATAGAAAACAAATTACAAAAACAGTTACATCCAATGAAGACAACACACTTTTGATTGAAGATGATTTTGCATCTGGGGGGTGGAAAGTAAGAGCAGAATATAAAGACAAAACAATTGAATCACGACCTTTTTTTATAAAAGCAAATGTACAAGTTGAATTTCAAATTAAAGAAGATACACTAGTAATAATCAACAAAGGAAACACACCGTATCAAAAACAAATCCAGATAATTATCGGAGATGACATAACTCCCCAAAGTATAAACTTAGGTGTGGGAAAAACCAAAGAATTAAAACTTGTTGCTCCAGAAGGAAATTACGACATCAAGGTTACAGATGGGGAAAATACAATTACAAAAAAAGCAGTCTATCTAACTGGAACAGGAAATGTAGTCGGGGCTTATGATGAATCACTTCTTAGCGGAGGAATAATCGGAGGAGTTAATGACCCAGATAAAGAAGGGTTTTTCTTCTCAGGAAAGAGAACACCCATCGCACTTGTTTTTGTAGGAGCTGTTATGGCTCTGGGAATTTTGTTTTTTATTGAGAGGCGGTTGAATAGGAAAGCTGAAGCTTAAATTTTATTAATTCACAAAATCTTCGAAAGGTAACGTTGATGAAAATATCATCCAAAAATGTTTGTTAGATTAATAAATTAATTTAGTAATGCCCAACTTCACGCACGAATCCCGCCCCTCTGCCAATCTCTCAAAATTAATCTTGCGGTTTTATCAACATCAACAATCCCGCCTTTTGCAAGAAACTTTTTTTGCCTCCCAAGTTGTTCTATTAAAACTTCTGTATCCCCATTTGCACAAATCCCATAAAACTTTTCCATCTGTTTTGAATATTCTTTCATCAACCTATCTAAAATCATTTCAGGTTCTTTTACATTCTCAGAATTTCTTGCCCCAATCTTCACCTGTTTTATAATTTTATCTGAATCAGTCATTGAATAATGTTCCTCAGAAATCACCCCCGGAGTATCTAAAAGAAGTATATTTTTACTTAATCTAATTTTTTGCACACCTTTTGTAAACCCTGCCTCATGTGCAGTTCTTGCAGATTTTTTCCCAGTAAGAAAATTTATCAAAGAACTCTTGCCAGTATTAGGATACCCAATTATTCCAACATGCGCCCTTGTATAATTAGCATCTCTTGATTCAACAGCATCTCTTATAGCATCCCTCAGCAACCCCGAACCTTTTCTAAATTTACACGAAACAAAAACCACAGGAGTTAATTCTTTATTTAATTTAATTTTATCCTTATCAACTAAATCCGATTTGTTCAAAACATAAATCAATTTTTTCCCATGTTTTCTAATTTGCTTTTCAACTTTTTCATTTCTTGTTTCTTCAATAAATCGCGCATCCAAAACCTCGAGAATAACATCACAAACCTTAATCATTTTTTTAACTATGTCTGGATATTTCCCCCTCTGCTTATTTATCTTTTCCAGATTTTTTGTTCTATTTGCTGAAAATTTGTGCGGAAATTTCATTTTATACAAAAGACAATTGATTATTTAAACTTCTGCTCTTAACAAATTAGATGGAAAAACAATGGTTTGTATATATCCTTGAGTGCCAAGATGATTCATTTTACACTGGTGTGACAAATAACCTTGATGCTCGGATGAAGGCACATGTAACAGGAAAGGGAAGCAAGTATGTTTACAGAAAGGGGTTTAAGAAATTGCTAAGGGTTAAAGAATGCAAAGATAAATCAGATGCTTGCAAATGCGAGTATGAAATAAAACAATTACCTCGTGGGGAAAAGCTTGGGTGGTTTGATTAGGGATGCCCACACTGAAATTTTAAACTAGAGTTAAGGTTAGATTTTATTTTACGATGTCTTCTATTCTAATATTAAGTATCCCTTCATTAGTTAAATCAAGTCTTGGCTCAAAATGTGCATCATATTGTTTTTGAGTAATGCCCCCATATGACTCAACATTTGTAAAAAGTATTTTTCCAATTAGGGGATTTAATTGTTCTTGAAATCTTTTTTTGTAATCTTGATCACCAGTAGAAATAGGTCTACCACTCACAATTTTTAAAACCAAACCATCACCCTCAGAAAGCCTATTAGAGTTACTTACTACTTTTGGTATAAAAATGCTATTGTTTTTGTAATGTGCTTCAAATTCTTCGTATTGTTCTTCTGTTTTGCTCATTTTCCATTATAGAATTCTAAGGTGATTCTTTACCATCCCCCCTGATTTTACATAGAAAGGGGATTTATAAAACTTTCTTTTTAATTTTTTAATCTCACCCAGCAAAATCCGCTCATTTCATTCACTCTCACATTTTTGCCTCACCAAGAAAATTTATGAATCTCACAATAAATCCATCGATGAGTTATCAGTTATTACTAAACCCAAGAATCTTTTTCCTAAAGAAAATAAAAACACTAAACAGCCGCCCACAAAAAATAAACAGCCACATAACAATCACAAATTGCGAGTGTTTAGGTCTCGACAAATTTAAACATAAGATATGAGACCTGGGCACGAGTAGAAGGCGAATTCGGTGTGCCGCTAGGCACACTTATAATATGCTTGTCTCGCGACAAGCCAAAAAATTTCACTCTTGACTATCTTATCTATAATGTTCAAAGAGTAAAATTTTTTCCGAAATGCGCTTCGCGCTTTAGTATTTCTTAATCTGTTTTTTATTTAGAATTCCGACTTTAATCTCACCCCAAACCCCCCAACCCCCTCCATTACTTCCCCCACAATCCCTCCCCTACTAACCTCAATCACCTCACCCCTTTTTACATGCTTAACTTTTTCAATCTTTAAATCCTCAATCTCTTTCTCCACCTTTTCCACTTCTTCAGATAATACTTTTATTTTATCTTTTTTAATGAGCTTTTTAATTTCAACTAGGTTTTGCTTTTTTTCATTAATTTGTTTTATTTTATCAGAGATAATATCGCTATATAATTCAGCTTCACTTATCAAACCTAAAATACTTTCACCATCATTTTTAGAAAGACCTTCTTGAAAATCTTCTTTATAACTTTTGATTATTTTCATCTTCTTTTCATCAGAATGAAAAACATTGCTCAGCGCCTTAAAATCAACAAGTGACTTTAATTTTAAAACATCCTCTCCCAATTGTTTTTCAGTTAATTTAATTTCTTCGTGCTTTTTCAGATTTTCTCTATAACCTTTACTGGTTTTAATTTTTCCAATCTCCTCAAGAATCTCCTCAACCTTATCTTTCTTATTTTTTATTCTCTCATCAAGAACCTTAACTTCTGAATTAATTTTATCAATACTAGCAACAAGCTCATCAATCTTACGCAATTTTAATTTAATAGAAAAAACTGCCTTCAAAGATTTAACAATCTCCTCGCTTTCCTTAAACAACTTAGTAAAATACTCAGAAAGATTATTTATTTCCTGTTTTACTGCGGCGATTTCATCCCCAATTAAATAAGTAGCTCTCTTATAAAAAACATAGGAATGTTTATCAAACTCTGAAAAAATCTTGTTTAATTCATCAATAAACTGACAGAGATTTTGTTTTTCAATTTCATCAAGTTCTTTTATAAAAATACTAACAAAATTCAAATACTTATCCAAACTCTGCCGAACAATTATCTTTACTCTGTCCTCAACCTTTTTGGATTCAACATCAACTGCTTCAAGAACTTTTGTTTTTTTACCAATCTCCCCCATAAACAAATCAATCTTTCCCCTAATTAAATCAAAAACCTCCCCTTCTTTTTTATTAATCCCTTTTGTTTTATCCTCCAGCCAATTTTCAATTTCATCAAACTCAATTTCCTTTGATTCTGGCTTAGAAACCTTCTTTCTTCTAAAAAAATCTAGTATTCCCATAAACATTATAAAATTAAGGCACTTAAAAATGTTGAGGGGTTGGACGCCACGACCTAAATCGTCAGAACTTTTTTCAAAATAATATAAAAAATTTGTTTTTCAAAAGCTCTTCCTCCAATTGAACCTGTTCAATTCCAAATCAGAAATAATTACTATCTCACTTTCGTTCAATAGTAAATACGCCCCGACCGGGAATTGAACCCGGGATTCGACCGCGACAGGGTCGTGTTATAGCCACTTAACTACCGAGGCTTAGGAAAACCTAGGTTTTCCTGAAGTTCACCTTTCCTAAGATAGGCAAACTTCGTTTGCAATAGAATAATCTTGCAGAATTAGTTTTTAAAGATTTTGATAGTGTTTATCCACCATTCTTTGGCTTTTGCTTAGACATATAAGTAGTTCCCTCAATATAATCTAAACCTTCAACTGCTTCCACAAATCCGAGAGCATTAGGACTACGATTAAAATCAAACTCACAATCAACCTCCGTAACATCTGCAGTTCGAAAATCCTTTCTTCTTGTTCCAATAGATCCATACCTACCGGAAAGAATAACTAAATCAGAAAAATATTCTTCAAGTTTTGGACATTTTATCCCAACAACATAATTACACATATTAATTTTTTCCTTTCCTCTTAGAATTCTTTTTAGAAGTTTTCTTTTTTCCTTGTTCCATCTCACTTATCTTCTCAAGAAGCGCAGCATGATTCATACTAAGGTGCTGAATCTTTGTCTGGATATCACTCACAGCGTCGTTAAGCATAAGCAAATCCTTTTTCACATAACCAAAACTCGCCTGTGTATTTTTCTCTATTTGGGATAGTGTGTTTGCCATATCCAATCCAAGCCCAACCCCTTTAAAAACCTTTCTTTTTTGTCATTTTGAAATTAAGACAGAACAATTTAAAACCCGTCTTTCTCTTTTAATATAATGAAACAACAAAAATACGAATTCCTCAACTCACAATTTACATTTCGCAGAAATAAAAAAACAAAGATAGCTGCTCAAAACGAACTCCTTGCCCCAGCCGGAGACTTAGCATGTTTAAATGCTGCAATCCAAGCAGGAGCAAATGCAGTTTATCTTGGATTAAAAGAACTGAACATGAGAGCAACAGGGAAAAACTTTTCATTTTCAGAACTAAAACAATCAAGCAAAATCTGCAAGCAAAATAAAGTAAAAATTTATCTAACACTAAACACAATTATCTACGACAGCGAGTTAAAAAAAGCAGAAAATATAATTAAAAAAATAAAGCCATTTGTAGACGCTGTAATCTGCTGGGATTTATCAATTATTCAACTTTGCAGAAAATATAAAATCCCCTTTCATATTTCAACCCAAGCATCTGTTTCAAATTCAGAATCAGCAGAATTCTACAAAAAACTTGGAGCAGAAAGAATAATTTTAGCAAGAGAATTAAACCTCAAACAGATTAAAAAAATCTCAAAAATAATCCCCATAGAATGTTTTTGCCATGGAGCCATGTGCGTCTCTATTTCTGGAAGATGCTTTACTTCACAGTTCCTGCACAACCAAAGTGCAAACAGGGGAAAATGCACACACCCCTGCAGAAGAAATTATAAAATAATTGACCAAACAGATGAAACAAATGAACTTATTTTAAATAACAACAAAGTCATGTCTGCAAAAGATTTATGCACCTTGCCATTTATTGAAAAAATGAAACAAGCAGGGATAACCTCATTTAAAATTGAAGGCAGAAACAGAAACCCCGAATATGTTTACACAGTTGTATCAGAATACCGAAAAGCCCTTGACAAAAAACTTACAAAAGAAGAAATAGCCCAAGGATTAAATAATCTAAAAAAAGTTTATCATCGCGGTTTATCATCTGGATTTTACATCAAAACTCCAACAGCAGATGATTTTTCTTTTTCAGAAAACGGAGAACAAGAACAAAAAAAGAAATTCATCGGAAAAGTTGAAAGATACTGGCCAAAAATAAATGTAGCTCATATCAAAATTTTTAATAATGGATTAAAAGTTGGAAAAGAAGTTTACATAATCGGAAGCAAAACAGGAATCATCAAAACAAAAGTAAAAACAATAGAGATAAATAAAAATCCAACCCAAACAGCTAAAAAAGGCGATGATGTCGGAATAAAATTTGCTGATGATAAAATCCTAAAAAAAGGAGATGATGTTTATTTAATTGAAGGAAAAAATAATTAGTTAAATTTCCTGCTCTCACTCCGCTCCTCCTAACTCAAGATTCACTCTCTGATATTATCTTAGTTTGTTTAGAGCAAATCTTTCGCACTCCCGTTCGAACCAGAGAAGTTTATGAATCTCACAATAAATCATCGAAGGGTTATCAGTGATTATAAACTTTTTTGGCGGGGCAAAAATGTGAGAATGAATGAAATGAACGGATTTTTGCAGGGGTTATGTAAACTAATATCACAAAAATTTAACCACTCTCAATATCTCCAAAACAACAAAAGCCCCTTCTCATCAAAAATAAATATAGAATCTCCCGCATCATTCCATACACACGAAAAATTAAATTCATTCAAGCCAGGCTGTAAAACCTCCAGATAAATATGTGTAGCATCATCTTTAATCAAAACATCAATCTCTCCACAATTATTAAACAAAACCAATTTTTCCTTATTATTACATCGTTCATCTTCTTGAAATTTTAACTCTCTAAGCTCAACACAGCCATCCTGAGAAGACTTCCTCCAAATCCCAAGCCCATTCCCCCTAGCAAATTCCTCTGCTTTTTCAAGCTTCTCAAAATACTCATCAGGTTCATAAACATAAAGAGATGCTAAACCTTCATTCAATATTTTCTCATTAATCATTTTATCCCCAACAAAAATATAACCAAGCCACCGCCCATATTTATCTGTGTCTTTCAACTCAAAACCAACACTCTTATTTAAAACCAATTTTTCCAAAAATAATTTCGCCTCTTCAAAATAAAACATATTTTTTTCAGGAGTATTAATCCCAAGCAACCTTATTTTTTCACCACCTTGCAATTCAACTGTATCTCCGTCGAGAACTCTTACAATAAAAACATTTTGCATCTGATAAATAGCTTTTCCAGTAAGTTGATAATAAAATATCCCTGAAGAAATAATAAGAAAAATAATTACGATTTTTTTCCAGTTCATAGTTTGAATAATAAACTTAAGAATTTAAAATTATCTATTAATCGAAACTGTAAATTCAGATAAAACTTGTTCTAAAGATTTTTCTAATTCTTTTAAGTTTCCTTCTTCAATTTTAACAGCACCAACATTAGAAACCAAATTGGATAATTCTCCAGCAACATCTGCATCAAAAGCATTAATCCTTATTTGCGAAAGAAAAAGCGAGGCTCCTAGATTATAGGGAAACGTAATTGCAAAAGGATTTGGATGTTCAGAATAATCTTCAATCAAAACAGAACCCTGTCCACGAGTAATCTGTGTTGCCTGATATTCTCTCTCTAAAATATATCTTTCAGCAGTTTGACAATCTAAAGGCAATCTATCTGGTCCAGAACTAATCATAGATATCCAAGCCTGAATATTAGAACATTGTTGCAATAATCCATGTCTTGTATTTCCTAATCCAGCTTCTTCAATAGCATCATTTACATTTCTTGCATTTCTTTTTCTTAATTTTTCTAAAAAATCCCAAGCATGTCCGAAATTAAATAAAAGGAGTTGTGAAGAAGGAATAAAAACATTATAGTTTAAAACCCATTCAGAAACCACTGGATTATCTCTACAATGTTCAAAAATAAGAACATCCCTATTTCTATAACTTAATCTTACATGCTTGCCTTTTTCGTTTTCTGCCTTGTGTTGTTCAAAAACATTTACCATTTTTCACAGAACTCTTTTTCCCAATTTTAGGCTTCAACATTTTTAACTAAACTTAAAACCTACCCCTTACCCAAACATTTTCCACTTCCACAACCATATAAACAAGTCCCTATTTTTCTGCTTTCAGAAATTTGCGAACATACCCCATTTAGTGTTCCAGGATTTTCACATTTTAAACCTGCATAATCATGATAGATGTTTCCGTCAACTCCGCAATAGTTTCCGTTTTCAATACATGCTGAAGAACCACAATCATTATTTACATAGCAAATTGTAAACTTCTTAATTTGTTCATCAGGTTCATAACTTAAACATTTGTCATCACCAATAAAAGTAGAAACAACTAATTCATAATCTCCAGGTTCAGCAGCAAAAGAAAAACCAACATTCTTTTTTTCAGAAAATGGAATATCTACGGATTCTGTTTTTTCATAATATGAAGAATCATCTTTCAAAACATCAAGTTCAACTCCTACATCTGCACTATAATGTTCTTTAAGTTCAGAAGGAATATAATCTAAAGGACCTGAATTATCAATAGGAGATTTAACTTTAAGATTCACATCTACATTATGATTATCAAGAGCAACTCCTAAATTACTTATATCCGAAACGCACATTTCTTTTTTAGATAAATAATTATCATAAGGTCCTACAGGATCTCCGGAATTTGTTCCCCACCAATCTACATCAACTTCATAAGGAATATATCCATCTTTAAAAAAGTAAACCCCATAACCAAAATTAGATAATAATTCATATGGATAAACCAATTGAATAAAATCAGTATTTGTATTCAGTATATTTGACCATAATCTTCCTGACACACTTCCACAATCTGCAGAACTGCAAACAAATCCTAAAACACTCGCACCATTGATAGGAGTTGAAGTTTCAATTAAGTTTCCGCCAGAATCAATTTTTCCATATTTAATATTATTATCCTCATATCTATCGGCAATTACTAAGTTTAAACTTAAAAATAATACCAGCAATAAAATTGTTATTGTTTTTTTCATCTTCCTCCAGAACCTCCTGAACGACCACCACCACTAGCAGGACTTGCGCCACCACCACCCCCACCACCAGAACCAGCAAAAGATGGAGCTAATTTTATTAATTCTAATAAAACAGATTTTGCCGGTCTGAATTCATTATTTATAAAAACTCCAGGAGCTTTTGTAGGATCTTTATCCTTACCATACCATTTTTTATCATCTGCAAATGATTCATCTCCAACATGCACTGGAGCAGGTATTCCATTTTCCATGAAATTAACAACAATTTGGTATGTCCCACTATTACCCCTTACATTTGTTCTCCAAAATAAACTATCTAAACTATTTCCAACAGCAGGTATTGCATTTACAATAACCCTTGCAATATCTGGTTTTATTTCTCCTTCATATAATCTTTTAAATTTCATTTGTAATTCTTGATGAGTTCTTTCATCTTCTTCACTTAAATCAAATCCTGCCCATTTTTTCATACCAAAAACACTAGATTTCCAAGAAGCAGGCAATCCAACTCCAGCCATTTCCTGTCCTAAATATAATCCTGCTCTCAATGGCCCTTTAACCACATCTGTCCATGCATCAACATTAACATTATTTGAAGATAGGGGAAGAACCATACCCAAATTCACAGCTTGTACACCTGGTTTAACAATATCTCCAATTAAATTAGAAGCACATTCTAAAACATCTGCAATACCCCTTCCTGGTTGAGTTACAATTGCTCTTACTCTATATTCAAATTCCTTTCCTTTTGGTGGATTAAATCTTTCAGTTGTTGAAACTAAACCGCAATATCTTCCTCCTCGAATTCCCACTATACTTGTAACACTATCAACAAGTCTAACAAGATTTTGTGGAATTCTCCCTAAACCTTCATTCATTTTATTTCTAGCATCTTCAGAATTTGTAGGAACTTCAACACTTACTGCATTATAAGGTCTTGCAATACCCTCTCTTAAAATACCTGGAGTGGCTTCTGGATCTTTCATATAATCTCCGGCGATTTTTGCACACCCCCCACATACAGCCCCTAATATGCTACTAACAAATGCTCTTCTTGAATAATCATTTACCATCTTAAACACAAGCTATGCAACCCCCATTTGCACATCTGTAGTCACAACTTCCAACTAATACAGGATTTATTTCACTAAAACAATTTGCATCAGCACAACTAACTACTGTTTGATTTTGATAAATATCCTTTCCAATACAATAAGTATTTCCAAATGAATCATCACCACAATCCTCAATAAGTTCAGGATTAATCGCTTCTTCACAATAACTATTTACTTGTCCAGGATTTACACAACTATAAACTATAAAATTATCAAACACATCATTGTTCTGGCAAAATTCCTGATTTAAAAATTGATTTAATCCACAATCTAGATTTGCATTACATTCAATTGGAGGCTCTATACATTCGTCATTTGCACATCCATATTCACAAGCAACAAGAAATTCATCTTGAGTAGATTCCTCAGAATAACAATCTCCAGATACACATCCTTTATCTATATTATCTCTTGTTCTCCAAACATCATCTGCTTTACAATAGTTTTCCCATTCACCATTAGAATCATCACCGCAATCATTTTTTAAAATCAAATCAACCTGATCAACACATTGAGAATTAATTGTTCCAGGATTTAAACATGTGAAAACTTTAAAGTTTTGGTTAACATCATTATTTGAACAAAGTGCATCCCCAATCCATTGGTTTGTTCCACAGTCAGAATCTCTTTCACATACAATTGGTGGTTCTTCACAAACAATTTCTATATTTCTCTGAACAAGATTATTCTCTAAATTATCATCAGAGTTTATAATAGCTTCAACAGAGATTGTATAAGCCCCTTCTTCTAATGAAAAATTAACAGTTCTATATTTTAATTTATTCTCTTGTGGAAGAAGATTATCAACCTGAAGATGATTAAATAACAAGCCATCAACAAAACTTTCAAATTCAACTGCTTCTCCAAAATCTCCTTTGTTCTCAACATCAATCCATATTTTATATTCTTGATTGCAATTCAATGTTGCAGTATTTCCTAAAATATAATTTCCTCCTAAATCTTGAATACCGATTCCATTAACAGAATTAGTAAAATCAACTAAAGCAACATCATGAGTTCCTTCAATACAACTTCCATTATCACATCCATATTCACAAGCAACAAGAAATTCATCTTCAACAACTGTTTCTGAAAAGCATTCTCCAGAAACACATCCCTTATCTATATTATCTCTTGTTCTCCAAACATCATCACCCTTACAATAATTTCCCCACTCACCATTAGAATCATCACCGCAGTCCTCAATTAATTGAGGATTAATCGCTTCTTCACAATAACTATTTACTTGTCCAGGATTTACACAACTATAAACTATAAAATTATCAAACACATCATTGTTCTGGCAAAATTCCTGATTTAAAAATTGATTTAATCCACAATCTAGATTTGCATTACATTCAATTGGAGGCTCTATACATTCGTCATTTGCACATCCATATTCACAATAAGTTGTTTCATTAGAAGTTTCTTCACCACAAAGACCTTCAATACAAATAGGTGTTGTAATTGTTTTAACTAAATCATCTCCAACACATTCAAGAGATTCAACAACATCCCCGCAATCTTCAGCAACAGAACATTCTGGCTCATTACATTTTCCATCATCACATCCATACAAACAAATATTAGTAATAAGATTTAATTCTTCTCCACATTCACCTTCAGTACAAGTTGGTGTGAATTCTTCTAAAATAGAACTGCTTCCTTCACAATATCTTTCCCCATAATGAACCTCTCCACAATCAGAATCTTCATAACATCCTTGCAAACATTCACCATCATCACATCCATATTCACAATTAGCAACAAACTCTGTTTCAGGAGTTATTGATTCCTTACAAGTATTCTGATTTATTTCACAAGGATCTTGACAAAAAGAACATTCACCAAAACAACAGAAAAAATCATGAAGCTCTCTTGTTTTTATAACATCGTCCTGTTCACAAGAAAATTCCCAGTTAGTATAATAATCTTCGTCGCAATCAGAATCTATTAAACATTCTAAAAATTTATGCTCGCAATGAGCAATTCCATCTTCTACACAACTATCAATAGTATAAATATCTCCATCATCGCAATCTTGGATTAATTCAGGATAAACAGCAATAGCACAAGAGCTCAAGATTGTCGCAGGATTATGACAAAGAGCAATTTGTTTTGTTTTCCAAACATTATTATGGTTGCAGAATTCTTCTCCAACAAATCCGGTAATCCCACAATCTGCATCATTCAAACAATTCATTTCAGTATTTCTACATTCGCTGATTGAAGTTCCAGGGTTTACACACTCATCAAAAGTTCTTTCATTATTATCTTCACAATCAAAATCATTAAGACAACCTATATCTTGATATTCACATTGAGATTGAACTGTCCCGGGATTTCTACATAGGTCTTTTGTATAATCATTTTCATCATTGCAATCTTCATTTTCAAAACAAATTATGTTTTCATGCTTACATTCACTGTTCACAGTTCCAGGGCTTAAACAAGTATCTTTAGTATAATTATTTTCATCGTCGCATTCATTATCATTAAAACAAGTTATATCCCCATATTCACAATAACTCTGTGTTGTCTTAGGATTTACACAACTATCTTCAGTCCGGATATTTCCGTCGTCACAATTGTAATCAAAATTACACCTTACACATTCAGCATCATAACAAAAGTAATCACAATTCTTTTCTAGTTCATCATCTGTATTAGAAACACACTCAGAATTAAAAGTCCCGTCGTTTTTACAATCATATTTTTCAACTTCAACATAAACATCATCATTTCTACAGAATTTGTCTAGCTCTTCATCATCAGGACAATCATTATCCCCCTCACAAGTTATTCCAACAAAACCAGCACAATCTTCAAACAACTCACGAGCAGCAGGTGTCCAGTAGTCACTTTCAATTATTCCAAAAAAGCACAGCTTACTATCAAGTTCATTTCCATTAAGTAAATCTGCACCTGGACCAGCATAACTAATTACATCCCCGAAATCATTTTCTTGATTAATCCCAGTATAAGTTCTTGCAACAGATTGCATCTGAGGAGCTTTATTATGATCATCTAAAAAATAATAAGGAATTGCAATACCTCCTAAACTATATTTTGCTTGAGTATAAACCTGAATTGCCTGATTATCTTTTTTTACTTGGAGAGGAGAATTAGCCGCAAGTTTTGAAACCCCATCAGCATCAGTTAAACCAAACTCTTTTCCAAAAGAATAACTTGTAATAATTGAAGGATATTTATCCACCGGAATGTTTTCTTCATTTCTGAAACTCTCATCTCCAATAAAAAGAAATTTATAATTTGAAAAATCTTTTGGAAGAGTATCTTCATTGATTAAATCAACACTTAAATGCAAACCAGAAAAAACATCTAAGACATTGTCGTCAACCATTGAAGAGCTTCTGTAAATATAAGCAACATCTGCAGCAGAAACAGAACTAATCAAAATCAAACCTAAAATTAAAAATACCAATTGCTTTTTCATACTGGTTTTTTTAGAAGTTTTCTATATATAAACATGTCTTACTACTGGGTTTTGATGAAATAACTTACACCCTTACTTTTCTTTTTAATCAAAAACAAAAAAGATATCATAATTAAAATAAAGAGCACCCCCAAGATAATTGTTTTATCAATATTTTTATCAATATTTTCTGCAACCACAACCTTCAACCAAACCCCCATTTGCACAACAGAATTTCCCTGCTGTTCTTCTTTCATTATTATAACTCCATGATATTCTCCTAATTCAGAACCAGAAAGACAAACTTGTAATTCTCTCTCCTCTTCCCCCAAGGAGTTATCATAATTAATATTTAGATTATGTTCTTCTGCACTTGAATTAAACAAACTTACTTTCCATTCAACATCACTATTAGTAGCCCATTTATCATCCACATTTATCGTCAGTGAATTAGAGGTGATTGTTATTATTTGGCATTCTTCTTGATTAGGTCCAAGATTAAAAACCAAACTTGATGGTGAGAATCCACTAGCCCCAGCTAGCCCCACCATCATTATAATTAAAAAAATAAAAAATAATGTTTTCATTTTATGTATGAACTGGTGGCGAACTTCCAGTAATTGTATAAGTAACTACCCCAGATATTGTACCTGCATATGCTCCTAAAGGAACATCCAATGTTGGTTTAATAATTTTTGGAATGTGTTCCCATGGATTTTCTATGCATATCAAATCATAATTTAATCCATCTGCTAATCTTCCATCGAACTTAAGCCCGGTTTTAAAAGGTTCTATTTCATCAACAGAAACATAAACATAAATAGTTTTAACATTACTTCCAGTTGGGTCAATAATAATGTTTCCGTTCTTAGCAAGATTATCTATACTTCCTGCAGTTACTTCTCCAAATTCAACATTTGTAGGAGTGATTACAACATTTAAATCCTCCTTAATTGTAACACTTAAACCTTGGCTTAAGGCAATAACATTAGATAAAGAAAACATCAAAGTTAAAATACTAAGAGTCATCAATAAAACTAAAATTTTTCTCATTTATTATACCTCCTTTCAATACTATTTATCATAAATTCCTTTGTCAGTTCCATTTTCTGTTTTAATTTAGAAATAGTTACATATATAAATTTATAGCACTACTAAATTTCGATGAATTAACCCAATTAACCCACAGCACAAGTTAATGATTCTCCCAAAGACATCCCTCCAAAAGACCAAAAACTGAATAAATAAATAATCCTTCTGACTAAGTTTAAAGGAAAGTTTTCTATGAGATTTATTATTTAAAAAATCTTTTTGTGTTAGTATTAAGCTTAGTGCTCTTCAAAACCTCTGGTGAAATTTACCCCCAACAAAAAATAAGATAAGGGTAAATTTCCGCAACAACCACCAACAAAAAACAGTCAGCTAACCAGTTGAAGATAAGTTAGTTATTAATAAAAATTAGGGTTTATGAATTGGCAAAATACTCGATGTAGTTTTAGTGATAATGCTTTAGGAAGCTTCTGCGGAAATTTTTCCCAACCCTATTTAAGATATGGAAAAATTTCATCAGGCACTATAAAGATTAAATTAGTCAGCTCCTAAGCAGAAATCTTTTGAAGATTAATAAAATCCTTATTGATCCATTTTCGCAAGACAAACAACATTAACATCTCGAGAACGAATATTATTTTCAGGTGTTACATCTTCTTCAATTAATGCTTGAATCTCAATTGTATAAGTTCCAATTGGAAAATCTTCATTTATTGTAATTGTTTTTGAACCAGTTGTTGTTGATTTTCCAGATTCAAGCCCTTCTTTAGTCCTACCCCATTCAAACCCATTAACAGACCCAGAAATTAAAACATCTTCAGTATAATCACCAACATTCAAAGTCTTAAAATCAACCTTATATTTTTCTCCACACATTAAAGAAGAAATCTCATCTAACAAATATTCTCCGGTTTCATCATTTTTAATCCTTATCCCATTCACACTATTTACATAATCTTCTACAATTTCTACATCATGAATACCATCTTCTATTTCATCGTCGTCATCTCCAGAATTCTCCCCACTAATAGCAAAACCAACACAATCTTTAAACAATTCTCGGGAATCCTCTGTCCAATATTTTGTTTTAGTTATTCCAAAAAAACATTTTCTTACATCCCCATCAAGATAAGAAATAACATCCCCTAGCTCTTTTTTATATCCTACAAAAGTTGTCGCAATTGATTGCGAGTTTTCTTTTTTATATTTCTCTGGGATAAAATAATAAGGAAGATTTATTCTCCTCCCACGATATTCTGCAGTGGTATATGCTTTTACAACGTCGCCATTTTGTTTAATTTTAAGAGGATGATTTGCAGCAAGTTTTGACATTCTACCTTTTTCAAGCAAGCCAAATAATTTTCCATAATATCCATTTACAATCACATTTGAAACAGAATCAATCGGAAGATACTTAGCATTTCTCAATCTCTCGTCGCCAACAAAAATCAAATCATAACCAGAAAAATCCGTAACCCTAACATCCCCATCATTAATCAAATCAACATTCAACCCAAGTTCACTAAAAGCATTCAAAAATCCAGCATCAGCTCTTTCAGGATTTCGCAAAACATAAGCCACATTTGTTGCAGAAACCAAGCTGATTAAAAATATTCCAAGCAAGAAAACAACCATCACCTTTTTCATTTTCTTTTTTACTACACATCCTTTTTTTATAAATACTTCTTACTACTTTTGTTTGGTGAAAAAATTTAATTCCCTAATAATTCCTCAAAAAGTTTTCTAATCCCTATTATTTTTTCATTGTTTAGTTCACTCACAATAACTCTTAATCTTAACAGAAAATCTTCTGCCTTTAGGATCATTTCATTGCAAGATTCTTTTGTTGCCTTGAGAATTTGTTGAGTTTCAACATAATATTGTTTATCTATTCTTTCTTTTTTTGCCCATAATACTATTTTTACCAATTCTTTATTATCAAATAGTTTGTCAAATAAGAAAATAGATGCAGAATGGTTTTCAGATTTAATTCCTATTTTAAATAACAAAGCAAGTAAGGAATTATAAATGCAATAATATGCCTCTGATGTGGAGTTTTCATAAAGCTCATTTTGAAATAGAATCTTAGAAGATTTGAGACAATTTTCAGCTTTGGTCAAATAAGACAATTTCATTTCTTCAGAAGGTTCAACAAGTTCTAATTTTCCTGCATATTTAAGTTTCTTTAAAAAAATTATTTTGTTCATAATATTCCTCTACCCCCCTCACAATAACATGATTCTTAATTATTTCTTTTATTAATAATGAAGTTGAATCAAACTCTCCAATTTTTACACTTAGTTTCTGGTTCAATTCTTTTATTTTATTTTTTATCTTATTATCCTCTGTTTCTAAATATACATCAATATCACTATCTGTTTTTGGGTTTCCCTTGGCATAACTGCCGAATAAAATTATCATGCCTTTTGAAAAAGAATTTTTTATGTCCTCGAAGATTATAGCTAATTCAGGATTTTTTTTCAGCAATTTGTTCAGCTTATAAATTTCTGCAGAATAAACATAATTTTTAGATTTTAAATTATTTTTTATAAAAAAGATTTTATTTTTACCTTCTTGCCGATAATCAATAATATTTTCTTTTACAAGTTCATTAAGATTTCTCAAAACTGTTGAAGGGGGTTTTCCAATAGACCTGGAGATTTCTCTTAAATGAGATTTATCTTTTATAAGATTTAAAATTATCTCTAACTCTATGTTTTTATTTTGAACCATATGTACCAATTATGAAACAATGCTTTTTAAGGTTTTCTGTCCTTTCAATCTTCCTAATTTCTAATAGTCAACTTCAAAATTAATTATCTCTTCGTCAGTGTTCCCTGCTTTATCACTTGCCCGAATTATTAATTCATGTTCTCCTTTTTTAAAGGATTTTGTTTTTGTTCTTGAGATTCCATATTCCTCACATCTTGTGCATAAAGTTCTCCATCTTGGGTTGCTATCTTTTTCATCCCTATATTCAAGTTTAACCTCTTCACTTACATCTATCATAAAATTAATTCTTCTTGTACCATAAACTTCCCCCAAAGGCATAATCAAATTCAATTCAGGAGATGTTGTATCAACAAAAACTCTTGTGATTCTTGAACCAACAGTATTAACCTCATCAGAAACATTAAACCAGTATTCAACCCACTCTCCGTCATAAGCATTTAAATTTAAATCAAATAAACACTCCACATTTCTTCCAGATTCATCACATTGCTCTAAGGGAGTTTCAGGATTAAAACTAATTGAAACTTCTTTTAGATTATCCTCTGTATATTTTATCAAAAAGTCAGAGCCATTTGTAACTTGATTTCTCTTTGGTTCTGTTTTTGAGATTCTTGGGGGTTTTGAATCAATAAATAATGAAACATTCTCACTAACCTTATTCTCAACTTCATCAATAACATTAATTGTGATATTATGATAACCTTCTCCAAAAGATACTTTTTTCTCGCAAATTCCCTCTTTTAATCTAGAACATAATCTTCTTTCTCTTCCTTGGCCATCATGATAAAAGTAACTAACCTCATCTAAATATGGTTCAGTAATATTAATAATAAAATAAACAGATTTACCATCTATTTCATAAGTAAGATTATTAATTTTTGGAAATGAAACATCAACATCTAAATCTTCATGCCTTGATTCATCTGTATTCCCCGCCTTATCACTAATATTAAACCAATACTCAATCTCTTGCCCATCATAATCTGATAAGTTCACTGTGATATTACACTGAGTATATCTTCTATCCATAACACACTCACTCAAATCAACTTCAGCATTTCTATAACCCTCCCCAAAACTATTTCCATAATTTAACCACATCTCTTTAGGATTATCTTCTTCAAACTCAATTTCAAACAAGCCAGAAGCAAATCCTCTCTTTGGTTCTGTTTTTGAGACTCTTGGTGCTCTGGAATCAATAAAAAAACTTATATTTTTTTCATTTATCTGCTCAAACAAATCTATTGTTCTAATTGTTATACTATGCTCTCCGTCTGTAAAAGTTTTAGTTCTTGCTTTATCATATCCATATTCATCACAATCAGAGCATAATCTTTTCCATCGCGGATTATTAGAAGACCAATCAATATATTCAATTAAATCTAATTCTTTTTCAGAACTTATGTTAAACTGGATTCTTTTTGAATCATAGATATCTTCTACTGGTGAAAAAATCTGCAAGTCATAAATTGGGGTTAAGATAACAAAAAATTCCCAGGATGTTTGATTTATTCTGCCGGCATTATCTTCAACATAAATCTCTACCCCATGAATTCCTTGGGATAGTTCTTCTGTTTGATAACTAACGACTGCATCAATAGAACCTTGCTTTTCAACAATTGCAGAAACCTCCACACCATCAAGTTTCATTACAACACTGTCTCTATTAATCCCTGAATTACTTTCATAAACTTCGTCTAAATAAGCAGAGATAACTGGATTAAGATTATTAATTAAATTTCCTAAGGGAAAAATATTATCAATTTGAGGATTGATTAAATCAACATAAAAAACTTTAGTTTGTTTACTTTCGTTTCCACACTCACCAAAATCTGTCCACCAATTTAATTCTAGGGTTCCTGCAGATTCTTTTGGTGGGGAGTTTGGAATATCTTCTAAACCAAAAGGAGAACTATATGGAATAGGTCCTGTAGAATCCCATTGATAATAACTATCATTTCCAGATTCATCTTTTTCTAAAGAAAATATCGGTTCGTTAACATACCAGTTATTTAGTCCATCTGGGTTTTCAGGATTAACATTTAATTTTGTATTATTCCTTATGTAAAAAGAATTCTCGCTTCCATTATATGTAAAGTTGAAGCAATCTTTTGCAAAAAATTGAAAAATTAAATTTGTTCCGGAATTTGAAAAATTAGGAGGGATTATTACATAATATTTATTTCCCCCATCTATAGTTGCTGTGAAGTTTTCCCCATCTTGCGAGCCAATTTTTACACTTGCCCACACTTCTTGAGTGCACTCACCCCAGATTATATTTGAACTTAGTGTTAGGTTGTCAGATGCAAATGCACAGCTTGGAAATGTTTCATTCTGAACATGTGTTTCATTTGCAACATAAACATAAACATTTTGATGTTTTCCTAATGCTGAAGCAAAGAGCAAACTAATTAGGATTATTCCAAAAGATATTAATAATATTTTCTTCATTTATTTCTCCTTACATAAACTCCAACTGCAATCACAACTAAAACAACTAAACTAATAATTGCAACAGAGCCTTTACTATCTAACAAACCCACCGCCGCCCCAGTAATCCCAGATTTAAATTCTTCTTCAGAACTTTCAATATCCGAACTTTCAGATTCTACTTCATCAAGATTTTCTAAATCCCCACTAGTTTCAACTGTTGTATTTTCCTTTGGGATAAATATAGTTTGAGAAGTCCTCCCTCCAGAACCCTCATTATTAACCACAGGTTCTTCAACTATCTCCTCAACTTCTTCAATAACAACCTTCAACCAAACCCCCATTTGAACAACAGAATTTCCCTGCTGTTCTTCTTTCATTATTATAACTCCATGATACTCTCCTAATTCAGAACCAGAAAGACAAACTTGTAATTCTCTCTCCCCTTCCCCCAAGGAGTTATCATAAATAATATTCAAATTATGTTCTCCTGCACTTGAATTAAATAAACTAACTTTCCAAGTCACATTTTCATTTTCAGCCCAATAGTCATTAACAGAAATTGTTTCTGAAGCAGAAGTTATAATTATCATCTGACATTCTTCTTGATTTGGTTCAAGATTAAAAACTAAACTTGATGGTGAGAATCCACTAGCCCCAGCTAGCCCCACCATCATTATAATTAAAAAAATAATAAATAAGTTTTTCATTTTAAGGTGTTGGTCCAGTAACTAAGTAAACAACAGTTCCCTGATAATTCATTGAAACAGTTCCTGCTGGAATTGTTAATGATGTTGTCCATTCTACTGAACTATATGTACAAGCAGTACCAACAACAACACAATTTAAAGTTTCAGATTGTCCTATTGGAACAAGACTATTAAACTTTAATCCAGTTTCAAAAGGAAAACCAGTTACACCTTGAACTTCAACAGTAACATCGGTGTTACTTCCTGTTGCATCAAAAATAATATTTTGACCAGGATTATCAATTGTTCCTGCTTTCAAAACACCAAAATCAAGTGTAGAAGGACTTATTGAAAGAGAAATATCTTCATCAATATCTACTTCTATAATTTGTGATTCTTCAAAAGCTTCGACAACTACTCCATTAATCACAATATCATCTATATATGCTTCTGATTCTACAATCCAACCATCTACTTCAATTTCAAATCCAAGAACTCGTGTAGAACCATTTATTCTTAAATCGTCTGCAGTTCCAGCTTTCCATTCAGATAACAATCCATCTATAAATCCTCCACAATCATAGGCATTATTTCCACAACCTGGACTTCCAGAATTTAACCATGCACGTGCTCCATTATTAATAATCCCTTTATCGTCAAAAGTATTTATCCAGGAATCTCTTGCATAATTCATAGTTCCAACTGATTGATCTGAAGGATGAGCAACCTTATCATATTCAAAATTTAAAGATTCGTCGGCATCACCATCAAAATCTATATCTAAAAATAAATCAAGATGAGAAGCATAACCTTCTGTTACATATTGCATCCAGGAAATATTTTCAATATCATTCAAAGTTACCACTTCATTAAAATCAATTCTAACTCTTCCCTCATTTGTTGGCCCAGTTATTAATGCTGCAAATAATCTCGCAGAATTTGAACCCCCATTTGCCCAGACATCTGAAATCTGAGATAAAGCAAAACCAGATGCAGAACGAGAAGTTGTAATAGCAGTTGTATCAACCGCCCCAACCAACCCAAACATCAACCCAAACATAACCAAAAAAACTAAAATTTTTTTCATTTTATTTTACCTTTTACCCCCTTTCAATATTGTATAATATTGGAATACTTTTTTATTGTTTTATTTTTTATAAACTCTTCTTACTACTTTTAGTTGATGAATTATATTTTTTCAGTTGCAGTATATGTAATTTTTCCATTATGTTTTCCAGCAACACTGCCAAAAGGAATATTCAATCTCACAGGCAAATTAATCTCAAACTCTCCTTCTAAATCATCAACATCATAATTAAGAGTTTCATCTAATTGTTCATCATCTGAAGAAACATCGTCGCCATTTAAATCAAAAAAAAGATTTTCAAAAATACTTCCTTCTTCTAAACTTATCTCAAAAGATAAATCAACATTATTTGGTTCATGTAATGTTATTACTGAATTTTTAATAACCGAACCCCCTTGGCTCACACTTCCAAAAATCAATGGAGATAAAGAAAAACTTATTGTGCTTTCTTGGGGTGAGTTTGATTTGCCTTTTGTTTGTTCTTTAAATTCCCAATTATCTACTCCGTCGGGGATTCGTTGATTTGTGTTATTATCATCCCCCCCATCATTAAGTAAGGGGGTTATGTCAATAATTTCTCCAGTTTTATCTTTTAAGGTTATTTGTTCATTTGAGTTATCTATACTTAATGAAGAAATATCTTCTGTAAAAACCCAAAAACCTTTTGTTAGAATAATTGTTCCAAAAGGAATAACATCTTCAATTCCTCCGACATCAATTATTTTCCATTCACTTAAATCAATATCAACATTTCCTGAATTATAAAGTTCAACCCATTCATTAGTCTCGCTTCCTTCAGGATTCGCTTCAACCTCATTAATATAAACCCCAGCATAAACAAAAGAAGATAAAAACACAACTGCTAAGAGCAAGATAGCTACACACCTCATTTTAACTTTGTCGTCATTATTTCTTATAAACTCTTCTTACTACTTTTGATTGGTGAATTTTTTAAGTTCAGTGCTAAGGCACATCTAGGCGACTTCGTCGCAGATTATATTAATTAAAATTTAGTAATGTCTCAAGGTTGATTTAGAGTAGCTAGCCTATTCATTAATCTCACATTTAAGCATATGTCTGACGATGATAAGGTGCTCCACATTTAGAACATTTTTCAAGAACAACTCCCCCGCCCTGAGTTCTTTCAACCCTACCTCCACAAGAATTACATTCTTCATAGCGAACCCCCCCTACAGATGAATCTCCTTGAATCTCTAATCCTTCCCCCCTTAACATCTTCTCAATATCTCCTGGTTCTAATTTAGTCTTCCTAACAGCCATAATTATTATTAACAATACAACTATTTATATTTTTGGTTAATGAATTTTGTTTATGTTGTTTAATATTTAAACCTTCTTTCATAATTTTTATGATCAAAATATTCAATTATAATTGCAAGAACCTTAATATTATCTCCTGCAACAGAATAAATTAATCTCCAACCTTTCGGAAGCCTATACCAAAATAAATTATCAATATTGTATTTTTGAATATATTCCTTTGGAATTAATTCTTTTCTTATTTTTCCCCAGAAAAAACATTATATTTTAAAATTTCAATAACCCTTTTGATTGCCTTCTTCAACCAATCTTTTTCAGACAATAAATTAAATGCCTCTTCAATTTTATCATCTGCAAAAATAACTTCATCAGCACGTTTAATCAACCCCATAAAGATTAATATCTTTTTTTGTTTAAGAATTTTTGTATTAATTCAGGATTCCAAATATAAATAACAAAACCCTCTTTATCAATTC